>CAIKLQ010000202.1 GCA_903828255.1 uncultured Verrucomicrobiota bacterium
CACGGCTCGCCCGTCGTCGCTGGGCTTCAGGCCTGTGAGGAGCACGTTGTCGGAACTGAGGCGGAGCAGCGGCGATTTGCCGGGCTGCGAACCGCGCGCAGGCAGCGGGAGGAGCGGTTGGCTGAAGCCGGTGGCGAAGCGCGTGTTCGCGGCGGGATCGGATTTGCGATAGGGCCGCAGCACGAAGCGGAAGCGCGTCGGTCCTTCCTGGTAGGCGCGGTAGTTCGTGCCCCAGTGGTTGTTCATCGCCCACGAGTAGAGCTTCTGCGTCGGCTCGACGCGCTTGCGCCACACGTCGGGATTGGTTTGCGAATTCAGCAGCGTGGCGGTGATGCCGCCGACTTGGACCAGCGGCGCATCGAGCGTGACCCACTCGATGCCGCAATCGCGATTCGACACGTCGGCCCAGCGGCCCACGGTGAACCAGTTCTTGCACGCGCTCGGCATCTGATCCGCCTCGGGCCGCATCACACCGAGCGGCAAATCAAGCCGCACGTCGCCGCCGGGCACGTTGAACTCGAAGGCGAAGTTCACGCTCTCCTTGGCGGCGCGATTGCGGTAATCGCCTTCCGGATGTTCCGCCTTCGCCGGTCGCGGCGCGCGTTCCTTGTCGAGGTCGTTGATCAACTCGACGTAATCCGCGTCCGCCACGACACGCACTTCGCGGGTGAGCTTGCGGCAGCCGGGCGCAGCGGACTCGACGATGAGCGAGGCCACCAGCGGGCCGGGTTCGCCGATGCGAATCGTCACCGAGCCGTTGCGCTGGAGATCCTTCAAATCGTCGGCGATCAGGTAGAGGTAGTCGTTGAGACCGCGGCCGGAACTGGTGTCGGCGAAGTTTCCGGCTATGCCGTGGGCGGTAAGTTCAACGACCGCGCCGGTTTTCTCGTCCAGCCGCACGCGAACAACGCCGCTGTCGAGTGTCGCGCCGTTTGCCGTGGCCCGCTTGGCGACGTGCGCCTGGCTGGCGACCACTGAGAATCGTTTCGCGCCCAGTGCCGGGACATCTTTCGCGAGGAAAGCCAATTCGCCTGAAATCAAACGCTGCGATGGTACGGGCCGGCCTCGGTCATCGGACACACGATCACCGGCGGCGGAAAGTTCTTTGGAGAGCGTGACGAGTTCGGTGCGCGGCCAGGAGGCGGTGTTGAAGACATCCAACGCCGTTGAATTTTCGATTTTGGATTTTGGATTTTGGATTGGCTTCGGACTTCGGGTTTCGGATTTCGAATTTAGCGCTAGGTCCGGGACGCGCGCGAGCAATTCCCGCGACTGCTTGTCCGCCGCGAGCGCGTAGCCGCGTTTGACTTCCCATTGCTCTTTCGTCTCCTGCCGCTCCGGCCCCCACACGCTGCAATGCGCGCCCCAGGTGTGTTCCGAGTAGAGCAGCACGCTATTCCACGCGTCCGCAAACGCCGCCGCCGGATAACTCTTCGGATCGCGCATGGCCCAGAGCGCTTCGGCTTGCGTCAGGCGGTCTGAGCTTTCGCGGTTCAGCGCGGTTTCCAGCGCCGACGAGCCCGCGCCGTCTTCCCAGTACGGCGTCCAATCGCCGCACACGACGGGCAACTGCGCGCCATGCTTCTGCTCGAACGCCCGAAACGCCTCGCTTACGCCGGAGATGACGAACCGGGGCCAGGCATATTTCGCGTTCCAGTCCTTCACGAAATCGCAGATCGCCGGGTCCGGCACGGCGTTGTCGCCGTGACCGCTCCAACGGACGTGCGCGATGTCGTAGGGATAACCGCGCTTCTCCAAGCCGTCGTAAAACTCGCTGACCAAGCGCGGCGACATATCGCGATAAACATGCGACATCGCGTAGCCCCAGAACGGAATCCACACCAGCACCTTCGACTGGCCATCCGGTCCGACCCACCAAAACGGCTTGTTCTCCCACTCGCGCAGGATCGTGCCGATGCGGTCGAAGTAATTCGGCGCGGTGTTGAAGTAGCGGATGCCCGCGTGCGCCATCGCGGTGACCGTGCCCCACGTGTAGCCGGGCACGTCGCTGATCATCACCGAATCAATCGGTCGCCCGGTTTGTTCGGCGAGCTTGGTGGCGTAGCGGAAGAGGCGGACCAATTCCTCGGGGCGGCACAACCCGGTCAACTCGTTCAAATACATTCCGCAGAGCGCCACCTGGCCGCGCTTCACGGCGTCCAGAAACTCCGCGCGCTGCGTTTCATTGAGCCGGCGCTGGTAAAGGTCCGCCGCCCAGAGCACCTCGACATTCCAGATAAAGCGCGCGCCCGCCGGATAATCCGCCGTGCGCTTGGCGGCGGCGATGCCATCTACCAAATTCTGCACCTGCTTCGCCTCGATGGCCGACTGGATTTCCGTGTAGCCAATGTCCGTGTGCGAGTGCGGCAGGATGTAAACCGTGAGCGGCCGCACGGGTTTGATTTCAACCTCCCGTTGCGCCAAAACCTTTCCGCCGGATTCAACCGTGACCGGCACGCGCGTGTTGGTTTTGACCTGCGGCACGAGCAGTTCAAACGTGTTTGCCCCCTTGGTCAGGCGCACGTCGAGCGGAGACCCGCCGACGACGCGCAAAGTGGCGTCGCAAGGTTCACCGACTTGACGAAGCGAAACGGACACTGGATGGAACAGTTTTCCTGAGACTTCTTTCAGCGCCCGCACTCCCGTAATGCCAGTCACGAGAGTCCGATTGGACACCGGCGCGAGTGCCACGCCCGCCGCCGTTTCGAGCGCCAGCGAATCGTAGAGCAGCCAACTACCGGTCTTCGTCGTGATGCCCAATTGGTTTTCACCGGCCTTCAATGCGCCCGCGGGAAACACAACCTCAAACGCGCGCGGCTTGCCCTTCGCCGGCTCGCCGCGGATGCTTTCGTCCCCGGCCCCGGCGGGAAGATCGCGTTGCACCACCGCATCGTTGAGCCGGAATTCCAACTGCGGCGGCCCGCCGGAGTGGGTGTCGAGCAACTTCACCTTGAGCCGCGCTTCGCCAGCGGGCGGCGCGTCCTTCAAACCGAACACCACGAGAAACGTGTGGCTGCGAGCGCCGGCCCAGGAATCCGCCGGCCCGGGCTGGACGTAAGGCCAGTCGCGCGCGGCGTCCGATTCGCCGACGAAGAACGCGGCGTCTTCGCGGAATTGCCCAAAGCCCGCCGGCGCGAGCGCGAACTCGCGATTGTCGCCATCCGGCTGGCCGATTTGCCAGAGCAGGTGACTTTCCGCCGCTTGAAGAGAAAGGAGGTTGAGCGAATTCAGTCCCGCAGCGAAAGCGATGCCGGTGAATCCACAGGTGAGAACGCGGGAAATTGAAAAGCGACCCGCCCCAAGAAGTTTTGCAAAGATGCCCATAGCGCGGGAATGGTTGAGCCGAGAACGCAGCGAGCGCAAGCCAAGAAGCCGGCGTGGCTGATTGGAAATGAAACCTTGCCGGCCCGGTTCGCGGGTCTATGCTCACCTTAGATGGAACGAGACCACAATTTGGTCTTTCGCCGCTGATTTTGTCCGTACGATGCTGTTAGCCGTTGTCGTCACTTGCCATGAGTTTTCCACGCATTTCCAGCCTGGTGCTTGCAGTGGGCGGTAGTGTTTGGGCGTTCCTCTTGCTCTGGTACACGTTTGGTTACTTGCATTACACCGCAGGTGGCGCGTTTTTCTGGTTGCTCATTTGGCTGCCAGGGTTCTTCGCTTGGTACGGGTATATCCGCAGGGCCTTTGGCCATTTCCTTTGTCGCCGCGCGCTCATCACTTGGCTTGTTTCCATGGTCGCAAACGGGTGGTCGTTTTTCTTCATGTGGGCGTACTTTGGCAGAGGATCGGTTGGAGATTTACCAGTTATTGTGTGCGTCGCGCTTTCATGGATTTTTCTCGCCATCGTCCTTTCGATTGCCTGTCTGATTCAGGAGGGCAGAGTTCGAGAATCGAAGCCCAAAGCTGTTACAGAGGTTGGCGAGAATGAGTTCAAGAGACTTTTGGATATGCACCGAAAAGGCGATGGCTGACAAGAGCGAATGCAACACACCTCGCGGTGTCGCCTCGGTGCAATCGTTGTTTCACTAGCACAGGTTGACCGATCCGGGATGTTTGCTTGTAGATGTGCCCGCCGCAGCGCCCAGGCCCAGCACTGAAATGTTGGACTTCTTCCCATCGCTCCTGTGGGACGTCGGCGGGAGACGTTGCGGCGCATCTCAGTTTCTCGCAATCGAAGTTGGGACGACCGACACCCCCGGAGGGTTGGCAGAGATTAGCCGGGGGTTGAGGCAGCCCACGCAGCGGGGCGACGGCACCCCCGGTAGCGGACAGGGCGTCCACGACCTTGCAAGGGTCGCAGCGGATCTGGCATCCCGTTGGGATGCGCTGACTTTTTCTCGCCGACCGGGGGTATCGCTCCCGCAGGTCGCTCAACCCCCGGCTAATTTCTCGCATCGCTCCGCGATGCCGCTCGCACGATGAACTGAGAGAACGGCAAGAAACCGAGATGCGCCCCCGCGGTACCGATTGAAAATGAAACCTTGCCGCTCCGGTTGGCGGGTTTATGCTCGCCACCCAATGGAACGTCCACTGCCAGTTCGTTTTTGTTGCCACTGACTTTGTGCGAATACAACTATTGGCTCAGCCCTCCACGCTATGAAACAAATATTCAGTTCTTCGATTGTTGGTGAGATTCCTCACCTCAGAGAGATGCTGGAGAGCGCCGGGATTGCGTGCGTGTTACGCAATGAAATGGCTGCCGGACTTTCGCCCGAGGTGCCCTTGGCTGAGAGCACACCGGAACTGTGGATTCAGGACGACCACCAGTTGGCCGAGGCGTTGGAGATTAAGGCGGCATTCAAAGCGAAGGCGGTGGTCCTTGGAAGCGATTGGAAGTGCCCGACCTGCGGCGAGACCTCGGAGCCGCAATTTACCTCGTGTTGGAAATGTGGAGGAGCGAAGCCGTAACATTGCAGTATCAGGCAGAAGACACTCAACGCAGAGACGCGGAGGACGCTGAGGTTCACAGAGAAAGCCGGGATCTCCGAGGTTCAGTATTTGGTGGAAGGTTTTCGGAGTCCAGAATCTCTGCGGTTCTCCGCACTGCAATAGTCGAGATCGCTCTCAGGCTGCGAAGAACTGGCCGAGTCGGCGGCGCGCGGGCGGTCCCCGCCCGCAGCGGCCCAGCGCGCATCGGGACGCCGAGTTTAACCAGGCCTCCCTCGGCATGCGGAGCCGCTGCGACCGGGGCCCGGTCGCGCTCCGTCTCGGTTGTGGCTTTGCCACGCTGGGACCTCCGCGGCTCTGAGTTGTTTGGCTCGTCCAGCCACTGAATAAAACGGCCAAGAATGCCTGCTCTGCCGGAGGGTCGCTCCGCGATGCCGTCCGCCGGGCGATCTGGGGAACTGCAGTAAACTGAGCCGTAACTATTCAGTCGGAATTCAACGCAAAGGCGCGAAGACGCAAAGGCGCTAAGTTGCCCCAGTAAGATTCGAATGGGATTGGCGACCCGCTTGCGCTCACCAAATGGTGAGGCCCACGAATGGGACCAGAACCTGGCCACACCGTTGCGTCTTTGCGCCTTTGCGTCCTTGCGTTAAAAGTCTTCTGCATAGTTGCGGCTGAGATGTGCCCGAGACATCGCACCGCCGGCTTTTATTCTGGCTTTCCGCGCGGAGAGAACGAAAACTGCCCGCGGTTTTTGAAATGAATCTTGTTGAGCAAGTCAGATTGGCGGGCGTCGTTGGCGCGGGAGGCGGTGGTTTTCCCACGCACGTCAAGCTCGCCGCCAAGGCGGACACCGTGATCGCCAACGGCGCCGAGTGCGAACCGTTGTTGCACAAAGACGCCGTCATCATGGAGGAACAAGCCTCGGACCTCGTGCGCGGAATCCAACTGGCGATGGCAGCAGTCGGCGCGAAGGACGGCGTCATCGGCATCAAAGGGAAGAAGAAGCACGCCGTCGAGGTCGTCACCGCCGCTTGCAAGGGCACGACCGTCCGCATCCATTTGCTCGGCGACTACTATCCCGCCGGGGATGAATACGATCTGGTCTTCAACGTCACGGGCCGGCTGATTCCGCCCACGGGCATTCCGATCCAAGTGGGTGTGATCGTGAATAACGTCGAAACCTTCGTGAATATCGCCGCCGCGGCGGACGGGAAGCCCGTCACGCACAAGTTGCTCACCATCGCCGGCGCGGTGCGCTCGCCGGTGACGCTGCGCGTGCCGCTCGGCACG
>CAIKLQ010000203.1 GCA_903828255.1 uncultured Verrucomicrobiota bacterium
CCGAACGCCAGCCCTTTCACATGCGCCCGCAACGCCAACATTCCGGCGAAATCCTCCAGCACGTCGGGCAGGCTGAGCTTCAGGGTTTCCAATTCCAACTGCCCGGCCTCGATCTTGGAGAAGTCCAGGATGTCGTTGAGCAGGGCAAGGAGCGCCTCGCCGCTGCCGCGCATGGTTTGGGCGTAACGGCGCTGCTCCGCGTTCAGTTCCGTTCCCAGCAACAAGCTATTCATGCCGAGCACGCCGTTCATGGGCGTGCGAATTTCGTGGCTCATGTTGGCCAGGAATTCGCCTTTCATCCGGTTGGCTTCCTGGAGGGATTGTTCGAAGCGCTTGCGCTCGGTCACATCGCGTGCGGTGGCGAACACGCCCTGCAGCTTCCGGTCCCGATCGTAGAAGGTGGTCACGTTGTATGACACCTCGGTCTTCTTGCCGTCCCGGGCGCACGCGGTGAGCTCGTAGTCGGTGACTTTCTTTTCGTTCAACGCCCGCTTGATACTCGCTTCGGCCCGCTCCGGATCGGTGAAATAATTCTTGAACGGCGCGCCGATCAACTCATCCCGCGTGCAACCGGTGAGCGCCTCCATCTGCTTGTTGACGTCCGTAATGATCCCGTCCGGATCGGTGGCCATCATCGCGTCAATGTTGGATTCAATGAGCGAACGCGTGTAGAACTGCTGATCGCGCAGGCGTTGATCGAGTTTCTTTCGCTCCGCCTCCGCCGCATTGCGCGCGGTGTTGTCCGTGCCGATCAGCAGATAACCGATGATGGCATCCTGCGCATCCCGCAGCGCGGTCACCGACACCACCGCCGGGAAGCGGCTGCCGTCCTTGCGGATGTAGGTCAGCTCGTAAATGTCCTCGATCCCGCGCGAAGCCTTGAACACCAGCGCCTCGAACCCCGGCGTGATCGGCGTGCCCAACTCGCCGCTCAGCGCCTGGGCCCGCGCAATCACTTCCTGCGGATCAGAGATGTCCGCCGGCGTGATCTGGTTCATCACCTCACTTGCCGCATAACCCAGCATCCGCTCCGCCCCCACGTTGAATATCTGAATGACGCCCTTCGCGTCAGTGGCGATACTCGAGAAATTGGCGCTGTTGAAAATCGCCCGCTGCAAGTCCCCCGCCTTGAGCAACGCCGCCTCCGCCGCCTTGCGCGCGGTGACGTCCTGGACAATCGCATGCAGCACGCTGCGCCCCCCATGCTCAATGCGGTTGGAGGATATCTCCACGTCCCGCTGCGAGCCATCCGCCAACCGGTGTTGGGTCTCGAATCGCTGGCCGTGACCAGCGATGATGGCGAGCGCCGCCTGCCGGAAGCCCTCCTGGGTACTCTCGTTTATATCGGTGATCCGCAAGGCCAGCAACCGCTCCTTCGGATAGCCGTAGAAACCCAACGCGGCGGTGTTGGCATCCAGGATCGCGCCTTCCGTGGGATCAATCAGCAGCATCACCGTGGAATTGTCGGTGAAATGCCGCAGGTGGGATTCCTGGGTCGTCCGCAATTCGGTGGCCAACCGCTCCGCGACCCTCTGGGCCAGCGTACGCGCGTCCAACAAGGAGAGCGTCAGGCCGAACCCGAGCAAGCTCACGAGCAGCCCGCCAAACAAGAAGACCCAGACCTTGCCGTATTCGGTCGTCGCGGCCAGTCCCCCGACTTGGGCAAAGCGCAACGTCCAGCGCTGCCCGGCGAAATCAATCGGCACCGACCGGGTCACCTGGGCCGTGCCCGCCGGCACCTTATCCCCGGCGCCCTGACTGTTGTAGAGCAGGGCGGCGGTGGCAACCTCGTCCCCATCATAGACCTGCAAGTCAATCTGCCGGTCGGCCAACCGGACGTCCCAGCCGCGCAAGGAGCCGCGCAACAAGTCCGTCATCCGGTAGGGGCTATAAACCCAACCCTGGAGCGCGGCGCGGCGCTGGGCCACCGTTTCGCTGGGCAACCCGTGCCGATACACCGGGACAAACATCAAAGCGCCGGATTGCACCTCCTGGCCGGTCTCTTGCACCAGCGTAACCTTCCCGGAGAGCGCGGGGGCGTGCTCATCCCGGGCCCGCTCCATGGCCGCGCGGCGCACGGGTTCGGAGAACATATCGTAGCCAAATGCGCGCAGGTTGCGCTCCGCGAACGGTTCGAGGTAGATGATGGCCGAGTAAGCCTCGCGGTCGCCGGCGGGCTTGACTTGATAATCCGGGAAACCCTGTTGGCGAATTTCCGCGAGGTGCGCGGCCAGTTGCGCGCGGGGAAACGACTGCGCATAGCCGACGCCCTGGATGCCGGGTAATTCCGCGTCGAGCTGGAGGCCCTGGGTAAAAGCCCGCCACTCCGCGCGCTGGACCGACTCCGAGGCCTCAAACAAGGCCGCGCCGCTGAGTAGCACTTGGGAGCAAGCGCGCAACCGGGCCATGATATTAAGCCGGATCTCATCGCCCGCAATATCGAACTCCCGTAGCGCGTCCCCTTCCACATCCTTCTTGGCGTAAAGCGTGGCCAACCCGGTGACCAGCAACCCGACCGCCAGCACGCCCAACGCGGCCACCAAGTCCCGCCGGGTACGCGGGCGGCGGGCATTGCCCCAGACGAGGGCCGCGCCGGTGCCCAGGACCAACAGCAAGCCCAACGGCAAAGCCGCCAGGCCAGCCACCCGCCAGCGCCACGCCCGGGCATCAATATCCAGGCCCAGCACCGCAAGCACCCTCCCGGTTTGCGGATCCGTCAGCGGGACCAAACCCGAGACCCACACGCCCCAGCGATTGGGGACCGGGCCGGTGACCGCCGCCGCTTGGGTGTCGAACGCGCGGCGGAAATCCGCCGGGACTTCCGTATAGACCTGACCCGGCGGGGAATAGTCCTTCGAGCTGGTCGGCTCACTGTCCACGAAGAAAAAGAACGTGTCATTCGGCTTCCGGCCCACGAGATAAAGAAACCGGCATTGCGGGAGCGTTGCGCGGATCGTGATGAACTGCTCCTTGAGCCGCCGGTAAGCCGGTTGATCCAAGTCCGCTGCCGCGCCGGTGAGCGTCCGGACTTGGTCAAGATTCACCGCTTGCGCCACGGCGCGCGTGTGTTGGAGCAAGTCCGCGCGCAAGTCGCGGTCCGCCCGCCCGACCACCCGCCAGGTGAAGAGCCCTCCCGCGACAAGAAGCAGCAGAATGAGCAGAACCGCGCGCGGGCGGCGAAAGGCTAAATGAGTCATAGTCTGAATGGTTTCAAGCGCTCACAATCTCGTCATTTGTGCCGCCGAATGTCCGCGGCAGTTATGAATCGCACGGCGGGGAATCCCCCAATACCACGGTCGGTCACGTGGCCAGTCACCGCTCCCAGCCCGGGCGGTCACCCCCGACCCAGCCCCCCGACCCACAAGCCGGGGTCTCGCGCAGCCGCCCCCCAGATCGCGATCCGAATTGGCCCGGCGGCAGTCACGTTCATGCTGGGGTTTCCGCCTGCAACGCCCCCTGCAGCACCACGAACTGCGCCGCCACTTCCGGGAGTCGGGCGGTGATCGTGGCTAGGTCGCCCGCTTTGCCGGCGGCTTCCAGCACGGCGGCGAGGGCCCGCAGGGCTTCGCCGCTGACTGCCGCGCACGCGCCTTTGATCTGGTGCGCTTGCGCGCGAACGTGCTCGGTTTCCCCGGCCGTCGCATAGGTCTGCAACTGCCGAATCTGGCCCGGCAAATCTTCCAGGAATTGCGCGATCAACCGCCGGGCCAGGCCCTCGTCCTGCATCACGCGATTCAACAAACCTGCGCGGTCAAAGATCGGAATTTCCGCGGGCGACTCCGGGATCCCGGGGGAGCACGGCTCCGCCGGAAGCATGGGGGCGACCACTGCGAACGCGGGCTTTAACCACTTCTTCAACGCCGCGACTAACGCCCCGACTTCAATCGGCTTGGCCACGTAATCATCCATGCCGGCCGCCAGACAGGCCTCCCGGTCCCCGCGCATGGCGTTGGCCGTCATGGCCACTACGGGCACGCCGTGGTCCCGCACCCGCGATTGTGGATCGCGGATTTGCCGGGTCGCTCCCAAGCCATCCAGTTCCGGCATTTGCATGTCCATCAACACCAGATCGTAGGGCAACGTCGCAAGCGCCTCGATGGCTTCCAGCCCGTTGGCCGCCACGTCCGCGCTCAGGCCCAGCTTCGTCAGGATGCCCACCGCCACGAGCTGGTTCACCGTGTTGTCTTCCACCACCAGGATGCGCGCAGGCCGCAACCCCGTGTCGGCGAAGCCCGTCGGCAACGCGGTCCGTCCGGGCGCGACCTTCCGGCCGCTCATGACCGCCGCCAGCACTTCTTGCAACTCCGCCCGCCGCACCGGCTGGGTCAGCGTGGCGACAAAACCGTTGGCTTCCCAATCAAGGTCGCGATCCGATTGGCCCAAGGTGGTCAACTGCACCAACCACGTGGCCTGCAGATCCGGATGGGCCTTGATGGCGCGGCCCAAGGCGTGGCCATCCATGCCGGGCAGTTGCGGACCCACCATCGCGATCACGAACGGATCCTGCGCGGCCCGAGCTAGGGTCAGGGCGTGCAGCGCGGACGGAGCATCTGGGACATGCGCGGCCCGCAGTCCCCAGGAACCCAGCAAGCCCACGAGAATCTCCCGGTTGACGGGGTGCGGATCCACAATCAGCACTCGCACGTCGCGCAGTTCGGCGGGGCCGCGGGTGGCGGTGCGTTTGCGGCCGGCGGGTTTGCCCAGGCACACGGTGAACCAGAATTCCGAACCCTGCCCCAGCACACTCTCCACGCCGACTTCGCCGCCCATGAGCGTCGCGAGTTGCTTGGAGATCGCCAGCCCCAACCCGGTGCCGCCATAGAGCCGCGTGGTCGAGGCATCCACTTGCGAAAATTTCTGGAACAGTTTCGCCCGCTTGTCTTCCGGGATGCCGATGCCCGTATCGCAGACACCAAAGCGCAGTTGCACTGTCTCCGCCGTTTCCGCCAACAGGCGCACGCGGATGACGACCTCGCCTTTTTCGGTGAACTTGAGCGCGTTGCCGGCCAGGTTGGTGAGAATCTGGCGCAGGCGGCCCGGATCGCCCAGCAGATGCGGCGGCACTTCCGGCGCGACGACACAGCCGAACGCCAGCCCTTTCGCGTGCGCCCGCAACGCCAACATTCCGGCGAAATCCTCCAGCACGTCGGGCAGGCTGAACTTCAGGGTTTCCAACTCCAACTGCCCGGCCTCGATCTTGGAGAAGTCCAGAATGTCATTGAGCAGGGTGAGCAGCGTCTCGCCGCTGCCGCGGATGTTCTGGGAATAACCGCGCTGTTCGGCATTGAGTTCTGTTCCCAGCAGCAAGCCATTCATCCCCAGCACGCCGTTCATGGGCGTGCGAATCTCGTGGCTCATGTTGGCCAGGAACTCACTCTTGGCCGCGCTGGCGCGCTCGGCCTGCAGGGTCAGCGCAACGGATTTGTCATTGGCGTCTCTGAGTTCCTCGTTGACGACTTCGAGTTCCTCGGTTTTCGCCACAAGTTCCAGATTGGAATTCAGCAGTTTCAACTCCGCCTGCTTCAGGGCGGTGATGTCCACATGTGAAATCACCACTCCGCGGGAGCTTGCGGTATCGGAACTCTGGCGGAGCGGGCTGGCGATCATACTGAACCAGCGCGCTTGGGTCGGGAAATCACAGCGGTATTCCAAGGTGAACTGGGGTAACTGGCCGGTCATTACCGCTTGGATGCCCAGTTGGGTCTGCCCGGCCAGGGACGTATCCGGGGTGTGCTCGGGGATGCTCTGGCAGACCGTCAGATAATTAGCGCCAACCCCGGTATGCGGCGCCGGTTGGCCCGGCTCGCGTCCGTTTTCCAAGGCAAACCGCTGCCAGGGTTCATTCACCGCGACAATGATCCCCTGCTCGTCCAACACGACGATTTCGGCGGCGACCGAGTTCAAGATCGCCAGGTTGAAGGCGCGGCTGGCTCGCAAGGTTGCCTCGGTCTGCTTCGCGGCAGTGATGTCCCAGTTGGTGCCGATCATGCGCACCGGTTGCCCGGTGGCATCGCGTTGCACGATAGCGCGGGCGCGGAGGTGGCGGGTGCGGCGGTCCACCCAGACCACGCGAAACTCGGTGTCAAAATCCTTTTCGCCCCGGAGGGCCATTTGGATTTCGGCATCGCCGCGAGCCGCGTCTTCCGGGTGGAGTCCCGCCCGCCAACTCTCGTACGCGCCGCCGAAGTGGTCGGCGGTGATTCCATAGAGGCGATACATCTGCTCGTCCCAGACGAGTTGGTTGGCGACCACGTCGTAACTCCAGAGGCCCACGCCGCCGGCTTGGGTGGCCAACCTCAGGCGCGCGAGGGTGTCCTCCACGGTTTGCGACAACTGGCGCACCTCGGCCCTGGCCCGCAGGCGCTCGGTAATGTCCCGGGTGGAGCAGTAGAGGTGTTGGCGGCCCTCCAGCGTGATGCTGGCGGTGTGGATTTCGACCTCGATGACGGTGCCGTCCTGGCGCCGGATGCGGGTTTGGAACTCGGCGGGCGGGGTCATCCACTCGCGCACCTTTGCCGGCAGTTCTGTGCCCGACCATTGGGCGTCCCAGGCGGCGACATTGAGGCCCAAGATTTCTTCCGGCGAGTAGCCCAGCAGGGCGCAGAAGGCCGCGTTGGCTTCCACCACGTTGCCTTCGCGGTCCAGGATGCCGATGCCATCGCTGGCCGTTTGCAGCAAGGTCGTGTTGCGCAAGGCCAGCGCGACATTCGCGGCCTCCGCCCGTTTGCGCGCGGTGACATCCTGGACAATCGTGTGGAACACGTTACGCCCGCCATACGCAACCCTGCTGGCGGCCACTTCCACGTCGCACAGCGCGCCATCCGCCAACCGGTGTTGGCCCTCGAAGCGTTGGCTGTGTCCTTGGGTGACTGATGCCCCCGCCTGCCGGAAGGTCTCCGGGGACATCCCGTTGATATCGGGCATCCGCAGGGCCAGCAACCGCTCCCGCGAATAGCCGTAGAAACTCAGCGCGGCGGTATTGGCATCAAGGATCGCGCCTTCCGCGGGATCAATCAGCAGCATCACCGAGGAATTGTCGTGGAATTGATGGCGATAAGAGTCCTCGCTCGCGCGGAGTTCGTGCGTCATCCGTGCCGCCAGCCGCTCCGCCGTCGTGCGCGTGTCCAACACGGAGAGCGTCAGACCGAACCCGAGCAGGCTCAGGAACAGCCCGCCAAACAAGCAGCCCCAAACCTTGCCGTATTGGGTCGTCGCCGCCAGTCCCCCGAGCTGGGCGAAGTGCAACGTCCAGCGCTGCCCGGCGAAATCAATCGTGACCAACCGGGTCACCTGAGCCGTGCCCGGCGGCACTTTATCCCCGGCCCCCTGACTGCTGTAGAGCAAGGTGGCGGCGGCAACCTCGTCCCCATCATAAACCTGCAAGTCAATCTGCCGG
>CAIKLQ010000204.1 GCA_903828255.1 uncultured Verrucomicrobiota bacterium
ATTTCCGGAGGCCACCGCAGTGCGCGGCGCGGCTGGCCGAATTGCTCCCGCAACAACTCTGCGACAACTCGTTGGGCTACCAAGAAACCTGGTTCGGCCGCTTGGTGACAGGTGTCATTTCCCGGCAAACCACCGCGCCGCCGCTGCGCGCTCCAACTCCAGCAATTGTTCCCGCCCTTCCGTCTGGCGCGTGACGCGGATGCAGCCAGCCAGATACGCCAGCGCCAATGCGCGTCCATGCTCGCCAATGCCAGCGCGCGTGGCGTAGTTCGAGAACTGTGCCGAATCAAGCAGATGCTCGAACCGGGAAAGCAAATCTTCGGCCGGTTCGCGGCGCACAAGCAGGGCAGTTTGGATCACGAAATGAAACCAGTCCCAGCCCGGCACGCCAGCCAGTTCGCCGCGCTCCCAGTCCAGCACTGCCCATTGCCCGCGCGATGCTTTCACGTTCCACGGCGCGAAATCGCCGTGGGTGAGCGCGGGATGAACCCGGATCCTGGCCAGCTTCTGGAGCGCGTCCGGCAACGGTGATTCACTCGCCGCCACCAAACGTCTCCACCCCTCGAGTTCTCCGAGCGCGACCTGCCGGTTCGTTGTCAGCCAGGCCCCGAGCAGTTCGCCGAGTTGCGCCCCGGCGTCTGGCTCCGGTGACGCGCCCGCGAAAAAATCGAG
Source organism: uncultured Verrucomicrobiota bacterium (assembly GCA_903828255.1). Classification (GTDB taxonomy): domain Bacteria; phylum Verrucomicrobiota; class Verrucomicrobiia; order Limisphaerales; family JADLHS01; genus CAIKLQ01. Next base: position 673 of record CAIKLQ010000204.1, read on the forward strand.
AGCGAAAGCTCGCGTGCCGCGCATCTGAAACGTTCCCCGCAGCCGCGGTAGGCCCGGGGCATTCAAGGGCGCGCGTTGAAGAAAGTCTGCTTCCGCCGCGACTAAATGTTGGGCGGTCTCGCTTCGGCCAGCTTTGACGACGACGGCGGGTTGGCCGGTCGGGCCGAAGAGCAACAGCACGAAGCGCCGGCCCGGCGCCCGCGGATTGCCGGCCAGCAAGGCAAATTCAGGCAAAGTCCCGGCGGGCCGGCTCGCCGTTTCAGAAAGAAAATTTGCGAAAGCATCGTTGCTCGCGACTGGCAGCCGAACTTTTTCCAAACCCGGTTTGAGGCCGAAACGCAGCGCGATCCGAAGGAGGTTTTTAGCGGCGCGCGCCCGGGCGGTTTGGGCGGGGTAAAGCTCCAACGCCCGGGCCGCCAAGTCGCCCCGCGCGGGCAGCAGTAGCCACGGTTCGCCGCCGCGCCGCACCGCGTGCAACACGACCTCCGCGCCCACGGCTTCGGGGGCGCAAGGCGCGAATAGATTCTGCCATTCGTGGGCGGAGTTTTGGCTCACAGTTTTTGCGTCGAACCGCGGGAAGCCCCGGTCAACTTGCCGGCGCTGCGTTGATGATTTCCGTCATGGTTTTTCGCGCCACCTCATCGGCCGAGAGGCCAGCGTCGGCGCGCACGATCCGCCCGGCAGGGAACTTGATCGTGTCGAGCAGGGCCGTCTGCCGGAGGATTTCGGCGGCGGACAATTCCTGTTTTCGGCGCAGCAAAACTTCCCCGGGCGCGCGCAAGACGATCACGGCGTCGGGCCGGGGAAACCATTTGAGCACCCGCGCGAGCAGCCAGGCCGGGCCGGCGTATTTCACGGAAACCGGATCGAGTTGATAGTTGAAAACGTAACGGTCCACCAGCACGAGCGCGCCGCGGCGCAGCAGTGGGCGCAGCCACAGCCAGTAAGCCAGCCAGGCGCGGCAGAGGTTTTTTGCCAGCCGCGCCACGGAGAGCAATGCAGGAACGAGCCCGCCCGGCGGTTTTTCTTTGCGGGGCTGATTGCCCGGCTCCGGCAGCGGAAACTCGAAGGTCCGGCGCCAGCCCGGCAGCCAGTGGAAATATCGCATCCCGGCAAACTCTCGCTCGTGCGTAACGAGCGTCGCGAGATTGCGGGCGAGCGTCGTCTTGCCCGAACCGTCCAGCCCGACCAGCACGGCGAACAGGCCCTTCCGCGGCGGGCGCGGGGCTTCAAGTTGTTGCGCCAGAGTGGAGCCGATGAACTGCGTGAAGGCGCCGGCGAAATCGGGGGACGATTGCATGGTGCCCGTTCCGATGTGCATGAGATGGCACTGGCCCTCGGGCTCGCGCAGCGCGGCGAAGCTGCGCCCCGGGGCCAGCCATCGCTGGCGGATGACGCGGGCGGGTCGGGCGGTGGCGGGCCAGGATTCGATGGCCAGTCCGCCTTTGAAGAGCGTTTTGCCCCCGGCGAATTTCGGGGCCGGACCGTCGGACGCGAGCCCTTTCTGGAGCGGAAAAAGAATCGCGAGCCGCACGCGAAGCTCCTGAATGTCGGCAGCGCCAAGGCCGATCGTGCGCAGCGAAACGCCCGGCGGCGATTTGAGGCGCGCAACCAACCGCACGGCGTCGGCCAACAGGTAACCGAGCGATCGGGCGGCGCGGGCGGGCTGAAGGCAGGCACTGCGGCGGACGGCGCGCTGAAGTCGTTCCGGCAACGTGGGGTCGCCGAGCTGCGCGAGCAGGTTTTCGCGCCGCCCAAACGCGGCCCCACAAACCGCGCCCAGGGAATTTTTATCCGTGATTTGCCGATCCAGTTCGCCCAACCGCGCGAGGTAGCGCTCGCTCAATTGATTCTGCCAGAGCGCCTGCGTCAGCAGGATGACCGCCTCGTGGCACGGATCGGGAATGCAAAACGGTTCGTGCCGGCGGCGGCGCTCGAGAATTTGCGCGGCCGTGAGGAGATGAAATCGCCGCCAGCGTTGCTCCGTGTCCACGTCAATGCGCAGCCAACCGCGGCTGCCATCCCAGAAGACGAGCGAGTGATTGACGAAGCGGGTGCGCTGCATGAGTTGCTGGCCCGTGGCTTGCGCCGCCGCCTCGCAACAGGCCAGGACTTCCGTCACACGGCCGGGCAGGGTCAACAAATCCACATCCGAAGTCGGATCGTCGAGGAGGTTGCCGTAGTTGCGCAGGACGCAAACCGGAATTTGCCGTTCGTCGAGGCGGCGGAAAAGCTCGGTGAGCATTGCGCGGCGCGTGTTCATGGAACCGTGAGCAGTCGGTGGTACGTTTCCTCCAACATGCGGCGCTTGGCGGCCCAGGTGAAGTGCGCGCGGGCGCGGCGTGCGGCCGCGGCTCCGAGCCGGCGCCGCAACTCCGGATCGTGGCGCAATTGCACGAGCGCATCGGCAAAAGCCTGAAGGGTCTGGGCGGGCGTGGTGATGGGGATTTTTACGCCGCTCGCAGCATCCACCATTTCGCCCGGGCCACCCCAGTCGAGACAGAGGACGGGCAACCCTTTGGACATGGCTTCCAGTAACGCCGACCCGCCGCTGTCGCGCAGCGCCGGGAACACCAGCAGATCGGCGGCGGCGTAATGCTGCGCCAGTTCGGAGTGCGGAATTTGGCCGAGGAATTTCACTTTGTCCGTGACGCGATACCTGCGTGCCGCCCGTTGCCAAAACTTCCTGCCGGAGCCGTTGCCGATGATGACCAGTTCCCAATCCGTCATCTTGGTGCGAGCTAGGGCCGCGAAGGCCAGCGGCAGGGCGCGGGTGCCGACCACGTTGCCGACATAAATCAGGCGAAAGATCAGGTCGCCGCCGGCGCGGACGGTTGCAGGCTTTTGCTCATCCTCGGGCCGCATGGCGTTGGGCGGCACCACGACGCATTTGCCGGCGAATTTTTCGCCGAGGAAATCCTTCGTCGTGCGGTTCGACGCGAAGATCACGCTCGTGCGCGCCAGCGTCCGCTGGATGACCGGCAAACCAAGCCAGAGGCGGTTGAACCCGCGGCGGATGGTTTCCGACAGCATCGCCGGGCCGATGAATTTGGAAAAACCCGACGGGATATGTTCGCCGCCGGCGAGCGGCCCCCAGACGGAGGGAATCCCCAACCGCGTGGCGAGGAACGGGATGCGGAACGTGTGGAAAGTGGTCTGGTGGACCAGCACGAATTTTTCCTGAGCGTGCAATTGTTCCGCCAACTCTGCCGCCCGGGCTGCCCAGACCAATTTACGCACCCAGGCGCCCAGCGA
>CAIKLQ010000205.1 GCA_903828255.1 uncultured Verrucomicrobiota bacterium
TCGGTCTGGTCCTTGGGGCGCTGGTAGCCGGGCCAAACTTGGTTGAGCGGCACCGCTGAGACCCGGCAAGAATAGACCGACACCGGTTTGCCATTGATGCGAAGCGTGTAATCCTCGCTGAGTTTCTCCTCCGCTGGCGCTGGCCAGATGGTCACGCGGCTGGTCGCTTCCGCCCGCTGGGTGATCCCGACGCTGATGGCGACCAGCATGATTAGTCCGGTTAGCCGCCATGTCTTTGGCTGACGTTCGTTGTCTGCAGCTGTGAAACAATTCATCGTGCGGCTAGCATACGCGGCGCGCGAGCGACACGCATCTCAGTTTCTTGCACCGGAAGCGATGTCGGCATGGGGAGCGCCCGCGCCCCGCGTGTCCTCCGACCGCGCCACGCGGTCGGAGCCAGAGCGCGCCTCGCGCGAGAATCCGGGCGCGAAGGCGCGCCCCAGCGGTTGACGGGGGCGTCAACCGCCACACGCGTGGGCGCGTGTGCTCCCCCCGCTAACGTTCGGTTGTAGATCCTGCTTGACCGGTTCCAGCAATGGGTGCCCCCTTTGCCGACTATGAAGAGAAATCCATGAGCGCCCTGTCGCGCCAGTCCCGCCGGTGCCTCGCCTTGTGTGGGCTCAGCACAATCGCATTCATTTTGTTGGGAACAGCATCAAACCTTGCCGCCACCAGCAGCCTCAAGGACGAACCGAAGGCGTTCGCGTCTGCCGACCCTTTCGGTTGGGATCACATCGAGAGCCTCGCCCGACCGAGAGCGTTTTGGTGGTGGTTGGGGAACGCAGTCAGCAAGCCGGAGATTGATCGGCAATTGCATTCGCTCAAGAGCGCCGGGTTTGGCGGACTGCTCATCTGCCCGCTTTACGAGTACCAGAACCCGGCGCTTCCAGCCATCCCTTACCTGTCGGAGCAGTGGGTAGAGATGTTCAAGTATGCCTGCGTCCGCGGCAAAGAATTGGGGCTGGGAATTGACATGACGATTGGCGGTGGGTGGCCGATGGGCGGGCCGTGGGTGAGCAAGGATCACGGCGAGCGGTATCTGCGCTTGGAGAAGAAACGCGCAGTCGTCGAACCGGGACAGCGGTTGGAAATCGCGGATCAAAAAGGAAAAGACCCGATTGTCTGCGTCTCCTATCTCAAGGATTTCAACCTGACCGCATCGGATCCGGCGACGGTCGTCGCGCCCACGCGTCGTGACGGCAATCAAGTTTGGGAAGTGCCGGAAGGAACTTGGGACGTGCTGATCTCGCGGATGGGCTACACGGGTTTCAATGTTTACGTGGCCGGTCCCGGCGGAGTGGGGCCGGTTTTCGATTTTTGGTCCGCCGACGCCTTCACGAACCTCGTCGAGCCGTTTCCGGCAGTGTTGCAGAGACTGGGAAACGCCAAGCCCACGTTCGCCTTCTGCGATTCGTACGAAGGACGCGGCGGCTGGACGCCCGATTTCTTCAACGCTTTCACCGAGGCCAATGGGTATGACCTGCGACCTTTTCTGCGCGAACTCCTGAAAGAGGACGGCTCGCCCGCGAACCAGCGGATTTGGCATGATCACCGTTACACGATCAGCCGGTTGCACGTCGCCTTTACCCGGCGGTGGACGGAGTGGGCGCATCGGCAAGGCTTGAAGACTTTGTATCAGTGGATCGGCGATCCAGCCAATCCGCTGGACACCTGCGCGGAAGTGGATTTGCCGGATGCGGCCCCGGCGGCGGTTTCCGCCGCGCATATCATGGGCAAGCGATTGGTTTCGAATGAAACTTTCACCTGGGGCGCTGGCCATAATTTCAACGGCACGCTCGACTATTTCCGAAAGGCGGCTGATTCTCGCAGCGGGGTGCTCGGTGGCGTGAACCTGGCGATGTTTCATGGGGTTCCCTTCACGCCGGCCGCCGAGCCGTGGCCGGGGCCGATGTATTATGCCGGCGCGAATTTCAGCGAGACGCAGCCGTGGTTTCCGCATCTCAGGTATCTCAACGCCTACCTCGCCCGGTTGCAGCAGACCCTGCAAAACACCAAGCCTGACGTCGAAGTGCTGGTGCTATCCTCCCTGCACGACTCGTGGTTATGCGTCAACAAACAAGGCTGGGGCGCGGGGCAGCCGCTGGTCTGGCGCAACAGCGAGCATCCGGGCGAAGGTGGCGTCACCGTCGCAGCCAATCTCGTCGGACGGCTCGACAGCCTCGGAATTCCGGCGGATTTGTGTTCGGACAAATTGCTTGGAGAAAAAGTGCAGGCCAAAGGCGGGCGATTGGTGACGCCGGGCACTGCGTATCAAGTTCTGCTCGTGCCGGCGCTGGGTTGTGTGGAATCGGCAACGCTCAAGAAGTTGGAACGTCTGGCGGCTGACGGAGCGACGATCCTGTTCATCGGTGAAATCCCGCGGGCCACTCCTCACGGATTACCTTTGGTCCAAGACACGAGCGCCAGCACGGCCCGACTCCAGCAGATGATTGGAAAGAATGCCGCCGCGAACGGTCGTCGCACCTCCGGCGCATATCAGATCGCGGATGCTGCAAGGCCAGCGCTCCTGCAATTCCTGGCGCGCAAAGGAGTGCGGCCCGACGGCTTGCCGGGGCGGCTGGCCATGCTTCGCGCGGTTCACGAACAAGAGCCAGTCTATTTCTTCAAGAATGAATCGGAAGATCAACGCATTGATGCCTGGGTGACATTGAACCGCAGCGGCCCACACGCCGTCGTCGGCAATGCGCGTAACGGAGTTCGGAGTTGGGCGCAGTCGCGGACCGCGACCAATGGCGTCATGGTGCATCTTGTGGTTGAGCCGACCGAAACGCTGGTGGTCAAACTTAGCCGCAAGCAAGTCGCCGACTTGGCGCCGTTTGAGTGCTTTCCACTCCCCGCACAGACCAACGCCATTACAGGTCCTTGGACCATTTCCTGGGCCGACTACGCCGGAGCGAGCCATTCGCGCAGGATCAGCGAATTGGCCTCTTGGACGCAGCTGGACGGACTGGAACTTTTCAGTGGATTGGTGGATTACGAAACCACGTTTTCGATTCCGGCGGAGGAGTTGTGCCGGCATTGGGAGTTGGATTTGGGCGAGGTCTGCCACTCGGCGGAAGTGTGGATCAATGGCGAACTCGTGGGCTGCGCGTGGACCACGCCGTTCCGCCTGAACATCTCAAAGTCGCTTCGGTCCGGCGGCAACACCTTGCGATTGCGCGTAGCCAATCTCGCCCAGAACCGAATCATCGAACTGCAACAGAAGCATGTGCCCTGGCAAAAGTACCAGTTGGAGGAAAACGACTTTCAGGGCTACTGCGGTAAGTTGCGTTTGGACAAGTTCACACCCGTGAAGTCGGGCTTGCTCGGCCCGGTACAATTGCGGTGCTATCTTGAATCAAAATAGGGACCTTCTTTACACCGCCTTCCGGCGGGTACGGCGAAGGGGCTTCAGGTCGCACGCCAGCGGGGTGGCCTCGTTTCGGGAGAACCTCCCCGCCGCCAACTGGACGTCCAACAACCGGTGGATCGTCTTCACCTCCGGGCCGGTCGCTTCTGACGGGACCTTTCGGCCAAGCCTCTCGGCAGGAAGTCCGAACTTCGGAGGGGTTCGCGGGCGAAATCCGTAGTCCGGCAGAGAATGGGGAAGACGGTTTCTGAGAATCGCGGCGTTTCCAGGTACGGACAAAAAATCCGCCGGTCGGATTTTCCGAAAGTTGCATGCTTGGACCGAGGCTGTGCTGTCCCCCGGCTTGCCGGCGCAGGGGCAGTTGGTAGGTTCGTGGGGTGACGAGCACCACGATTTCGGAGATTGCTGATGTCCTGGGCCGAGGTCCCGCCACCCATGTCGGTGCCATCGGCCAGGTAGCAATCATTGTGGAAACCGATGCGCGCCGGGCCGCTGCCGGTGAACGCGGCGCTGGGACTGAGTGGCGCCGAAGCGGGCGAAGCCGTGGGGTCGTACACCAATTTCTGTTTCATCTGCGGCGTGCGCACTTGAATCATCCGCTCGGTTGGGAGCGCGGCGAGGAGCGCGTTGAGCATTTCGGTCCGGTCCAGCCAGTTCTGCGCGGTGGCCTGACCTCCCGTGTAAAAGATGTCGGTGTAATAACCCTCACCCCAGGCGCCGATGAAACCTTGTTGCAGGACGGCGATCACGTCGCTGTTCTGTTTCAACAACGGTTTGAGCTGTTCGATATGGGCGAGGATGCGGGGTTTGGTCGGCTCGGCAAACGGGCTGGTCTGGTCCTGGTTGTAGGCAAAACGAACCACGGCCTTACAACCTTGCGCCCGGATGGAATCGAAATCCGCCTGCATCGCGCTCAGAAAACTGGCGCTGATCGGCGCATTGACAAAGGTGTCGGGATAGAACACGCGCAGGAGGAGCGCGATCTTCGCCGTGTAGGTGTTGTCGGGGGAACTCCGCCCGTAGGTCCGGTAACTGGCCAGATTCGGCGGCACCGTTGAAGGCGCACTGGCGTAACTGTCCGCTTGAATGTAAAAGCCGCGCTCCGGATTGGCGAAATCTTCGGTGGAACTGGTGTAGGTGTTGGTGGCGAAATCCTGTCCGACGGCAAACGACCCCACCGGCAGGAGCGCAAGGATCGCGGCCCAAAAGTTGAACGGAAACCACGACCGCCCGCGGTGGTCGCGATTCGGGGTCAGATTAAAGCCCATCCTCGGTGGTTAGTCGCCGGTTTTGCTGCCCGGAACGCAGTGGAGCAAGCCGGGGAAAAGCAGGCGCTCCCGGTTGAATTTCTCATAGCTGATCGAATCCACATGTGCATCGAACCCCAGCAGACTGCCGCCTTTACGACCGTGCAACCGGCCCAAGCCTTCGCCCTGCGAGGGATAACTGCTGGCATCGTTGTAGCAACTCTGCCCCGGATAGAATTGGTAGTAATTGGGTTCATCCGGCTCCCACATCATGTAGGCGACGGGCTTGAAGGCGGTCAGTTTGTAGGTTTTCCCGCCCAACGTGCCGAACCCGTTGACCGCGCCATTCATGATGTAGGTCGCGAGCTTGTTCTGCCGGATGGAGTAATAGGGATTCGACTTGTCGGTCTTGTCCTTGGGGCAAAAGTAAATTTTGTAGTTTTTGGTCTGCGACCAGATCTGCCCCGTGCCGAAGCACTTGTCGAGATTCGTCAGCGAGAGCGCCGGTGGCGCCCCGCCAACCGGAGTGTAAAGCCAGCAGGCGTAATCGTTGCCCCAGCCCGGGTGGGGCATGCTGTCACTGCTGTCACTGGCATACATGTGGATGGCGATCCCAAGCTGACGGTAATTGCTGACGCATTGGGCCCGTAATCCCTTTTCCTTCGCCTGCGACAAGGCCGGCAAGAGCATCCCCGCCAGAATCGCGATGATCGCAATCACCACCAGCAATTCGATCAACGTGAACCCGCGAGCCACAGGCGGGACCTGTTCACGCGGGATAATCTCGGTGCTTTGTTGGTTCATAGTTCAGCGATGGTTTGGATCGCGTGGCAATCCTCACCCAGCCCCGAAGTGGTTGCAACTCGCAATTTCAATCCCTTCGGGACCGGGCATAACTCAGTCAGTTTGTCAGCCGGAAGAACAACGGCGTTCCGGAAGCAGGGATCACATACGGGGAAGTCGCGGGCACATTGGTCCACGAACCACTACTCGACGAACCGCGGGCCTGCAACCGGCTGGGCGGATCCCAGATCAGCGCGACTTGTCCGGAGAGTTTGTCAATAGCGATCAACCCCGGCGGCAGGCTCGAGGCAAACTCACTCACGTTCGTGTAACCCACAACCCCGGTCGCCGCGCACGGTTGACCATGTCCCAGCTCAACGCCGTCACTTCCGCCGCACCGCTGATCGGCATTTCGACTGCACCCAATGAGCCGTTGACGCGGATTTGATCGTGGTTTTGCGGCCATATTTGTACATGACGAAGAGCACTGTTGGTTTTTGCGGCCGCTTTGGCTCCAAAGCCACGGTGGCTAAAGGATCGCCAGAAGGAGGCCGGCGTGTTCACGACCGTCGCCGGCTTTGTGGAGAACCTCACAGACAACGAAGCCGCGAAGCGGACGACGAAAGTGTGTGGGTCAGGTCATTTTGCTCGCCTTCCAGTCTGCTTCGGCCGGCCTTAACCAATCCGCACAGGAACGCGGCGGCCATTTCAGCGAACAAATCCTCTTTGCCACACGGGTCGGAGCAAGCGTCCGTTGATTTGGTCGAGGAGGTTGTGGGTATTGCGGTTGCGCCGCCAGCCTTGGGTGCGGCTATAACGCGTCGGGGAAGATCAGTGATTCCGGTGATTCCTTGGTGGCTAAATGTGGTGTTCGTAGAATGTTGGGCTTCTCGTTACCGGGGTAGAGTCAAGCGGTAGTATTGCTGGCGCTCAGGAGTGAGGGTGGTTTGGTGCTGGGTGGCGTTGTCGATGACTGTCTGCCCGGTGAGGAGCCACGGCCCGGTAAGGTTGGTGGCCCCTTGAACGAGCCA
>CAIKLQ010000206.1 GCA_903828255.1 uncultured Verrucomicrobiota bacterium
GGCGATGAGAGAAACGTTGAATTTCTTTTTCAATTGAAGTGTTGGACAGCAGATTCGGGAAAGCGTTTGAAGCTGCGTGAGTTAAATCGTCAGGGCGCACTGCGCACCCGGTAACTTCGGCTTGGCGCGGCGTGATTGGTTTCGGCCCAGCGTCCGGGGGAGTTGGTCGGCACCACCGCCCCGCGCAGCAGAAACGCATCCGTGGCATTCGTGGCGCTGAGCACTTCGTAGCGTCGCCCCGCCGTGGCCGGCCACGATAGCACAGGTGCGCTGCCAGCAACGGCGAGCGCGAACGGCGGTTCGGTGTCGAGGAGTCGGATCCATTTCGTCTCGGTGCGATATTGCTTGCCGTCGGTCCGCGTGACAACTGAATAGAACGGATGCAATCCTGCCGCGAGATTGGTCGCCGCGACCGAAAACGCCGCCGCCTGCTGATTGCTCACGACGCCCAGGGAGCCGCCGGTGCTGAACAGTTCCATGCGCGAAATCGTATTGGTGTTCGCCGCGACGGAAAACTGGAGGGTCGCTTCGAGGGCCGTGTTCGTCTCGCACAGCAGACAGGCGAACACGGCGGACAACGATGTGTTGGCGATGCGGACGGATTGGACGATGCGCTTCTGCGTACGGACGTGGCTGCCTTCGTAAGCGACGGCGGTCAGTTCGTGCCAGCCATCCGGATAATTGGTCGTACCCAGCTCAAATTGAAGATTGAGGTTGGTGACGCCTGCCGTGAGATAGAGATGATTGCGCGGCTGAAGATCGGGCAGATTTTCGTCGAGGCGCTGGTTTGTGGGAGGGAAAATATCAAACGAGCCGGTGATCTGCACCTGGATTTGAGCCGCGTCCCAACCCCGCGTGCGGGCGCGCAAATTGAATTGATCGTAAGTGGCGGCGACTTGGATCAAATCCTCTGCCACCAACCCATCATCGCCCTGCAATTCCGGCGTTGAATTGATGGCCGTCACGAAGGTTTGCAGGAATTGCTCCAGGGTGACGCCCTCGGCGTAGTTCGTGATACTCGTGGAGACAACGCTTCCGTTGGTTTTGGTGACAGTGAGGGTCAGGACATCATTGGTGACAACGCCGACGCCAATGATGAACGAGCGAACGCCCCACGCGATCGAATCCAAGAAGTTGCTGCCGCTGGCCTGAAGGTAGGTCGTCAATGCCTCCCCCGGCCCCGGGGCATTGCTCACTGAAACTTGCACGTTCGTACCGGGCGCGGAAAAATCAAACGACTGGAGCTCGATGCGATCCCCGTGCTCGAACGCGCGGATTTTCGTTGCGTTGGTGTAGTCTGCCGCGTTCAACCTCAGGGCGAGGTTGCTGGCCACGGACTTGAGGTTGTCGTTGGTGGCAACCGTATAATTGGTCGGAAAGCCATTGATGGTGACGGAAAGCAGATTGTCCGGGCGCGGCGGAATGTTTGTAAGGGTCTGCGCGAACAGGCCGTCAACATACAAATCCACTTGTTGCACCGGCCGGCTGGCATCGGCGGCGGTGAATTGCGCGGACAGGTTCGTCGTGCCGACGAGCAACGCACCCGTCGGCAGGCCGGTCCACCCGCCGTTGCACGGGCGCGCGAATGGCGCTGCCAAGGGTTCGCCCACGATGAGGCCCTGATACGGATTGGTCAGACTTTGGTAATAACATTCTCCGACGCTGAAACCGCGGGCCTGGTAAAAATAGTTTTGTGGTGACGGAAACTTTTCAAGGTAGTTGCAGGGTTCGACGACGGTGCCGAAACTGCCAGCCGCGCCCGCGTTGAGAAACGCCAGCGCCAGCAGATGATCCGACGTCCGAAAGATGTCGCCGCCATAGGAGGTCAGATTGTCCGCCATCGCGCCGGGCAGAAAAGCATTTGTGCCGAGGGACATCATTTGGACTCCGTTCTGATAGCCCAGCAACTGGCTCAACCCATTGGGATAGGAGTTGTTCGTGCGTTGCATCGCGTAATTGCCACGTAGCCGGGTATTAAAGACCGCGTTGTCAAAAGACTGATAGCGCACATTTCGGGCTGGGTCCGTGCCTTTGACCAGATAAACCATCTGCGTCGGAAAAGTGCCGTCACTCATCACAGCCCGGTCCACCACTGCTTTGGCTTGCGCGAGATTGCTGGAAGTTAGCATGACCGTGAGAAAATTGGTCAAGGCCGTGCCCGGCGGCGTGCTGCGGAAGCTGGCCTCGCTCGCGGCGTAGGAATTGGAACTCGCGGCCGGCAGGTTGCAGGAAAGCGGACAATTGAGACATGGCGGATTGGCGCTGCCGTCCGACTGGAAACCGTAGAAGAGCGTGGCCGTGGTGGCGTTCGCGCCGTTGGTTTCGGTCACGCGATACGGAATGTCCATCGAGAGCACGACATAATCAATCTGGTTAGTGAGCTGGCGGCTGGCGAGCGTGGCCAGCAGAGGGTTAAGAAGCGTAATTTCGAAGTCGGCCTTGCTCCAGATGTCGTTGCCGCCGGCCCAGTTGATGCGAACTACGTTTTGCGGCGGCACCCCGCGTTTCTCGCAATAGTAGTTGGCGAGTTGAAGGGAGTTGGAACTGTTCTGATTGGCCACAACCACGACGTTCAAGCCGCTGCCGCCGGCGAAGAGATCCGCCGCGCCCAGCATGAATACAATGCCACCAATTGCGAATCGCGCCCCAATGCTCATGCCGCCATACTCGCCGCAAAATAGCCCAGAGTAAAGTCGCCGTCGCAAAACCACTCCCCTGCTCCTTGCACGAATCGCTTCGATTTGATTCCGTGCGTTGACGCCGCGAGGCCAGCGCTCCACAAGCTACCCAAAACGGCGCCAAACAACCTGCCGGCGATCAACCCGCCCGCGCCGGGTTGGCGCAGCGCATACATCAGGCGGCGCGGCTGTGGCAAAATAGCTTCGATGGCAGCGCTGGGGTTCGTGATGGGCACGCGTTCGGTGGGATCGTCGCCCAGCGTCGGCGGCTTCGGCCGAGTCGGAGCGGTGGGTGGAATTTGCGGCGGTACGCCTGAGCCGATGGGATTGGCGTCATTCATAGTCTTGGTTGGCTGTCGTTAACTGCAATCAAACAGATCGGTTACGGTTTGGAAAACGTTCTCGTAGAAGTTGCCCTTGAGCGCACCGTCGCGCAGAAAGGCCACGGGCGGCGACGCTTATTTGGACTGCGGCGGCAAGCGCGGCGCGGCACCACTTTGGTTTGTGGCCTGGGCGCGGGCAAAAACGCCGTCGCCATTATGCTCCGTGGATGCTCTCCACAATTCCAGTGCCAGTTTCACCACGGGCACCGCCATCAGCGCAAGGGCGACCCCAAACAGCGGCCAGTTGAATTTTGTGGGCAAGAGGTCGCGTAGTGCGTCCACGCCGCCGCCGGAGACGCGAATGGCATCCGTCATGAAAACGTAAAGCGCCAGCGCCACACCTATGAAATTGAGCACCCACACGCCCCAGTTCGTCAGCGATGGGAGGTGGGGGCGTTCAAACTGGCTGGCCAGCGTGCCCCAAATGATCATCAGTCCGGCGATGAGCAGCGGCGCGAGCACCGGCCCCCACCAGGGCAGCGGCAGTAGGAACAGAATGTCCCAGTCCAATAGCGAATGAGGCCAGCCGCACATCAATCTCAGGAAGACGTAATAGAAAATATCCCAAACCCCGAACGCGACTACCATGTAACCGACCCGCGCCCGCCACGTTCGCCCCGCCAGCACGCCGACGGTGAACAGCATGATCAGGGTGGCGAGTTCGCGCCCCATTTCCACCAGACCGAGGCCGCCTACGATCGGCAGCGGATTCGGCTGATACGGCTCGATGCGATCAATGTGCGTGCGCAGGTAATACACCACTGCGGACTCGACCCAAGCCATCGCCACGGCATACAGCCCGACAACTAGCCAGCGTTTGGCAGCTTCTTTATTAAGTTTCATTGGTGGTTCGGTGGGCGTGCGGTGTTTGTCCGGCGGTTGCGACACCAACTCAAGTCGCGGCCGCGTGCGAAATCAGTCGGGCCTCTCCAACTGAGGCGATCGCGTGAAGGCTTCCCTCGACTCCCGCGATCACGTCATCCGGCGTCGAGGTTCCCGCCGTGATGCCAACCGTGTCGTCAGATCGAAACCAATCCGCGCACAAGTCGGCGGCGGTTTGAACGTGATGAACGCGGGAACAGTATTGGGCACAGGTTTGCACCAGTTCGTGGGTGTTGTTGCTGCGAGTGCCACCGATGACGACCACCACGCTACATTGCTGCGCCAGTTCGACGGCGGCGTGCTGACGTTGCTTCGTCGGTTGGCAAACGGTGTCAATAAAGCGGACTTCGGACTGCGGGAAACGCTCCCGAATCAGGCGCGCCAATTCGCGCACGCGCTCGATGGGCTGCGTCGTCTGCGCCGCGATGCCGAAGCGCGGGCGCTCGCGAAGTTGCGCCACGTCCGCCGCGCTCAACACCACATCGAACTCAGCCAGGTCTTCGGTCATGCCGCGGACTTCCACATGATCGCGCTTGCCGATGATGACCGGGTGATAGCCATCGCCCACCAGCTTCGCCACCGCGCGATGGGCCACCCGCACTAGCGGGCACGTCCCTTCCAGCACCTGCAATCCGCGTCCGCGCACGGCGCCGAGCTTGCGCTCCGACGCGCCGTGCGCGGTGATCATTACGGTTCCCGTTCCGACCTCCCTGGCCTCTGACTGAAATTGAATTCCACTGCGCTTTAACTCCGCGAGCACAGTTTCGTTGTGGACAAGCTCGCCGAGGATCGTGAGCGGTTCATGTCGGGCGGTTTCCAGCGCCAGCGCAATGGCGTCCTTTACCCCGAAGCACATACCCAAATGTTCAGCGCGAATGATTTTCATGTAGTAGTGGGGCAGCCGTCCCGGCGGCCATAGTTCTGGCGACCGGTCCAGTCGCCGACAGGCGAGACGCCGGGCCACCATCGTTGGTCGCCCTGCTTGTTGATCGGTTGGCATTCACTTTGCAATACAAAGTCTCTGACGACAACCGGTCAGTTTCGTTCAAAAAGATTTTCATTTACCTCGGGCTTGCTGGAGCACTTGTTCCAACAGGTCTATGTAAGTAGCGAAGGCCTTTTTCCCGGCGGCAGTGAGGGAGCAGGTCGTGAGCGGGCGGTTATCCTGAAAAGATTTTGAAACCGAGACGTAGCCGTGTTCCTGCAAGGTGCGAATATGCGAGGTGAGGTTGCCATCAGTCATGCTGAGCGCGTCGCGCAATTCGGTGAACGAAAGCTCCGGCGTGGCGGCGAGCATGGACATAATTGCCAACCGCCCTTTTTCGTGAATCACCCGGTCGAGCTGAAGAAATGGTTCCGGGTTCACGCTTCATTCTTTCGCTGCTCAGTGAAGTACAGGTAGATACCGTAAGCGAGGTGCAGGCCGCCGAAGAAGAAACCCATCAACGCGTGATCCAAGCGCGGATTGGGATCACACTCAAACATGGCAATTCCCGGCCACGCAAGCCCTGCCAGCATGATGATGGCCCACCCGAACAGCTTGATCCCGCGCGGCATGAAAAATCCGGCCGCGTGAACCGCGCAACCGTAAAACATCGCGTTCGGAAAGATGAACAGCCACCGCAGTTGGCCCGGGTTGAATACCATCAGCACGAGGCTGAAAAGCAAACCGGCGGCGAGCGGAGGCACGAGTGCTTGCGTGACCCGGCGGGTTGGCGGCGACCAGAAAGGCTCGCGGTCCTTCAGCGCCTGGCGCCGCGCGATGAGAAACGCGCCCGCCACGGCCACCAAGGCGGTGACGAGCCACCAAGCGCAGAACAAACGCAGGGTCTCGACTTTGAGGACGATGCCTCCCAGCGCCGCCACCACGCCGAGGGTGCCGACACAGAACATGATCGGCGCAAGCGTCCGGCGGTAAAGCGCAGAACGTTCCATCAAAGTGCGAATGACTTGGAGGTTCTCGGCGGCCTGATTCGTTTCCATGGCGCTCACTTTGCACGGCAAAGTTATGTTTGGCAAGCACAAAATGGAAGCGCCGATCTCCAGTCCGGCGCGTTACCGGAGTTGGCGTTCAAACTCCAGCTTGTGCTGCGGACGATCCGCTGAAGCGTTAACACCAACGGGCCGAGGCAGTGCTGGGCGCACCGATTACGGTGTCACCAGAACCTTGCCCAATACCATGGAGTTCAGCAGCGGTTCGGCTTGCGCGAACAAGGCGCGATCCTCCTTCCGCCGACCAGCCAGCGCATCCATCTGGCTCTGCACCGTCTGACCAGTTGTGCCGTCAGGAGTGTTTGGATACATCGAGCCGAGGAGCATCCGTTCGCTGGCCCGGAGCCAGCCGCTGTTGGCGCGGTCGGTTGCATGAAAATTGGGTTCGGCGGGCGGACTTTCTTTTAGCTGGTCGGCGTAGGATCGGCGTGAGGAACGGTTGCTGCCCGGGCGTGTTGACCGTCGGGGTTCTGAGAGGATTTCGTAGCGAAGCCCTCAAGCCTGTCGGGGGGATGCACAGCCTCAAGCCGAGGACGTTTGGCGCGGAATTGCTCTTCGCCGCTGCGGCCCGGCCAGAGCCGGCCTCGTAAGTGGTGTCGGTACCACGACCAAGACTCGGTCAGGCGCGTCCACCGGCTCCGTTCGTCCGTCCCCGGCAGCGGTCGCTGCCAGGCATCATCCGTCCCCGGCAAGCCGAGAGCCTGCGCCAGCGCCGCCGCAATCCGGGCGTGGCCTTCGGCGTTCACATGGAAGCGGTCCTCGCTCCAGAGACGCGGGTCGGAGCCGACCGGGTGCGCGGCGAAATCTACGAGGCGGGCACCGGCGGAAGCGGCGGCCTCGCGGATGGCGTTGTTCATGGCCCGGACCCGGGGAGCGAGCAAACGGCCGATCGGCATTACGCCGGTGAGGTTCGGGAGCGTGAAAGTCAACACGACTGCGTCCGCCGCGACGAGCGCCTCCATCATGCACCCGAGTTCTGCACGCAGCGAGCCGGCCTCGAAACCGCGTTCGAGGATGTCGTTCGAGCCCGCGAAGATCGTCGCGAGGTCGGGATTCATGGCGAGCGCGAGGCCAAGCTGCTCCGCGCGGATTTCGGGGGCCCGCTTGCCGCGCACCCCCAGGTTTGCGTAGAGCAACCCGCCTTGGGCTTCCGCCAGGCGCTCCGCTAGGCGGTTCGCCCAACCGCGGTACCCGCCCGCCCCATCCGGGTCTTGGAGTCCCTCGGTGGAGCTGTCGCCGATTGCGACGTAGCGTTTGAATCGTGGCGTCATGACGGGATTCTGCGGGAGCGCACCCGGCACGTCCACCAATCCCGAACCAAAATAGCTGGCAGCACGAGTTAAAAACTGAATCTCCGTGCGGCTTTTCGGTCTGCGGTCAGGGGTTTGCTTAAAACCAGGTCCACCGACTCGACTTCCCGTTCGATGCCGACCAGATCACGCGCCCGGTCCCGTTGTCCCTCGTAATGGTAACTGGGCAGAGAACGGGACGCTGGGCGTTGGCGCACTCTCGTTGCGGGGATTCTTGCTGGGGGAAGCGAACGGTTCAAACTTCATGAAGGGAGCATTGAAAACGCCGCTTGCGCGAACCGCCTGACCGACGGGAGCGCCGCCGCGATCCCCTTTGGGCCTGGAGCGCCGGTCTGCGACCGGCTTAAGCCCGACGAACCTGGGACTTCCGCCAGACTGGCTGTTGTTGTCCCGGCCCACTTGCAGGGCGTCCCAAGCCGAGTGCCAGTCGGCGCTCCGTCAAAGTGTGCATGGTTGGAAAGGCCGCCGCCAGCCGGTTTTTGGGTGGAAAACCTATGGCGCTGCATCGGCCGGCGGAGCAACCGTACGGTGTCGGGTCGGTCGGGGACAAAAACTAAAAAAAAGGTTTGCCTTACCCCTTCGGGGGCCTAAGCTTGCGGAGAAATGAAGTGCTGGAAAAGCAATGCTCCATAAACCTCGAAGCCCCCAGAAAGAAAAACATATCAATAATAACAATCCTCAACACTCCTTAATAATGAAAACCAAACGCAGTATTCTCGGACTCATCACCGCGTCGGCCATTGGTTTTGGCCTCGTCGGTGAAGCAAACGCCCAGACGCCGTGGGCAATTTACACGAATACCCTGACCCCGGACCTCAAGGTAACCGCTGACCTCTCCAAGCCCGGGTTCATTTGGAACGTCTTCGCCAACCAAAACAATCAGATTAACAGCCGCGAACGCACGGTGGCGGCTCTGACGGGACGGGTGACCGATGCCTTAGGTGTCGTGCTGGAGAATTTGGCCGACACCAACGCGCAAGGCGTGGCCCTCGCCGTTGCCACCCCCCTCAGTTCCTCCAATGCGACGGCCCGGTTTGAAATTGATACGATGATCAATCTCAACCATACTGGCGGCGGCGGAAGTGGGAGCTTCACCCCGGATGACCAAATGCCAGGCCTTCCCGCAACCGATTTTTCAACCTACGGCATCGCGGCCGAGGTGCTTACCTATCTCAACTTGCCGGCGGGACTAACCCGGATGGGCATCTTGAGCGATGACGTTTACTGGGTCACGGCAGGCAAGGTGTACGACGCGTTCGACGCCATCCACGTGGGCACCAGAGTTCTCGACGAAACGGTCCTTTATCTGAACGTGCAGGAAGCGGGCGTGTATCCCTTCCGGGTCATTTATGAAAACGGCGGCGGCGGCGGCCACATTGAGTGGTACACACTCCTGCCGGACGACACCAAAGTGCTGGTCAATGACACCGCCAACGGCGGGGTCGCGGCCTACCGGGCCACCACCACCAGCATCCCAACCTACGTCAAGCGCGTGGCCCCTGAACCGGCCCCGCGCCAGGTGAACGGCACGAGTCCGTCACTCCAGATTGAACTCGCCGACGGGACGAGCACCACCGTGGCGGACGCCTCCATCACGCTCAGTTTTGACGGCAGCCCGGTGACGCCCGTTAAGGCCCGCACTGGCAGTGTGGTGACGGTGACTTATACGCCCACGGGGCTGCGGTTTCCCGACGAACATCACACGGCCCGGTTGACCTTCACGAACAGCGCCGGCACGGCCTTCGCGAAGCAGTGGCCGTTCTACGGCCTGAAGAACATTGTCCTGCCAGCGCCGGTGCTGACCGAGAATTTCGACTCCTATGCCGAAGGCGATGTGCCGACCGGCTGGACGGCTTGGAACTTCACGGGTCCGGCGACGTCCGGTCTGGACTTGGACAATCTCAACTCCGATTCCTACCTCGGCTGGATCGTGGTCAGCAAGGCCCGGTTGGACCTCCTGAAGGGTGAAATCGCTTTGCCCGCCGCGCCCGGCCAATTGTCCAATGGGGTACCAGTGACCATGACCGAATTGGTTCAAGGCAACATCCTCTATGCCGAAACCGACGCGCGGGGCAACGTCCCTGGGCAGATCCAATTCATCACCACCAAGGCGTTTAACCTGTCTAGCGTGGCCAACCCCGCAGTGTCGTTCTTCGCCCTCTACGAACAGAACCAGGACAACCTGAACGCGGTGGAGTATTCCGTTAACGGAGGCACCACCTGGCTGCCGGTGGTGTATTACTTGGATCAATCGGACCGCGGCGGAGACATCATTCTGATGCCGGATGGCACCGTGGACGCGGTCTCCACCTTCATCCGGACCAACGGGGACATCGCCACCTGGACGGATGGTGTGCCGAAAGGCGGCAATTACGGCGACGGGATCGCGGCCCCGATCAGCCAGGCCCTGGGCCGGTTCATCGCCCCACGCAACAACGACGATCCGGTCTTTGACAAGCGCCTGGAAATCTACCGCCTGCCGTTGGCGAGCCATAAATCCGATGTGCGGTTGCGCTTGGCGCAAATCGCTACCAGCAGTTGGTATTTCGGCATGGACAACTTGTCCTTCTACGACGTGGCGGCGCCGGTGCGGCCGGTGTTGAGCATCGCCCGAGCGTCGGGCAACAGCGCGGCGCTTTCCTGGACCGGAGATGGCACGCTGCTTGAGGCCACGGCGGTGGCCGGGCCGTGGACCATCTCGCCGAGCCAGGGCAATCCGCAGACGGTGGCGACTGCGGGTTCCAAGTTCTACCGGGTCGGGCCGTAACGGGCCTGAAAAGCGGTCTTTCGCTGGCGGCGCTCCTAACGGGGTGCCTCCAGCGATTTTTTTTGCAGTGACTTATAGCGGGGTCATAATGTCAAGGGGGCAAGCTGCGCCGCTGGGAAGCCACAGCGCATGGGGAATCCCCGCAAGGAGTATCCGATTGACCCCGGCCTCATCTCACTTTACGAGCAGATTGGTCGCGCCAATCTGGGCCACGCCCTCGAAACCGTCGTCATGCTCAAATTGGAACGGCGCGGCTGTGAAACCGACTACATCCGCACCCGCGACGGTTACGAGGTGGATTTCTTCGCGCGCGATCCCAAAGGCAACGACGTTCAGCGTGGCGCTGTCGCGCGAACGCTGCAAACGGTTGCGGGGAGTAATTGCGAACTGGCGCGAAACGCAGCAGTCAGGGTAACTCGCACTGCAATTTCAGGGAGTGGCCCCTATTGGCAGTAAGGCCGCGCTTGGTGGAGTGCCCACATGCGGAGCTGCGCAGGCGCTCTGGAAATCACTTCAATAAGTGCAAGTTCCAGCAAGGGGTAATGATCAAAGCGCACTCAGGCGATAACTGGCAACCATGAAATTATGAGAATCACGCATCAGGGCGCAGACTTCGGGCTTCGGGCCCAGATACTGGCAGCCTAGCGATCGCCAAAACTGGCTCAAGGCCGGTTCGTTTTTGAGTTCTGAGGGCGCGCGTCCGTTGAGTGGCGGACCATTACCAGGTGAAGCTGACCGGGGTGGCTCAACCGGTCATCAAGTCCCCCTCCGCACCGCTGTTGACGGACTCCATTGCCACGCTAAAGGCGCGACTCGCGGACAAGCCCTTTTACCTACAGGTGCTTGAAACCAACGCCGCGAACCAAACCGCGCGCCCGGCCAAAGATGGGGCGAA
>CAIKLQ010000207.1 GCA_903828255.1 uncultured Verrucomicrobiota bacterium
CCCCAAGCTGAAACGTATCAGAAATTATGAATTCGAAATCGAAGCCGTCTGCAAAACCTGCGGCCCGCCGCCGCGCCCAAGCGCCGCGCCTGGCCCCGGCGCCCGGTCCGGAGTCCGCGGCGGAATGTCTCCGGCTGAAACACGAACTGGAAACGCACCAGATCGCACTGGAGTTGCAGAACGAGGAGTTGCGGCAGGCCCGCGGCAGGCTGGAAGCGGCGCTCGAAGACTACGCCGAACTCTATGATTTTGCACCGGCGAGTTACCTGACCCTGGCGTCTGACGGCACCATTGCCCGCCTCAATCTCGCCGCCGCCAGTTTGCTGGGGGAGGAGCGCTCGCACTTGTTGCGCCGTCGCTTTGCCGTCTTCGTCGCCCTCGCGAATCGCCCGGCCTTTACGGCGTTTTTGCGCCGGGTCGTGGTGGGCCAGGTGCCGGAATCCACCGAACTCCGGCTCGCGGTCGCCGGCCAACCCGTCCGGACGGTGCTCGTGGTCGCCAACAGGGCGGCGGAGGGGGGTATCTGCCGGTTGGTCCTGACGGACATCACCGCCCAGAAACACTCGGAAGCGGCGCTGAAGGAGAGTCATCAACTCCGGGAAACCACCCAAGCTTTTTGCCAGGTTGGCACTTGGGTCGTGGATCCTGAACCCGACGGCCAGCTCAGTTGGTCCGCCGAAACCAGCCGCCTCTTTGGTTTCGCACCGGGGGAGTTTGACGGGAAGCTGCAGACCTTTGCCGAAACCATCCATCCGGAGGACCGGGAGCGGGTGCGGCAGGCGGGCCGGGAAAACACCGCGCTCGGCACGTCCGCCGAGGTGGAATACCGCATCCAGCGGCGCGATGGGCAGACGCGCTGGATCTTTCAACGCGCGGACACGGAGCGCGATGCCGCCGGAGCTCCGTTGCGGAAAGTGGGCATTGTCCAGGACATCACCGCGCGGAAGCTGGCGGAAGCGGAAGGGCGCAAATTGGCGCAGGTCGTGGCCCAAGCCTCCGCGCTGGTGGTGATCACCAACCCGGCCCGGGACATCGAATACGTCAACGCGGCTTTCCTCGCGGCGTCGGGCTACTCCGCCGCCGAGTTGCTGAGCCAGAATCCGCGGTTGCTTAAATCGAACCAGATGCCGGCGGAAGTTTACGCTGATCTGGCGCAGCACCTTCTGACGGGCCTGGCCTGGCAGGGCGAACTGCTAAATCGCCGCAAAGATGGCGCGTTCTACTGGGTGCAGGGCTCGATCGGGCCACTGCGCGACGCGCAGGGCCAGGTCACGCATTACGCGGCCATCTTTGAAGAAGTCACGGCGCGCAAACAAGCCAAGGCCGACTTGCTCGAAAGTGAACACCGCTACCGGACGCTGGTGGAGGAATCGCCGGACGGCATCGGAATTCTGCAGGAGGGCAAGCTGGTTTTTGTCAACTTGCCCGGCATGAAACTCTTCGGTGCGCAGACCCGCGAGGAGTTGATCGGGATGAAAAACGAGTGCTTCATGCACCCCGACGATTACGCCGCGGCCCAGGACCGCATCCGCCGCCGGCTGGCGGGGGAAACCGGCATGTACCCGGTCGAGATCCGGTATATGCGCCCGGATGGCAGCGTGTTCCCGGTGGAAATCACCAGCGAGCCGGTGGTTTACGGCGGCCAACCGGCGCTGCAGTTTATCTTTCGCGACATCTCGGTGCGCCAGGAAAGCACCCGGGCCCTGGCGCGATCGGTCGAGCGTTTGGCGCGAGCCACCGCGGCCGGCGGCGTGGGCCTTTGGGAATACGACCTGACCACCCGCCAGATGGCGTATTGGGACGAACAGATGTCCCGGCTCTACGGCCAGAGCGCGAACGAACCGGCCCTAAGTTACGAGGGGTGGCGGGCGCGAATCCATCCGGAAGACGCGGGGCGTTTGGCTGCGGGAATCAAGAGCGTCATTGGTGCGAGAAACACTTTCAACACGGAGTTTCGCGCGGTCTGGCCGGATGGGAGTCTCCACCACCTGCGCGCTCAGGGCGTCGTGCAACGCGCCGCCACCGGGCAAGCCGAGCGGTTGCTCGGCGCGAACTGGGACATCACCGACCAGAAGCAGGCGGAGGCCGCCTTGCGGGCCAGCCAGGCTTTCAGCTTTGGGGTCTTGAACTCGCTGGCCGCCGAAGTCGTCGTCCTGGACCGGAACGGAATCATCACGGCGGTGAATGAGGCGTGGCAGCGTTTTGCTTTGGAAAACGGCCCCGCGCCCGGCCAGCCGGCGGCGAATACTGGCGTCGGCGTTAATTATCTGGATCACCTCGGCGGGGTGACGGGCCCCGACTCGAGTCCCCATGCGGCCGCCTTGGGCATCCAGTCCGTGATGAGTGGCGAGTTGCCCCGATTCAGGTTGGAATACCCTTGTGATATCGCGAACCAGGTGCATTGGTTCGAGATGGTGGTCACTCCGCTCTGCCTGGGTGACGGCAGCCCGCATGGCCGCGGCGTGGTGGTTTCCCACACGAACATCACGGCCCGGATTCAGGTGGAGGAGCGGCTCGCCGCCTTTTCGGATTTGGGCCGAAAGCTCAGTGCGGTCGCTACCATAGCGGAAGCCGGGGAGATCATCGTTGAACTGGCCGACCGGTTACTCGGCTGGGATGCCTGTTTGATGGACCTGTATTCAGCGGCCGACGA
>CAIKLQ010000208.1 GCA_903828255.1 uncultured Verrucomicrobiota bacterium
ACAGTGGCCATCACGCAAGGCTCGTTCAATTCCACCGAGAACCTCGTCGCCGAAGTTTTTACCAAGACGATCAAAGAGCTGCATCCCGCCGTGAAAGTGCTGCCGCCGATGGAAGAAGGCTTCGACGCCCCCAAGGCCATCGCGCGCGCGGTTTCCATTCTTCAAGCAAATCCCGACGTGGTGGCCGCGCTTTCCACCACCGGAAACGGCCCCACGACGTGGGCGGGTGCGCAGCGCGAAGCGGGACGCAAAGTAGTCGCCGTGGCCATGGACTACACGCGCGTGAATCTGGACCTGGTCAAGGACGGCTCTGTTTACGCCGTGATCGGCCAGCCGTTGTGGGAGGAGTCGAACGGTGCGGCGGAGTTGCTCGACAAGTTGGTCCGCGGCGAAAAAATCCCGTGGTGGACGAAGCTGCCCGCGCCCTTCATTACCAAGGACAATCTCGGCCCGTTCCTGGCGGTGCTCGACAAAGTCGAAGCCGCTATCAAGCGCTGAACCCCGCGCCGCTCTTGATGTGCTGAATCCGGCCACCAATTCAAACTCGGCTTTTGCCCTGGAGATGCGGGGCATCTCCAAAAGCTTCCCGGGCGTCCGCGCCTTGTCCGAGGTCACGATCCGGGTTAAGCAGAAGAGTATTCATGCCTTGATCGGGGAGAACGGCGCGGGCAAGTCCACGCTGATGAAAATCCTCGACGGCGTTTATCCGACGGGGGCTTTCGATGGGGAGATTCTGCTGCGCGACCGCGTGGTCCATTTGAGTTCCCCGTTCGATGCCCGCAAACAGGGCATCGGCTACGTGCCGCAGGAGATCAGCGTCATCGAGGGATTGACCGTGGCCGAAAACATTTTCGTCGGGCGGTGGAACGAAGGCGGCGGCGGCATCGTCAGTTTCAAGAAGTTGTTCGCCCGCGCGGCAGAGCTGCTCGACTCGATGAAGATTCAACTCGATCCGCACCGCCAGGTCGTCACGCTCAACGCCAGCCAGCGGCAGCTCGTGATGATCGCCCGGGCGCTGGCCACGCGGCCCTCGGTGCTGATTCTGGATGAAGCGACGGCCTGTCTCACGCTTGACGAGACGCAGAATCTCTTCCGCGTGGTCCGCCACCTTCGGGAACTGGGCCTCACCACCATCTTCATCACGCACAAGATGAGTGAACTTTTCGAGATCGCGGACCAGGCGACGGTGTTGCGCGATGGCACGGTCGCCGCGGAATTTGAACGCGCGCAGTTCGATGAACACGAAATCGTGGCGGCGATGGTCGGGCGTAAAATTGACAACTTTTACCCCGCGCGCGATTCCGCGATTGGCGACCAGGAGATTTTCCGCGTGGAGAACCTGACCGTTCCGCATCCGCATTTGGCAAATCGCAACGTTGTGGAGGGTGTCAGTTTTTCCGTGCGCCGCGGTGAGATTCTCGGCATCGGGGGATTGGTCGGTTCGGGGCGGAGTGAAACGGTCAACGCGCTCTACGGTCGGCTGCCCCACAGCGGACGGGTGTTTGTCGAGGGTCGCGAGATCGCCGTGCATACTCCGCGGGACGCGAAGGCCAGCGGGCTGGGTTTGCTGACCGAAGACCGCAAACTGGACGGCCTGCTTTTCAATTTTTCCATTCAGGAAAACGTGACCTTGCACGATCTGCCGCAGATTTCCCGCTGGCGCGTGTTGGACCGGGCCCGCGAAACCGCCTGCGCCCAGCATTACTTGGAGCGGCTCTCCATTCGCGCGCCTTCCGTGCGGACGCCGGTGGCCAACCTCAGCGGTGGCAACAAGCAGAAGGTCGTCCTCGCCAAGGTGCTGTTCCCCAAGCCCCGCGTACTGTTCCTGGATGAGCCGACCAAGGGCGTGGACGTCGGCGCGAAGAACGAGATTTACAAATTGATGATGAGCCTCGCGGCGGAAGGTATCGCGCTGATCGTGATCTCTTCGGAACTCCCCGAGCTACTCGCGCTGTGCGACCGGTTCATCGTGCTGGCGCGCGGCCGGATTGCCGACCAGTTTCCCAAAGCCGAGGCCAGCGAACAGCGTTTGATGCTGGCGGCCACCAGTGGGGCGATTAGGCTCCTTCCCAACTGATGCAAAACCTACGCAAAACTCTACGCAAGGTCGAAAAGCCGGTGCGGCTCCTGCACTGGCCCGACGGCACGCGCGTGATGTTGCTGCCGCATGGCGGGCGGGTGCTCGGCGTGTTTGCACCGGCGAGCGAGGAGAACTTTTTCTGGACGAATCCCGCGTTCGATCGGCCCGACTCGGCGCGCAGGTTCTTCCGCAGTGACAACTGGCACAACTCCGGTGGTGACCGCACGTGGCTCGCGCCGGAGATGGATCTGTTCTTCCCCAACTTTCCCAAGCTCGATACATACTTCCAGCAACGCTCGCTTGATCCAGGGAATTATCGGCTGCTTGAAAAGCAGGGTGAAGTGCGGCTGGTGAATCGCCTGGCGGTGCGGCTTTCGCGGTCACGGGAAACGTTGGAGACGCGACTCACCAAGAGTTTCAGCCCGGCAGCCAATCCATTGCGCCACGAACGCGACCTGAAGCTCAAAGGGCTTCATTACGCCGGATACACCCAGACAACGACGCTTGAATTGCTCGGCGCCAGCCGGCGCACGCGTTCGCGGATCGGTTTGTGGCAACTCACGCAACTGCCGCACGGCGGAGAATTGCTGATTCCAACGCTGTCTCGCGCCTCGGTC
This sequence comes from uncultured Verrucomicrobiota bacterium, assembly GCA_903828255.1. Taxonomy (GTDB): domain Bacteria; phylum Verrucomicrobiota; class Verrucomicrobiia; order Limisphaerales; family JADLHS01; genus CAIKLQ01. Next base: position 2,698 of record CAIKLQ010000208.1, read on the forward strand.
CGGAAGATTTTCAGTTCCAAGGGCAGCATTCCTGCGCGGGACATTGTTGTTACCGATCATCTCGTGCGGTACCGGATGAGACAGGCGGGCGAGCACAAGATCAGTTTGCGCGCGGCATCACTCGCCAATCGCATGGGCTATCTCCGGCAA
>CAIKLQ010000209.1 GCA_903828255.1 uncultured Verrucomicrobiota bacterium
AATGATCCGCTGGGCATCAAGTGACCGGGGCAGAGACCCGACGACGAACCGTCCGCGTGTTGGGGTGCAGCGCACCAGCCACAGCCTGTTGGAGAACTCCGGGACATCAGGCGAATTCGAGGTGTCCAGTCTTAGAGTCTGTTTGAGAACTCCAATTCCGGTCGTAGCAGCCGACGTAAGGTGGCTCAAACCCCTTGGTTTTCGTGGGCCCGCCCGCCCAAAAATCAGAGCCTCCTTACGTCGGCTGCTACTTTTCAAACAGGCTCTTACGAAGCTGCTGCGGCTGGTCTGCGACCCAGCCGCGTTCCGGGGGGGGGGGGGCCGCGGATGCGCCTGCGTCTCAGGGCGAGCGGAGGCGGTAGAAACGATACGGATAATCCGCCCACTGCGGATCGCTGAAATAGAGCGTGTCGCTGATGAGGGTGTTCGTTTGCAGCGGCGACCAAATGGGATTGGCGAGGTCCTCGCAGGCTTCCACCACGACGACCTGGCCGCTGGCCCAAGCGATGTTGAATCCAAATTGATTCGACCGCACGCCGAAGCTGGCACCGGTGGTTTCCATTTGCGGCTTCCACAACGCGGTCGGGCGACCACCAAACGTGGGGCTCCATCCTGCGATATTCGGCAAGTAATAGATAGTGGCGTTGGTCGCGCCGGAAAACGCAGACGAGTCCACACTGGGCGTATGGCCGTGGAAATATACGTTCGACAGTTTGACACAGTCCTGAAAGGTCGAAATCCCTATGCTGGTCATGCTGCTGGGAATCGATACGCTGGTCATGCTGGTGCAGCCCTGAAACGTGGATGGCTCGATACTGGTAACATTGTTCGGGACGACGACGCTTGTCAGACTGGTGCATGATTGGAATGCTCCGGCGGCGATGTTGGTAACGCTGTTGGGGATCGTGTAGCTTCCGCGCTTGCCGCCCGGACATTCGGTGAGTGTGGTTTGGCTCTTGTTGAAGAGCACCCCGTCCACGCTCCTGTACGCGGGGTTGAGCGGATCCACCGCGATTGCTGCTAGGCTGGTGCATGCGGCAAACGCTGAACTCACGATAAAGTTGACATTCTTCCCGATCGTGACGCCGGTCAGGCTGCTGCACCGCCAGAACCCATAGCTACCGATGCTGATGACGCTGTCGCCCACAAGTACATTGGTAAGGCTGGTGCATGAGAAAAAAGCATAAGCTCCAATACCGGCGACGCTGCTTGGGATGGTGTAGCTTCCCGCCTTGGTTCCCGGACATTGGATGAGCGTGGTCTGGCTCTTGTTGAACAAGACTCCATCTACACTGCTAAATGCTGTGTTGAACTGGTCCACCACGATCGAGTTCAACCTACTGCCGGAAGTGAACGCGGTGCCTCCTATGTTGGTAACCCCACTACCAATTACGACGTTTGTCAGGTTGATGCAGGCATTGTACGCAGCAGCGCCTATGCTGAGGACGCTGTCCGGAATCGAAACGCTGGCCAGGTTAATGCAGGTTTCGAACGCGAAATTTCCAATCCCGGTGACGCCGTTGGGAATTGGGACGCTGATCAGGCTGTAGCAAGAAGAGAAAGCGGAATCTCCAATGTTCGTGAGGCTGTTGGGAATCGTTAGGTTGGTAAGGCCGCTACAATGAGAAAACGCAGAACTTCCTATACTGGTGACATTGGTTGAGATCACCACGCTGGTCAGGCTGTATTTGTTGTAGAAAGCCGAAATTCCAATGGTTCTGACAGGCAGGTTATTGATCAGGCTCGGGATGACAACTGCCCCGCCAGAGCCGGTGTATCCCGTGATGGTGATCGCACCGTTATTGGTTGTGTACTTGAATTGGGCTTGCACCACGGCCGGCAGAGACAACAGAAGCAGCAGGAGCGCGGCGCAGGTTGCTCTGCTGGCCGGGAGTTGCATCTCGTTACTATTCATGCGGCGACTTTGGGCCTGAGCGTTCCCAGCGTCAACCAGAATTGTATACGCTTGCGCGCCGTTCTGGACCCGGCTCTGGCGCTTGAATGGTCTTGTCACCTTCACCTGCTGTCGGCAGACTAAATTCGTTGAACGAGAATTTTCAGAACTGAATGCGCCACGCCACCATTGAACTGTTGCAAGCCGCCTACGGTCGTTATGCGCTGGGGGCTTTCAATGTCAGCAGCATGGAGCAGGTCCACGGCTTGTTTCGTGGCGCGGCCCAGGCCCGTGCGCCCATCATCGTCCAGTTCACCCGCGTGATGCGGAATTACGCGCATCCCCGGATGCTGGAGGCGCTGCTCCGGGGCGCGGAGGAGATTTATCCCGCCGTGGTTTTTGCCGTCCATCACGATCACGGCGACGAGGCGAGTTGCGCGGAGGCGATGGCGTCGGGCCATTACAACTCGGTGATGATTGACGCGTCGCATCAGCCGTTCGCGGAAAACGTGGCGACCACCCGACGCGTGGTGGAGCAGGCGCACGCGCGCGGCCTCGCGGTGGAGGCCGAACTGGGCTTGTTGCAGGGCATCGAGGACGAGATGAGCGTGGACGCCCAGGAAGCCATCCTCACCGATCCGGCGCAGGCGGAGGAATTCGTCCGCCGCACCGGTTGCGACAGTCTCGCGGTGGCCATCGGCACGAGCCACGGGGCCTACAAATTTTCCGGCCAGCAGGGATTGCACTTTGACCGGCTCGCGGAAATCCAGACACGTCTGCCGGGGTTTCCTCTGGTCCTGCACGGCGGCTCAGCGGTGCCCGTGCGGGAAGTCGAACGGATCAACGCGGCGGGGGGCCAGCTTGATCCGTCGGCCTGCGGTGTGGCTGAGAGTGAGTTGCCGCGCGCGATCGCGTCCGGCATCACCAAGGTCAACATCGGCACTGATGGCCGGCTAATCTGGACGCGCGTTCACCGGGAGTTTTTCCAGCAAAGCCCAAGGGAATTTGATTTCATGCAACCCGGGAAAACTTACGTGGAAGAGTTTGCCGCGTTCGTGGCGGCCAAATGCGCGACACTTGGCGCGGTCGGGAAAGCTGCCGGGGCTGCGAGTCCGGTGGCGGCGGAAGTGAAATCGGACTAAGCCTCGACCATGCCCCAGAATTTTAACGCAAAGGCGCAAAGCCGCAAAGCCGCAAGGGTTTTGAACTGTTTTTCGGGCTTATCCAGGTCAGACCCCTTGGCGGTGGGTTGCGGTCTAAGGCTCGGGTTCGAGTCTCGTTGGATCCGCTTTGTGTCTTTGCGTGTTCGCGCCTTTGCGTTGAATTTTGACTGAATTCCGAAAGCCCACTTCTGAATGATGAAACCCGCAACCGAATCCCCATTGCTCGTTCACCCGAAATCACAGTCGGGCGAATATGTCCGCGTGACGCCCGAAAGCGCTGGCTGGGAGCATCTGAGCTTCTCAGCGCGCAAGCTTGGCGCGGGCGAATCGTGGCGCGGTAATACCGGCCAGTGCGAATACGGCTTCGTGGTTTTGGGCGGCACTTGCGCGGTCGAGTCCGCGCGCGGCTCGTGGCCGAACATTGGCCGGCGTCCGGATGTCTTCCACGGCATGCCCTACGCGCTTTATTTGCCGCGCGAAACCGAATTCACCGTGACTGGGCTTGACGGGGGCGTGGACATCGCCTGCGGTTGGTGCCGGTCGGAGGGAAATCATCCGCCCCGGTTGGTGACGCCCGAACAAGTTGCGGTGGAGATTCGCGGCGGCGGCAACGCCACTCGGCAGATCAATTCGCTCATCCCGCCGGGCTTTGATTGTCATCGGCTCGTGGCGGTGGAGGTTTATACGCCGTCGGGCAGTTGGAGTTCGTATCCGCCCCACAAGCACGACGTGCATCGCGTGGATGCTGCGGGCAAGCTACTGGAAGCCGACCTGGAGGAAACTTACTTCTACAAGTTCGACCGCCCGGCAGGTTTCGCGATCCAACGCGTTTACACTTCCGATGCGCGGCTGAACGAAGTCGTCGTCGCGCGCCAAAACGATGTGGTG
>CAIKLQ010000210.1 GCA_903828255.1 uncultured Verrucomicrobiota bacterium
CAACGACAGCAAAGGCTTCGGGCTGCTGGCCTTCGACACCACGCCCGGCTACACCGATACGCAACCCTTCCCCGCCGCTCCGGCTACGTGGACCTACCGCGCCATTTACCGCGTGGGCGACAACCAGGTGGGCCAATGGAGCCTGCCTGTGAGCGTCACCGTGCCGGCATAAGCCCGAAGGATGAAGAATGGAAAATCAACCCACTTGCAGGCACATCAAACACCCAAACAATAGCAACTCAACCATCGAAAAGTTAAGACTACAAGGACGCAAAATGAAACAAACTCGACTGAAACTCCTCCTCACCACGGGGCTCGCTGCCGTGGGATTAAACCTGACCCTGCAACCCGCCCACGCGGCCACCACTTCCGGCATGATGGCGGCGAATGAAACCTGGTCCGGTATTGTCACGCTCACTGGCGACGTAACCGTGCCCGCCAATGTCACGCTCAACATCCTCCCAGGCACCCGCGTCCAGTGCTGGGACAATTGGGACGATACGGCCGGAGGATTAAACACTTCCAGAATCGAACTCATCATTGATCAGGGCAGCCTCAATGCGGTCGGCACTTCAAATGCACCGATTCTGTTTACCTCATCGCCAAACGTGCCCCCAGCCTTGGCTGGCGATTGGCAGGGGATTCGGCTGCGAACCGGCACCAACAGCGTCCAGGTGCTGCGGTGGGCCATCGTTGAATTTGCGATTGATGGGCTGAGGGTGGAAACGGGAAGCCCGACGGTTGATCAAAGCACGTTCCGCACAAACCAGTCCTTTGGGGTCTTTTTTGCCAGTTCTGCAGTGCTGTCCAATTGCCGAGCCTACGCGAATCAGACCGGTATCAGGGGGGCTGCTGGAAGCGGCCCACTAACCGTGACGAACTGCATTGTGTACGGCAACAACAGCGACGGTATTTCGACGGTTGAACACACAGTGTTATCCAACTGTATATCCACCAACAATTCAGGGGCTGGAGCCCACGTTGATTCTGTTGATGCCAACTATTGCCTGATTGCCTGGAATGGAGCAGGCGGCATGGTAGGTGCAGGGGCTGGATACGCTGCACAACACATCAAGGTCAATTGGTGCACCATCGTGCAAAACTCTGGACCCGCGTGGAATGGGTATGGGATCCTCGCCAATTCCCCTATTGAGGTCTACAACTGCACTGTTGTCTCAAACTCACCTGGTGGAATACGCGCCAGCCCTGGAAGCGGCATCGTCAGCAACTGTGTAGTCAGCCAAAACTTTGGTAACGGGGTTGATTTTGGCCAGAGTCCATTCCCCTCTTCCGTGATTTCTTCGACAATTGCTAACAATGGTGGGCATGGAATCGCCGGGGATTCTCAATTGACACTCCAAGACTGCGTTGTTTTGAACAATGCAAGCGCCGGTGTGTCCCTGGGCCGCCCTGGCAGTGGCGGAATCATCAGGAACCGCATTCAAGGCAACCAGATAGGATTGAGGCCAGCCGGTGGCGGCGGCAATATCACCGGTATCCTCAGCAACTCGATCACTTTGAATGCGCAGTATGAACTTTACAATGGCGGCACGGCAGCAGTCATCGCTACCAACAACTTCTGGGGCGAGCCGACGACGACCGAACTGACCAACAACATCCGCAACCTGACGAAAATTTACGACAGCCAGGATCTCGCCAGCGTGGGGCAGGTTGTTTTGCAACCGTATCTTGCAATAGACCCGTTTGCCAAGCCGCCAATCCTGGACACCAACACCCCGGCAGACGTGGTCGCCGCGCAAGGCGCAAGCGCCAATTTCACCGTTACCGCCAGCCCCTTGCCCCTGACCTACCAATGGCGCAAAGCCACGAGCAATCTCGCCAATCAAACCAACGCCTCTCTCACGTTGAATCCGGTCCAGCCGAGTGACGCGGCCACAGACTATAGCGTGGTTGTATCGAACGACTACGGCGCTGTCACCAGCCGTTTGGCCACGCTCACGGTGCTGATACCGCCCTCCATCACCAGCCAGCCGACCAATTTGTTCCTGCCCGCTGGGGCCACCGCCACGTTTCATGTCACCGCCACCGGTAGCGCGCCGCTGGGTTACCAGTGGCAGAAGGGCAATGTGAACTTGGCCAACGGGGGACGCATCAGCGGAGCATTTTCCCCTGACTTGACCATCACCACCATTCAAGCCGCAGATGCCACCAACTATCACTGCGTCGTCACCAACAGCGTCGGGACCGCCACCAGCACCAACGCCTGGCTGGCCTTGCCCACGCCCCCCACCATCACCACCAACCCCGCCACGCAGGTTGTGGGCTTGGGCGGCGCGGCGACTTTCAACGTGGCGGCCACCGGTTCGCTGCCACTGAGCTATCAATGGTACCTGAACGGCAGCGCGATCGGCGGGGCCAACGGCGCGAGCTTGTCCATTCCCGCCACCACCGCCGACTGGCTGGGGAGCTATCAGGTGCAGGTCTGGAACGTCGCCGGCACGAACTGGAGCGCCACCGCCGGTCTGTGGCTGGACGCGCTGAAAATGTATGCCGGGGTAAACGTGTACGGCCCCGCCGGGAGCAACTGTGTGGTGCAATACGCCACGAACCTCGCCGCGCCCGTGACGTGGACCCCGCTGCAAAGTGTGACGATTGTCACCAATCCGACGGTGATCATTGACTACGATTCGCCCGGCCAGCCGAAGCGGTTTTACCGCACGCTGCCGCAGTAGAGTTAGCTGTAGGAAGTTTTGCAACCGCCGCCCCGGTCAACCGGGGCGGCGGTTTTGGTTTAGCCGGCAGGTGGCACACGCATCCGCCGGAGCGCCGGTCGGTGATCGGCTTTGGGGGTTGGGCCAGCGCAAAGCCGGTCACAGACCGGCGCTCCACCCGGTAGCCCATTTCGTCCTTGCGGCGATTACGCCGGACCAGGTCCGATTCCTCGGCTCAAAGCAGCGTGACGGGATATTGCCGAATGGGCGGATCGGAGGGGGCGAGGGTCAGACGATGATCAGGCAGCGACCACTTCCACGCGTGGAGAAAAACCGAGTTGATTCAGCAGTGCTTCGCAATCATCCCAAGCCAGACCAAACGCGCGCACGTCGGCCACGCCCAGGCGGGCGACCACGGATGACAGCGTTTGGGCATCACGCTCGTCCAATTCACCATTCATCATGGCGGCTTCCGCCCAATCCACCAACTGCGCGAGCGTCAACTCGTGGTGGAGATAGGCGGCGATTCTCTCGGCGACGGTTTGTTTCGTGATCGTCATGGCGGCAGCCTACGCTCTCCGGTGTCCTTTATCCACCGGGGATTTTTCATGGGTTTCCACCAATTGGCCCGCGTCATCGTAAATTTCTTGCCAAAACCGCATGGTGATTTCATTCGCATCCACTTCTTTCAAATACTGCGCCCGCCAGCCGAACCGCCCGGCTATTTCCAGCCGATAGCGCCGTCCGCCATCGGGCAAGGCTTCCCAGCGGCCAAATTTCCGTTCATTTTGCTGGCGTGTGCTTACATCTGGGCGTTTTGGCTCGATGGCATTTGGGAGACACGAGCCAGCGGCATTCGCAAGTATCCAGCAGGATTCTCATTGGCCTTCAACGGTCAGAAAACTCATGGGCGAAACTACGCGCTCCCCCGGCTGCCCGCAAGCGGCGATATGCGGCCTCGGTAGGGTCAAACAATTCCCGGAGTTGCCCCGCCATGCCTACAACGCCCAGCCGGCGCGGTAATCGTGTTTCAACCAGTTGTTGCGCTTGTCCGAGTTGGTGAAGCGGGGGTTCAGGCCGCCTCAGACGAGTCGCTTGTTTCCCAAGCTTTCGCCGGAGCGCCGGTCTGTGACCGGCTTTGGGGGTTGGGCCAGCGCAAAGCCGGTCACAGA
>CAIKLQ010000211.1 GCA_903828255.1 uncultured Verrucomicrobiota bacterium
GCCGCCCGGGCCGCACGAGTTTCGAGTTGAAGTCGCCCCGGCCCGTCCTACCATTTCCGCGATGACGACGGCAGAATTTCGCGTGCGCCGCGCGACAGTGGATGATTTGCCCGCGCTGAAAGCGCTGTGGGAATCCATGCGTATTACCACGTCGGATTTAGACAAGCGCCTCACGGAATTTCAAGTGGCGGAAATGGCGGATGGGAAAGTCGCCGCCGCCATTGGCATTCAAATCGTTCAACGTCAGGCTTTGATCCACAGCGAAGCCTTCGTGGACTTTTCCATCGCCGATCAAGTGCGGGCGCAGTGGTGGACGCGGATTCAGTCGCTGGCGATGAATCACGGGATCGTCCGCCTCTGGACGCAGGAGCACGCGCCATTTTGGACCCACAACGGCTTTCAACCCGCCAACGCCGCGAACCTGGAAAAACTCGCTCCCGCCTGGGACCACTCCGTCACCGATTGGCTCGTGCTTCAACTCAAGGAAGAGGCGGCCATTCAAGCGCTGTCGGCGGACGCGGAGTTTGCCGCCTACATGAAAGCCGAACGGGAAAAGACGGCGGCGAAAGCGCGCACCGCCAAACGCGTGGGCGTGGTGGTGGCCCTGCTCTTCGCTTTGTTCACGGGCGCGCTGATGCTCTATGCCTTCATGCGCGATCCCGGCATGATCCAACGCCTCCTGCACCGCTGAGGCGAACTTCCGGCGGCGGGCGGCAGGGTTCAGCGCATCGAGAATTCGCCCGCGTGGTAGGAACTGCGGACCAGCGGCCCGCTTGCGACATGAACGAAACCCAGCTCCCGCGCCTGCCGCCCAAGTTCATCGAACGCCGCCGGCGTGATGTATTCCACCAGGGGCAAATGCTTCAGTGAGGGTTGCAGGTATTGTCCCAGCGTGAGAATGTCGCAGCCCACTTTGCGCAAGTCCTGCAACGCTTCGAGCACTTCCGGACCGGTTTCACCCAGGCCCAGCATCAAACCGGACTTGGTGTGAATCCGACTTCCGCCACGTCGCTTGGCTTCGGCCAGCACGCGCAAAGAGCGGTCGTAAGTGGCGCGATGGCGCACGCTCGGGGTGAGCCGGCGGACGGTTTCGAGGTTGTGATTGAAAATTTGCGGTTGGGCCGCCAGCACCGTTTCGACCGCCGCGCCGTTCTCGTTGAAGTCGGGAACGAGCACCTCGATGACGATGCCGGGATTCAATTTGCGAACCGCTTCGATCGTTTGCCGGAAATGTTCCGCGCCGCCGTCCGCCAAGTCATCGCGCGCCACTGCCGTGATGACGACGTGCTTCAATTTCATGCGGCGGGTGGCTTCGGCCACACGCGCAGGCTCGTCGGCTTCGAGCGCGAGCGGTTTGGCCGTGGCGACGGCGCAAAAGCCGCAGGCGCGCGTGCAGCGATCGCCGGCGATCATGAAAGTGGCCGTGCCGTGGCTCCAACATTCCCAATGGTTCGGACACTTCGCGCTTTGGCAGACGGTGTGGAGATTCAGTTCGTCGAGCAGCGAACGCGTGCGTCCGAACGTGTCCGCCGTGGGCAGCGGAAATCGCAGCCACTCGGGCAGGCGCGGACGGGGTTTGGATTCAACAGTTGTCATTTTGGGGCAATCCAGCTTAACGCAGCGACGCGGAGAGCGCCGAGATGCGCGAAGAAATCGTAAGGAGCGCGGCTCTGTAAGCCGCAGCAGTTCCGGACGGGGCGCGGGTTTGGAAAGTTGCCGAACCGTCAACCGGTTCGGAGCCGCTGCGGGTCACAGACCCGCGCTCCGTTTCGGTTTCGGCTTCGCCGCGCTGCGCGCTCTGCATCGCTGCGTTGGTCTTCAAGCCTTTTCCTCCAGCTTGTGCCAAAATGCGGCCAGCTCCTCCGGGCCGAAATCAGCGAGGACCTGACCGTCCACTTCGATTACCGGTGCGAGGTCCTGATCGGAGAGACGCACCATTTCATCCCAAGCAGCGTCGCTGGCCATCACGTCAATCTTCTCATACTCAATGCCCCGCGCGTCGAGCCATTGCATGGCTTTGTGACACCAACCGCACCATGGTTTGATGAATAAGCGAACGTGCATTGGCGGTTGGTTATCGGCGATTGGAGACAGGGGATTGGCACTGAATGGCGGCAAGCTTTCCCGCCACCCTGGTCGCTGCCCGCGGGCAGCGACTCGTTACGCGCCAATTTGTGCCTGGTAAGTTTCCGGCGTGAGGAGGGAGCCGAGTTCCGCCACGTTGCTCAGCTTGATTTTGTAAAACCAACCACCCGCGTATGGCTCGGTGTTCACGAGCGCCGGGTTGTCCACCACGGGCTTGTTGACCGCGACGATTTCGCCGCTGACCGGCGAATAAATGTCGCTGGCGGTTTTCACCGACTCGACCACGGCGCACGCCTCGCCGGCCTTCACCTGGCGGCCCACCTCGGGCAACTCGACGAAGACCACGTCCGTCAACTCATGCTGCGCGTGATCGGTGATGCCGACGACGGCGGTGTCGCCCGAAACGCGCACCCACTCGTGCGATTTGGCGTATTTCAGATCGGAAGGAACATTGCTCATAATTTTTCAGCCGCGGATTCTGCGGGTGCCGCGGATTAAAAACTGTTTCCCGCGCTCATGCAATCCGCGAAATCTGCTGTTCAATTTTTCCGGTAGATCGGCTTGGGCAAAACGACCGCAGGCGCGCGTTTGCTCCGGATTTCAATTTCCAGCGCCGTGCCCGCCTTCGCCGACTCCGGCGGCACGTAACCCATGCCGATACCGAGGCCCAGCGACGGGCTTTGGGTGCCGCTGACCACCTCGCCGACCTTCGCTCCGTTGGCCAAAATCGCGTAACCCGGACGCGGTGGCGCAGATTTCTCCGTCATCTTGAACGCGACGCATTTCTTCTTCACGCCTGTTGCTTTCTGTTCAGCGAGTACGGAACGCCCGATGAATTCGCCTTTGTCGAGCGCGACGTAGAATCCCACGCCGGCTTCGATAGGCGTCGTGTCCTCGTTCAACTCGTGGCCGTAAAGCGGGTAGCAAACTTCGGTGCGCAACGTGTCCCGCGCGCCGAGGCCGCAGGGTTTCACCCCGAACGCCTGGCCCTTCGCGAGCACCAGGTCCCACACCTGCGCAATCGCTTCATCCGCCCCCACGATCTCGAAGCCGTCCTCGCCCGTGTAACCCGTGCGCGAGACGAGCACGCTACCATTCCCGAAAAGAAACCCGCCGACTTCGTTCTTCTTCAAGTCCGTCACCCGCGCCACCCGCAGGGCCGAGACAGACGCGCCCGGCAGACACTCCAAGATGAACTCCTTCACCCGCGGCCCCTGCACCGCCACGGCGGCGTAGTTGTGCGAGGCATCACTGAGGTGGAGTTGGTCGCGCTCGGGAAATTCCGCCGCCCGCGTCTGCAACCACGCCACGCCTGGCTCGATGCGGGAGGCGTTGATGACCAGGAAATAAACCTCGGCGGACAGGCAGTAGGCATAGAGGTCATCAATCACGCCGCCCCGCTCGTTGCACATCAAGGTGTATTGGCCCAACCCGGGCGTGAGCTTGCGAATGTCGTTGGTGAGGACGTGGTTCAGAAACTCCGTGGCCGCGGTGCCGCTCACGGTCACTTCACCCATGTGCGAGATGTCGAAAATGCCGGCGGCGTTGCGGACCGCGAGGTGTTCGTCCGTGATGCTCGTGTAGTGGACGGGCATTTCCCAACCACCAAATTCAATTAGTTTGCCGCCGAGCTTCTGGTGCGCGGCGAAGAGCGGAGTGCGTTTCAACATCAATGAAGAATGAAGAATGGAGAATGAAGAATGAAAGCAAAAACCGAGCTCCGCGGTCGCTTTCTTCATTTTCCATTTTGCATTTCGCCTATCCCCACTTTTCCGTCCTCATCTGTTCCTTGGGCACGCCCAGTTCCTGCACCACCAGATGCTCAGCGAATTCCACCAGCGGATTCGGCCCGCAGGCGTAGAACACCGTGTTCGCCAGATCGTGCGCGTGGTCGCGCACCCAGTCCGCCGTGATGCGACCGCGATGCCCCGTCCACGCGTCTTCCGGATGCAACCGCGTGCAGGTGACGAGGAAGGTGAAGTTCGTATTCTGCGCCGCGAGGTCCAGGAATTCCCGCTGGAAGATGATGTCGTTGGTCGTGCGGACGGTGTAGAGGACGGTGATCTTGGTGTCCAACCCGCGCTGCGTGGCCTCGCGCACGAAGGCGCGGAACGGCGTTACGCCCGAGCCGCCAGCGATGCAAACCAACTGCTTCCCCGGCTCGAACACGGGCAGAAATTTCCCCGCCGGCGGCAGCACGCAAAACTTGTCCCCCGGTTTGGCCCAATCCACGATGCGCGTGCCCATCTTGCCCTCGCGTTTGACGGTGACCTCATAAAACCCGCGATCCAGCGCGCACGACGAAAGCGAATAGGCGCGCTTGTAGGTGGGCGTGTCGGGCCAGTAAATCGTGATGAATTGACCGGTCTTGAACTCCGGCGAATGCCCCGCGGGCCATTGGAGGCGAATGGTCTTCGTGTCCGGCAACTCGACCGTCGCGGACTCGACTGGCATTTCAATAATTTCTTTGGGCATGTTGGGTGGAAAGCTGATTTGAGCTTAGGGGATTCTTGGGCGCTGTAAAGTGCGGTTTAACCAGGGCAGGCGCAGCGGGTGAGATTCTCAGCGAGTGAGAATTCTCCGAAAAAGAACTTCGCGCTTTGAACCCCTGAACCCTAGCCGCCGCCGGGAGCGGGCGCTGACTTCTCGCAAGGAAAGAGGGCGCAGACTTACGTCCGCAGCTACGAGGTCCATGCCCCCCCCATCGCCGCTCAGGGGTTAACGAAGGCCGCACACTCACCTTCACAAACGCCGCTTCCGACATTGATTTGCCGCCGCAGGTCCTCACGTTCAGTTTATTACCGGATCAAGGCATGGCCCTAACCTTGACCCGAACCAACCGCTCCGGCGCACAGTCGTCCGAGCAGGGCGGCGATCACCGGCAAATCGCCCGGCACAGTCACCTTCGGATTGGCCGTCGCGCTTGCCACGAGCCGGACGGGCTGCCCGATCAATTCACACGCCGCAGTGTCGTCGGTGAAAAGCAATCCGCGCCGACGCACTTCGGCCAACGCCCGGCAAATCACCTCAACCCGAAACGTCTGAGGAGTTTGCACCGCCCACAATTTGGAACGATCCACCGTGCGGAAAATCGTTGTGCCGTCAGCGGATTCCTTGATTGTATCCGTCACGGGTTGCGCAGCGACGGCGGCCCCGAACTCGCGGGCGGCAGTGATGGTCGCGGCAATGAGTTCCTCGCTGGTACAAGGCCGCGCGCCATCTTGGATCGCGACAATCTCGACCTGTGGCGAAAGCGCCGCCAACCCGTTCGCCACCGAGTCTTGTCGCTCCGCGCCACCGACGACGATGCGGTGCGGTTTGCGCAAGTCATAGGCCGCAGCCAACTCGGCAAAGGCGGACTGCATCCCGTCGCGCACCACGAGAACGATCTCGTCAATGCACTTAGCGTCGTTAAACCGCTGCCAGGTATGCGCAACGACCGGCCGCCCGGCGACTTCGAGAAATAGTTTGTCCACGCCCGGCCCCATGCGGGTGCCCTTGCCGGCAGCGACGAGAATGGCACTGTTCATATCCCGTTCAGAGTCCACAGTCCCGAGTCCACAGTCAAAAGGCAAAAGCCGCGACCGCTTGCGGGCATGAACCCTTCGCGCTTTGGCGCGGCCCTGCGCGGATGCAACTGGTGATCGCCAAAGCCCGGTGATTGGAGTCTGGAACGCCGGAAAATCGTTTCGTTGCCTTACAAGGCGGACGTTGCCCGCTGGACTCGCCGCGTTAGAGGAATCAAAACGCCCAGACACTTTTTACAAAACCAATCTGCGTAGCTTCGGCTACGGGCGGCCTCGAAGACGACCAAATTTTTGCAAGCCCGCACAGATCTCGACCGCGCACGCGCCCCATCGGGCGCGGCTTGGCGGGTCATCTGCGACAGGCGCTTCGTGGTGCCTAGGGGCAGGGCGCGTTAGGTTCGCGCCCCTTCTGTTGAAGGTTTTTCCCGTGGTTGCAGTGGCGCGAGCAACCACTAATGCTGCGAATCAGGCTCTGGCCGTGAATGATCTGGCACTGACCCGGCGGCGGTTAAGTGAATGTCGGCCCCGTCGGATTCCGAATGGCGAATGGTCTGCCTTCGCCAACAACCGGTAGCAGCCGAGGTAGCGAAGCTCAAACCCAAGGGAGGCTCCCGGCGGGTGTTGGCGAAACACACGTAGGCGCACCAAAACCCGCTTGGTACTTTCCATTTCAGGGGATGTGTCTGCTGACGCCACCCGGGGCGTTCCGCTTGACCGCGGTTCGCGGCCCGACATAATTGCGTCCGATGATGCTGGCCTTTATTTCAACTCCCGTCGTTCGCGCTACGCCGGAAAACAAGTCCCGGTCTAGTGGTGGGTTATTCGCGCGAGCGACAAGTTTGGGGGTTGCAATTACTCTGCTCTCCCTGCCAAGCCAGGCAAAAATGCAAATCGCCGCGCCCGGCGGGGCCCGGTGCGTGATCGTTACCCAACCCGGAGCGACCGTGACGGAGCGTTACGCCGCCGAGGAACTGGCTGCGACGCTCCGGCAAATCACCGGAGCAACCTTTGAAATCCAGGAACAGAACGACGCCGCGCCGCCGTCCGCCATCGTCGTGGGGCCGGGGCCGTTGGCGGCAAAGCTGTTTCCCGAAGTCGAGTTGTCCAAATTTAGCGGCGAGGAATACGCCATCCGGACGAAGGACGGGCGCTTGCTGCTGGCCGGCGGACGTTCGCGCGGGACGCTCTACGCGGTTTATCGCTTCTTGCAGGATGAGTTGGGCGTGCGCTGGTACACGCCGTGGTTCTCGCACTACCCGAAGCCCGCAGCATTGACGCTGGGGAAGGTGAACGTGCGCGGCAAGCCGGCGTTTGAGTATCGCGATCCGTTTTGGTTTCCGGCGTTCGATGGCGATTGGGCCGCGCGCAATTTCTCCATCAGCCAGACGGCGCGGCTCCAGGAAAAGCACGGCGGGCAGATGGTTTACAAGGGTTTCGTCCACACGTTTTATCCGCTCGTGCCGCCGGAGCCGCATTTCAAAACGCATCCCGAGTGGTTCTCGCTCGTAAAGGGGCGACGCGTCGGGGAAGGCGCGCAACTTTGCACGACCGATCCGCAACTACGCGACTTCATCGTCGAGCGCGTCAAAGCATGGCTGCGCGAAACACCCGACGCGAAGATCGTTTCCGTTTCGCAAAACGATCATGCCGGCGCGTGCGAATGTCCGCGTTGCGCGGCGGTGGATGCCCGCGAAGGCACGCCCGCCGGCTCGCTGTTGGAACTGGTGAATTACGTGGCGGAGAAAATCGAGCCGGAGTTTCCCAACGTGCTCGTGGACACGCTGGCTTACCAATACACGCGCAAAGCGCCACAGACGCTGCGACCGCGGCGCAACGTGATCGTCCGGCTCTGTTCGATCGAGTGCAATTTCGCCAGGCCACTGACGGATCCAAGCAATGAACTGTTCGCGCGGGACATTCGCGACTGGCATCGGCTCACCGACCGGCTTTACGTCTGGGATTACACGACGGATTTTTCGCACTATCTGCTGCCGTTTCCGAATTACTTCGTGCTCGGGCCGAACGTGCGGTTCTTCCATGAGAATGGGGTCGTCGGCTTGTTTGAGCAGGGCGCGTATCAGGCGTTCAGCGGCGAGATGTCGGAGTTGCGCGCGTGGGTGCTGGCGCAATTGCTCGCGAATCCCAATCAGGATGACCGGAAACTCGTGCGCGAATTTGTCGAGGCCTACTACGGCAAACCCTCGGCGCGGTTCATCCTCCAGCATCTGGATCTGATCAGCAAAGCGGCGCAACCGTTCTATGTCGGCATCGGGCATCCGTCCGCGAGTCCGTATCTGCGTTTCCCGACGCTCGTGAAGTCGGAGCGTTTGTGGCAACAAGCCGAAGCCGCGGCGCGGGGAAATCCGGATCACCTCTGGCGGGTGCGACAGGCGCGGCTGCCCATGGGTTTTATGTGGCTTTCGCAATGGGTGGGTTTGCAACGCGAGTGCCGGGAGTTGGGAGCGAAGTGGCCGATCAATCCGTCCCGCAAAGCCTGCGCGGCGGCATGGCTCGCCACGGTGAATGAGCCTGGCCCGGCGGGTTGGACGCCCATGACGCTGATGCGTGAGTCCGGTCAGAAGCCGGCGGATTTTGCCGCCGAGGTTGGCAGTGATCCCGAGGAAGCGCTTTACGCACCGCCGAAACGCCACGCGAGTTCGGGGCTGCCGAATGACTTACCAGCGGAGGCTCGGGCTGAGGCGATCAGTGTGCAGGATGACCGCGCGGTCATTTTCCGCGAGGCCGAGTGCGCGCGACCGGTGGCGGATTCGGCGGCTTCGGATGGCGTCGCGATTCAAATGCTCGCCGGCCCCAATGGATCAAAGGGCGCGATGGAGATTCACAGTGGAAAACTTCCGGCGGCCTTTCAGCCCGGCCGTTACCAGGTTTACTACGTCGTTCGCATCGAGGTGACCGGCGACGCGAAGCCGGAGTCCCCGGCGTTCAGTGCGCGCATTCACGATGGCCCAACGGGGAAATACATCGCCGAGCGGATGATCAAGATCGGCGAAGCCGCAGCGGGCTACCGCTCCTATCTCGTGGGAACCGTGAAACTCAGTTCCTTCTCCCGCCTCTGGATGGGCCATGCCCATGACGACGCGGTGAAAAAGGTTTGGCTCGATCGCGTCATCCTCGTCCCGGTGAAATAGGCGCAGAACTCCTGACCCGCAGCAGTGCTATTGGGCTCACTTGGAAATGGGCTGGGCCAGGCACGCCGGGTCAGGAGTCCCAGCCTACAACGCAGGACTCGATCCTGTAGGCCCGGGGAACTCACCGGGCGGCCCAAGCGAGATTCCGCGGTTCAGGAGTTTTGGGTTTTGGAGTTTTTGCCAGCCCAAGCACCGCCGAAAACAGCGGGGAATCGTCAGACGCGCAGGAAGATTTTACGTTGGTAAAGAAAGCGCAGGAACAGGAAACCAAAGGCCAGCGTCGTCACCGCGAGCAGCAGTTCGCCATAACGCCCGCAGGCCGCTTGCACGGGGCCGCCGACAAAAAGTTTCGCGACGGCCTCGAAATCAATGAAGTGTCCGCCCAGATAAATCGTAATCGGGTTCACGCCGATCCACACGAACGGCGTCGCCCACTTCTGGAATTTCCAGACATCAATGATCTGGTAGAACGCGGCCAGCAGCAGGCAACTGTATCCCCCCGCCACCAGCACGAAGGAGGACGTCCAGATTTTCTTGATTACCGGGAAGTTCAGATGCCAGAGCCAGCCGACGACCAGCCCCGCCAGTCCCGCCGCGATCAACCAGCCCACTTTCTTCCGGTCCGGCACAGCGGGGTTCTTGAGCAGCAGCCCGGCGAACACACCGAGCAAGCAACTCGCAATCGCCGGAAGCGTGCTGAGCAAGCCCTCCGGGTCATGGTCGCCGTCCCATTTGCGCAACGGCAGATACTGCGCGTCCACGTAGTTAGCGAGGTTTGCGCCTTCGGCGAAATTGCCGGCCCCGTGTCCCGGCACGGGCACGAACGACAACAGCGCCCAGTAGCCCAGCAGCAACCCGACGCACACACCCACCAGCGCCTTGGGCTTGAGATAGCAAAACAACAGGCTGGCGAAGAGATAGCACAGCGCCATGCGTTGCAGCACGCCCAGCAGTCGAATCTTTTCAAACGGCGTGGACAATCCACCGTAGGACAGGATCCCCAGCACATACAGCAAAGCGGAACGCCGCAGGATGCGGACGACGGCCGCGCGGCGTCCGGATTGCTCGAGAGTTTTCGTCAAGGAGAAGACCAGCGAAACCCCGACAATGAAAACAAAGAGGGGGAAGATCAAATCCTCGAAATGAAAACCGGCCCAAGGCTGATGGCGGAGTTGCTCGGCGACCAGGCCGATGGGGCCGCTGGCAGTGATCTTCTGCAAGCCCCGCACAAGTTCCTCAGCCCCGACGATCCAGAACATGTCGAAGCCGCGCAGGGCATCGAGGGAAAGGAGGCGCTGCGTCACGGGAGCGGCGACGCTCGCAAGATCGGTTTTGGTCATCATGTCAGGGTTGAATAACTGGTCACGCTGCGGGAGAGGGTCGGTGTTTTCGGGGCCGTGGCCAAGCAAGATTCTCGGGGGTGGACTGCACCTCGTAGCCCGAGCGTTGTGTCGGTCGCGGCGTGTCGGGATGGCAAGCTGTCCCGGCGCGATGCGGAAACAACCTGAATGGGCGAAGAGCCCGTTTGAGAATTCGTAGCCGCGGACCTGAGTCTGCGCAACCTTCCACCGAAACCGCGGAAAAGTGCGCCAACTAACGGCGGCGGGTACGACCGAGGGGATTTCTAAAACAGCCGCCAACCAGTTGATCTCACAAATTCCGACCAGCGATTGCGCCCTGTTTCTCATTACCACCCCGCTTCAGCGAGGGGGTCGCCACGACGTCTGCCTTGCAACCGTTTCAGGTCCCAGCCGGCTCGCGATCACCCGGCTTCAGCGAGGTGTTAATGAGAGGGACTTGCTCCACCGTGCCGAAGTTTGTGAATTTATCAGCTAAGGCTCGACCTGACCATCCGCCTGGCGCGGGTGCTTGCCCGGCGTGCCCCAGCTCATGATCTCGTCATCGCGCTTCTGCATAGGCTTGAAATTGTGATACCAGCCGCCCGCAGATAAGCCGTCCGGGAAATCGTGAATCAACATGCCGGGCTGATTGATCGCCAACTGCTTGGGGATCGAGGCATCGGGCCGGGCGATGAAACTCCCCCAATGGGAATAGGGCTGCGAGGAGTTATTGCACACCGCCCACATGCGGTTGTCCGCACAGCGCGTTGGGACTTGGTGGACATTGAGTGCGTCGAGGCAGTTCTTGCCTTTGGACCTGGCATTGTGAAAAGAGTGTATCATTACCGTGACGCCCTTCTCGCGGTAGCCGATGTAAAGCTGCGGCCAACAGATGTCGTAACAGATTGCCAGTCCGATCCGCACTCCGCGGATGTCGCGGGTTACGAGGCGGTCGCCTACCGAGTAGTGTTTCTGGTCGCCTCCGGTGCAGAAGCATTTGTCGTAGCGATCCGCGACCCGCCCTTCTGCATCCACGAGATAGAGGCAGTTCGTGGGCTTGGTCGTTGCGTCCAGGTAATGCGCCGAACCTAGGACCAACCACAAGTGCAAGCTCTGGGCCAGCTTCCGCAACGCAGTTGTTTCCGATCGCAGCGCCCTCCATTCGTAGCTCTCGAACGAGCGAAAATCAATGCCCGCATAACCGGACAGTGAAGCCTCGGAAGTGTGCAGCAGATGCGCCCCAGCTTCGGCGGCTTGATGCATGAACTCCCGGATAAACTTCGCGTTCTCGGCAGGATTGCCGCTCACCGGGAACTGGCAGGTTGCCACCCGGAGTTTGTCCCCGGGATTCGGGTCGAGGTCTGACGGACTAGCGGGAGTTGGTGCCGGTGGGGCTTGGGTCGCTTGGGATGCTCCTTCGAGCGAAACCTGCGACAACCCGACCCCACTCGCCACCCCGGCCAAAGCCCTGCCCGTCGTCCGGATGGCCTCGCGCCTGGTTACTCGTGCGGATCCGCTGGATGGAGTTGAACTCATATAGTTGGGGCTTCGCCAACTTGACCGCCGCACGGAAGCTGGCTAGGGAATAGCTGACTCACTTGCTCTGGATCGAGTAGAGTCGGACCTCGACTGGGCGCGTTAGGTCAAGGGTCGCTTGGAGGCGATTCATTGTATCGGCGGGCGAGTTGGCCAGCACACCCGCAAACGTGACAAAATGCCGGGCTGGAACTGAGCCCTCGATACCCACCCCGCCCGCACCCGCGCCGGGGGCGACCACATGCAGAGCGGCCACACTAGGAGTAATCAACCCCACGGCTAACTTGTCCGAGTTGTATTTCATCCCCCAAAACGTATTGGCCGCTTTAATCTGTGCCGGCACGCCGTCAGCCTCGCGACCTACCGGACCGGATCCGCCATCCGAAAACAACCAAGTGCCGGGAGTCGGGCCATCCGCCGAGAAGGTATTCGGGGCGTCGAAGTCCCAATAGAGCGAAGTGGGCTCGCTAAGCAGCACTTCGATCCAGCTCGCGCCACCGTAGAGCCGGATGGTTTTCGTGTCACCCCAACCATCGGTAGCTTCATATTCGACCAAGGCGGGGCCGCGAGCTTTGTCCTTCAGGCTATAGGGAGAGTGGCGGCGGGGATTGATGTCGGCGAAACCCGACCAGTCCGCTTCCCCGGGCATGGTCAGGTCGAGATGGCGAGCGGCTTTGACCTCCCACCGATAAACGTGCGCCCCTTCCGGGCCGAGCAACAGCCGAACGTGGTCGTTTTCGAGCCACGACATGCCGTTCGTTCCCGGGCGGGTGCTGACTGCGCCGGGCAGCGAACTGTGCGGCTGGCTTAATCCCAAATAAACCTGCACCGAGGCTTCGGTGGCTTTCGCGAACGATCCGTCCAGGACCAAAACGAGTCGGACTTTGCCGGGCAATTCGAGTGGGTCAATCTGCGCCAACACTTCGCGCGGGGCGGCGTTGGGGTTGAGGAGAAAGGCTCGCACGGGTTTGTTGGCCAACGCTGCGGGTAACTTCAACTCGACTTCGACGGGCAGGTCGAAGCGATCCACCGCGCCCGCCCGGATGCTCACGCCAACCCGATGCGTTGCCGATTCGTCCGCCCATGGCAGCTCGGGAGATAACGGGCTGGCGGCGATTTCCTTTGGTCGCACGCGGCGGAAGATTGTCTCCGGCATCGCCAGTCCCAGTTCGCTTGGTTCGGGTAACGGCCCGCCTTGAGCGACGGCAGTCCGGGCGCTTGCCAGTTTTCCGAGCAGGGCATCGTAAGCGCCGACAGCTTGGGTATAGCGCTTCAAGGTCCAGTCGAGCGCGTAGGGCTTGCTCTCCGCGAGCCAGAGTTCCGCGAACTGTTGCCCTATTAACTCATGGGCGTCCCGGTTTTTGCGAATCAACGCTTCGACCTCGCCGAGTCTTTCCCGGCCGGCGGTGGTGCGCGCCGCTTGTTCGTAGAGTTGTGCCGCTGCGAGCCCATCGAGCATCCGCTGGCCGATTAGTTCCATGCGCCGGGCACCGAGCTGGAAAACCTCTAACACTTGCAGGTTGCACCTGGCTTCGCGCCGACAGGCTTCCAACTGCGCCAGCGCGGGGCGCACGATTGCCAGGAGATTGGACGAAGTGGTCTGAATCGCCGCCGGACTGGCATTGGGCACGAAATCATTTTCCCAAAACCGCGCGTTGAACATCCCCTTCATCGGCGGTAGGCGATGCGTCTGCGCCAGCAACTCGATCGCTTGGCCGAAATGATCGCCGGTTTCGCCGAACAGCACCGCGCCAATCCGCCGATGGAAATCCGCCGGCGAGGTCGTGGAGCCATTCCAGGCACATTCGGCCGCCCAGGCATCGGCGTGCCATTTCACTGCCTTGAGTGCTTCGCCGTCGTCTTCCCAGTCGGTGTTGATCATCCCCAGCGCACCATGCTTCACACCGTCCCGCACGAAGTTCTGAATGTTCGTCAACGCCACGCCGAAGTCCGGCAGAATCCGGCTCCAATCGCTCACTCCCGGACACACGAAGAATTCGTAGCCCGATTTGGCGAAGGGGATAATCTGGTCCTCGAAACTGGCGCGGGCATCGTAGCCCCAGGTAAGCATGATCGTATCCTTGGGAATGTCCTTAAGGTTGCCCGGATGTTGGAGGATGATGTCGCCCCACATCATCATCCGCTTCTGGTGTTTGTCGCGCAGCAAGTCGTGAATCCGACGAATGTGGCTGACATATACTCCCCCGACGCCAACCTTGGCCACTAAGTCCTTGGACGGCCCGGTGCCCAAGCCGCCCGTTTCATCGCAACAGACATTGAACCACGGAAAGGGCAGCGCCGGACAAACCTCCGAGTAAAGGTCATCCAGCAGTTGATAAGTCCCCTCGCGAACGGGGCTGAGCACGTCGGGCGTCTCCCGCAGACCGGCATATTCAGGGTGGCTGAGAATTGCGCCGAAGTGGCCGAAGGATTGTTGGTTGCCAAGGATGTCGAGGTGGAGTGGTTTTGCATACTTCACCAACTCCGCCAATTCCGTTGCGTTGAGCGAGCCATTCGTAGGTCCGATTGCCGGATGCTTTTTGAAAATGAACTGCGACTCCATGTAATAGGTCATGAGGTTTAACTTAAACTGCGCCGCCAGCAAAGCTTCAAAGCGCAACGTCGCGAGCGTAGAGCTAGGCCCGCGCGTCAGGTCATCCTGGAAACAACGCCAGCGCAACGCCGGCCAGTCGGAGATCTTGAGACTGGGGAGGGTGTCGCCTTGGCGATTCGCGCGGATCAATTGGCAGAGGGTTTGCAGCCCATAAAACAAACCCGCGGCATCCTTCGCGGCACACACCACTTCCTGCGGACGCACTTCCAAGCCGTAGCTCTCGGGGCCTTTTTCTGACGGCGCCGCGGGAAGCACCAGTGGGAGCTTCCGGGCAGTCAAACGGAAAGCGGGCCGGGCGGAAGCCAGGACGCGCACTCGAGCCTCCTTCAGGCCGGCGCGCTTCAACTCTTCGTTCAGCAGTCGCCCGAAAGTTTCCTCCTGGTCCGCCGGCACTTCCAGAACCAACGCGGACCGAAGCGAAAAGTTACCGGGTTGCAGAGTGATGGTTTTCGGAAATGGCACCAGTCGTAAATCCTGCTCCGATGACGCCAGGCTCCAGCCGGTGAGCGTCAATAGGCCGATGAAGAGGTAGAAGGCTTTTGTCATGCGACGTCAGTATGCGTTTGGATCAACGGAGAAAGCAAGTTGCACCAGTCGCTCGCGAGTGACTGAGGGGGTGGGCACGAGTGCGGCGTTGACGGCGCGACAACGACCACAAAGCTTGGAGGCTCGGTCATTGAGGTGGTTGCCGCCAATCGGGCATTGACGTGGAAAAGGTCCGGGCGCAAAGTCATCGCCGATGAACACGACGCAAAAGCAAATCTCTCGGAACCGGGAAGCGTCAAAGCAGAAAACAATTCCCAGCCTGGCCAGCAGAATGAGCTTATGAAGACTTCCAAGGCATCCCACTCCTCACTTACGCGCCGCGAATTTTTGGGTGGGACACTTGCCGCGGCGGCGGTGGCTCCGGCAGGACTGGTGCGCAGCTTAGCGGCGGACGCGCCCCAACCCGAAGCCAAACCGCCGGAGTTCCAACGCAAGCTCAAGCTGGGCCTCGTGGGGTGCGGTGGGCGGGGAAGTTGGATTGCAAAACTTTTCCTACGTCACGGCGGCTATCAGCTCCAGGCGGTCGCGGATTATTTCCCGGAGGTAGCGCAAAAATGCGGGGAAAGCCTGGGCGTGGACGCGGCGCGTTGCTACTCCACTTTGTCCGGCTACAAGCGGGTGCTAGAGAGCGGCATCGAGGCGGTCGCGCTGATCGTGCCGCCCTGCTTCTTCTCCGAACATGCTCGCGCGGCGGTGCAGGCTGGCCTGCATGTGTACATGGCCAAGCCGGTCGCTGCGGATGTTCCCGGTTGTCTGGAGATCGAAGCCGCGGCGCAGAAAGCGGGCGCGAGCCGGCGCGTATTTCTCGTGGACTACCAGCTTCCGACCGACGCGCACAATCAGGAGGTCGTGAAGC
>CAIKLQ010000212.1 GCA_903828255.1 uncultured Verrucomicrobiota bacterium
GGCTTTTCCGAACGTGCCGAAGTGAAACCCCGGCTCGCGGCGGAAGCGCCCGGGCAGTTTCCCGCGCCACAGTTTTTCATTTCCCCCCCGTGCGTTGTGGGCCATGCTCCATTCCACTATGGGCAAACGCCGTGAAGCGCGTGAACGCGCCGTCCAATTTCTGTTTCAGCACGATCTGAGTCCGCCGGATGAACTCGACCGCGCGCTCGATGAGTTTTGGCTAACTCAGCGCGCCGCCGCCATCGCCGAAGACAAAGGTCCGGCCACTTGGGGAGAGCGGGCCGAACTCCCGCCGCCCACCGCCGAGGAGGCCGCGACCCGGCTCTTCGCCGAACCGCTCATCCGCGGCACGCTGGAACACCGCGCCGCCATTGACGAGCACATCAAGAAACACGTCAAGAACTGGGACTTCAACCGCATCGCCGCCGTGGACCGCAACGTCATGCGCCTGGCCATTTACGAAATGCTCCATCGCGAGGACATTCCGCCCGTCGTCAGCATCAACGAAGCGGTGGACATCGCCAAAAAATTCTCCACCAACGATAGCGGCAAATTCGTCAACGGCATCCTCGACAAGGTCAAGGCCGAGCTGATGCGGCCGGCAAGGATCGTCAAATGAGGCCCGAGGCCCGAGGCCCGAGGCCCGAGGCGGACGGACGGGCCTTGGACCCCGGGCATTTTGGCCCCGAACTCCGGACTCGGGGCTGTGGACTCGGGACTGTGGATTGAGCGATGTTTGCCGACCTCCACCTCCACACGCATTTCTCCGACGGGACATTTTCCCCGGAGGAAGTGGTGGCGCGCGGTCGCCAGGCCGGCCTCGGGGCGCTGGCGTTGACCGATCACGATACGGTGGAAGGTTGCCCGCGGATGGCGGTGGCGTGCGCGGCGGCGCAGATCGAATTCATCACCGGCGCGGAACTCACCGCGGAACACGAGGGCATCGAACTGCACATCCTCGGCTACTTCATGGACCCGGAGGATCCGAAGCTTCTTCGCGAACTCGCCCGCTTCCAGATCGTGCGCCAGAACCGCATTCGCGAAATGGTCGCCCGCCTGAACGAACAGAACGTCCCGTTGGACGCCGCCACGGTGTTCGCGCTCGCCAACTGCCGCGCGCCGGGCCGGCCCCATGTGGCGCGCGCCCTCGTGCAAGCGGGCCACTGCAAGAGCCACGACGAAGCCTTCGAGCGGTTCCTCAAAAAGGACCGACCGGCGTGGGTGCCGAAGGCCAAGATGTCCGCGCTCGAAGCCATCGAACTGATTCACCAAGCCGGCGGGCTGGCGGTCATGGCGCATCCCGCCTTGAATCGCGCGGACCATTTGATCGCCGCCCTGGTGGCCGCCGGGTTGGACGGCTTGGAGTGTTTTCACACCAAACACAAGGCCAGCGCCACCCAACGCTACCGCGCATTCGCGGAACGATTTCACCTGTTGGTGACCGGCGGTTCGGATTGCCACGGCTTGAGCAAGGGCAAACCCCTCATCGGCACCGTCAAGCTGGCCTACGAACACGTCGCGAAACTTAAAGCCGCAAGAGTTAGCCGGATCGCTTCCGTTACTTCGCCCTCTCCGCTCCCGCGGAGGGAGGGGAGCGGGCCGGGGTGAGGGGTGCGAGAACTCGGCTGACTTCAAATCATCAATCGCCAATCCCCACATGGGCTTATTTTCCAAATTCAAAGCCGGTCTTGCCAAGACCCACAGCAAGCTGGTCCACGAGATCAAGCGCATCGTCACGCGCTCGCCCAAACTCACCGGCGACTCGCTGGAAGAACTCGAAGCCGCGCTCATTGCCGCCGATCTCGGGATGGCCGTCACGCAACAGATCGTCGCCGCGGTCAAACAAGCCTACGAATCACAGGGCACCACGGGCCACGACGTGTTCGCCATCGCGCGCACCGAAGTCGAAAAAAATCTCTCCTCGAACAACCCCGATTTGCTCAAAGCTCCGAGCGGCCCAACCGTGGTCTCCATCGTCGGCGTGAACGGCACCGGCAAGACAACGACCGCCGCGAAGCTCGCGCATCTCATCCAATCACAGAAAAAAACCGTGTTGCTTGCCGCGTGCGACACGTTTCGCGCCGCCGCCATTGAGCAACTCAAACTCTGGGGCGCACGGCTCAAAGTCGAAGTCATCGCTGGCGCGTATGGTGCGGACCCGGCGTCCGTGGCGCACGACGCCGTGACCGCCGCGCAGGCGCGCAAGGCGGACTACCTCTTCATTGACACCGCGGGCCGCCTGCACACCAAGCACAACCTGATGCAGGAATTGCAGAAGCTCCATCGCGTCATCGGCAAGCAACTGCCCGGCGCGCCGCACGAAGTCCTGCTCGTGCTCGACGGCAGCACCGGCATGAACGCGCTGAACCAAGCGCGCGAATTCCACAAAGCCGTCCCGCTCACCGGCCTCATCGTGACCAAGCTCGACGGCACGAGCAAAGGTGGCATGGTGGTGGCGATCCAGAAGGAACTCGGACTGCCCATCAAATTCATCGGCCTCGGCGAGCAACCGGACGACTTGCAACCCTTCGACGCCAAACAATTCGCGCAAGCTTTGTTTGAGGAATAGAACCGGTCTTCGCCGAATGAAGACGCCGCTAACCCGCCCCTTGCCCACCAGCAAGTGCGTCCCGCAAATTGGCTCTGAGCTTGCACGTAAAGCCCGCTGTGGCATGTAAGCCGCGAGTATCTCCCAACGCTTGAGGAGTCGCGCAGCGTGCGGAGTGCGGCGGGCTTGCGTCGCGGTTCTTTGACGCCGGGCGGAAAGCGGGAGCAAGCGCGCCGCACTCCAGACGCTCCGCGCAATTCGGGCGGCCAAATCCGACGCGAACCACCCGGAGTGCATCCGGATTCAACGGCGCTGCTTCGAGTTTCCCACAATCCGAAGGATAGATTCGCAGGATTGCAGACCGCGGTGTGTTCCTTTAGTTTGCCAACGTGAAACCGGTCGGAACAAGAGTTGACGGTGCTTGGCGCAAATCGCGTCTGGCCGCCCGCCTGCTGATCCGCAAGGAAGCGGGGACGCTGCGTCCGCGCGAGCAGGCGTTGGCCCGCCGCCTCAGCCAAGACCCCGAAGTGACCAACCGGCTCATTCAACAGGCGCTTTACTTCCTGGGCATCGGCCCGCGCAAACATGCCTTCGATCAAAAACTGGTGGGCGGGCGAAATTGACTGGGCCACACAATTCACGCCGGCATTGTTTGCGGAATGAAACTCAATTTGCCGCTCCGGTTTGATTCTGTTATCTGTCTGCCATGATTCAGCCGGAGCAATTGGTTGGCGGCGAGTGGGCCGAATGGTATCGGCTCACGCCCTTGCAACGCTGGCTGGAAAGCGAGAAACTGTGGCAAACCTACCTCGCGCTCGGAGGCTCTCTTGATCCCGAACCCGATACGCAAAGTCCTTTCTTCGATCCGCGCGCACCGCGTCCGCGCCCTGCTCATGGGCGGGCAGGCGTGCGTGTTTTACGGCGCGGCCGAGTTTAGCCGCGATACGGATTTCGCCATCCTGGCCGACGCGGCCAACCTCGCGCGGCTGCGGAAGGCGCTGGCGGACTTGCGTGCCGAACTCATCGCCGTCCCGTCGTTTGCATTGAAATATCTCCGGCGCGGACATGCCCTTCACTTCCGCTGCCAGCACCCGGAGGCGTCCCGTATGAGGGTGGACGTGATGGCGAAGATGCGCGGAGTGGATTCGTTTTCAAAACTCTGGAAACGCCGCACCACCATCGAACTTCCGGACGGAACGAAGTGCGATTTGCTTTCGTTGCCGGATCTGGTGCAAGCCAAGAAAACCCAGCGCGACAAGGACTGGCCGATGATTCGGCGGTTGGTGGAGGCGCATTACTTCGCGCACCAAGCCAACGCGGGCCGGGCGCAGGTTGAGTTCTGGCTCCGGGAACTCCGCACCCCGGAGTTACTGCTGGAAGTCGCCAACACCAACCCCCGCCTTGCCCGGCGGCTCGCCGTGCGACGGCCTTTGCTCCAAGCAGCCGTTTCCGGATCGCTCGCGCGGGTTGCCAGCGCGCTCGCCAAAGAGGAATCCAGCTTGCGGGCGGAAGACCAAGCCTACTGGCGGCCCCTGCTGGAGGAATTGGAAAGGTTGAGACATCCGAACAGAGATTCAGCCCGTTCGCCGTGACCAAGCTCGACCGCACGAGCAAAGGCGGCAGGGCGGTGGCGATCCAGAGGAAACTCGGCCGGCCCATCAAATTCATCGGCCTCGGCGAGCAACCGGACGACTTGCAACCCTTCGACACCAAACAATTCGCAGGCGTTGTTTGAGGAATAGAACCGGCCTTCGCCAACTGAAGGCGTCGCTTACCCGCCCTTTGCCCACCAGCAAGTGCGTCCCGCAAATTAGCTCTGAGCTTGCACGTAAAGCGGCTGTGGCGTGTAAGCCCCGAGTATCTCCAACGCTTGCGGAGTCGCGCAGCGTGCGGAGTGCGTCTGGCCGCGCGACTGCTGATCCGCAAGGAAGCGGGGACGTTGCGTCCGCGCGAGCAAGCGATGGCCCGCCGTCTCAGCCAGGAGCCGGAAGTGACCAACCGGCTTATTCAACCGGCGCTTTATTTCTTGGGCGTCGGCCCGCGCAAACATGCCTTCGATCAAAAACTGGTGAGCGGGCGAAATTGACTGGGCCAGGCCGGCGGGCCAGCTTCTCCTGACTTTTCAGGCCTCGCTGCCCAGGGACCGCGCTTTTCATGTCACGATCTAAGGCCCGGCTCCGCTGCAACGCACCGTGGATCGCCAGTTGTTGAGCGGCGATGTGGATCTATTTTCCGACGAAGAAGAAGATTTGTCGTCATTGATTGTTGCTGCCAAGCTGGACAAAACGCGCGGCGGTTTTTACCTCGAACCCGGATTTGAACTGAGTTTCCGCACCAACCTGCGCTGGCGGCAGCGCGCCGCGACGGTTCAACGCGGCATCCGCCGGAAGTTTGAAGCATCGCCGAGCCGGGGGGACTTTCGGCGAAGCAGCGGCCCGTTTCTGAGAACAACCGCGCGCCAGACCAGACCGAAGGTGACGGGAGATTTCTCCCTCGCCCCCCCGGATCCCGGGAACCCTTTCAACCCAGACCGATCCGAACGGGGCGGAAGATAGAACCGCAGATAGAAGCTCCAATTTCTTGAATCCGCCATACCCTGATTTCTTTCCAAGCTTTGCGTTTGACTTGAAATCGTTATGGCACATAATCGCCCCAAGTAACGCGATATGGTAAAACTTGTAATCCTCAGTCAGGGCCTTACCGGCCAGTCGCACGAGTTGAAAGTGGACAAAACCACCGTCGGTCGGGTGGATGATAATACCTTTTCCATTGTTGACCCTTCCGTCTCCAGCCATCATTGCGAAGTCGTGTTGCGCGGATCCGATGTGGTCGTCCGGGATCTGAATTCCACCAACGGTACGTTCATCAATGGCGAAAAAGTTGCCGAAGCCGTCTTGAAGCCCGGGCAGATTTTGCGTCTCGGACAGATTGAAATGCGCTTGGAAACCGATGCGCCGGGAGCAGCCGGGGCAGCGACGCGAAAACCCGTGGACAGCACCATAGTGATGAAACGCGGGGTGAGCTTGACCGAACTGGAAACAGGGGGCACCCGCAGCGGCTTTGACACCGCGGGCAAGGGTTTCTCCAAGAAAGACAACAAGGGCAACCGGATTTTTCTCATTGCAGCCATCATCGTTGGCGTCGTGATCTTGGGGTTGGTCATTGTCGCGCTTATGTCCGCCGGAAAGTCGCCGACGCCGCAGTAACGCAGCTCGACCCAGTTTTCCTCCGCCCGACAGTCCCCCGCGCTGTCGGGCTTTTTTATTTTCCCGCCAACCACTGCGCCACGTCCGTCGCCGCGTAGGTGATCAGGATATCTGCGCCGGCCCGACGCATGGCGAGCAGGCTTTCCAGCGTCACCGCCCGCTCATCAATCCAGCCGTTGGCCGCCGCGGCTTTCACCATCGAATACTCTCCACTCACGGCGTAGGCCGCAGTCGGATAACCAAACTCCGTTTTCACCCGCTGAATGATGTCGAGGTAGGCGAGCGCGGGTTTGACCATGACGATGTCCGCGCCTTCCTGAATGTCCAGCGCCACTTCGCGCATCGCTTCGTTGGCATTCGCCGCGTCCATCTGGTAACTGCGGCGGTCGCCGAATTTGGGCGCGGACTCGGCGGCTTCCCGGAACGGGCCGTAAAACGCCGACGCGAACTTCGCGGCATAAGACATGATCGGCGTGTCGGCGAAACCGCTGCGATCCAGTTCCGCGCGAATGGCTCGCACGCGACCGTCCATCATGTCGCTGGGCGCGACGATGTCTGCGCCGGCTTCCGCGTGGCTGGCGGCGGTGCGGGCGAGGATTTTGAGCGAGGGATCGTTGAGAATTTTTGCGCCCCGTGGATCGCGCTGAACGATGCCGCAATGGCCGTGCGACATGTATTCGCAAAGGCAAACGTCGGTGATGACCAGCAATTGAGGGAGTTCCTGTTTCAATCGCCGCACAGCTTGCTGGACGATGCCGCTGGCCGCGAACGCGCCGCGGGCGCGGGCGTCCTTCGCATCGGGAATCCCGAAAAGCAAAACCGCCGGCACGCCCGAGCTGTGGGCGCGGGAGGCTTCGAGGACCATTTCGTCGAGCGAGAGTTGGAAGACGCCAGGCATGGCCCCGATGGGGTGGCGGATTTTGCGCCCGCTGCGAACGAACAGCGGCAGCACCAGTTGCGAGGCGTGCAGGTGCGTTTCGCTGACGAGCTGGCGAAGTGCGGGGCTTTGCCGCAGTCGCCGCGGGCGATACGCGGGAAATTGTCCGGTCGGATGCGAACTCATGCGGGCAGCATAGCCGGGCGGAGGGAGTTGAAAAAGAAATTCCTGCTTGGATGCCGCGGCGTGGGCTGCGGGTTTGGCCACTTGACGTTACTTCGCGTTCTCGGCGTGCCGGCTCTTCAGATTGCAAAAGTTTCTATTCCCCGCAGGCCGCGCTCGAAGTTACCATCCGGCCATGCAAAAGTTGCGGCCTTACCTGGCATTCGTGGCGTTGCTCGGGATTTTCTCGTTCGGTCTGTGGGCGGGTTTCTTCGGGCCGCGCCTGCTGGGGTTTGGCTCCGGCCAGCGGGTTTACGGCACGGCCACCGTGCTCCAACAAGTCCAGACGCTCTCGGAATTCGTCACGGTCAAATACGTGATGGAAAAAGTCGTCGTGCTTGAAGACGCGAAGTGGTATCCGGGCGGCGAGAGCCGGGTCTTGCTCGTGGCGCATGGCATCGTGAAGGCGGGGGTGGATTTCAAACCGATGGCCGCGGCGGATGTCCGGGTGTCAGGCAAGACCATCGCCCTCCGGTTGCCAGCGGCAAAGATCACTGACGCCTATCTCGATGAAAAACAAACCCGGGTCGTGGAGCGCACAACGGGTTTGCTGCGCTTGTTCGACAAGGATCTCGAGCAGACGGCGCGGCAGAATGCGCTGGATGAAATCCGTCGCTCGGCGCGGTTGAGCGGGATTTTGAAGGACGCGGAGGAGCGCGCCCGCGATCAGATCAAGATTCTCTTTCTCCAGTTGGGATTCGAGGAGGTGAAGTTCGTCAAGGACTGATCGGCGGCTCCATCCTGGGCGAGCGGCGCGCGGGTCTGTAGCCCGTAGCGGCCCGGAGAATGTGGCTGCCGGGAAACTTGGGCAGAGTCCGTTCGCGATGCGAACGGCCGGCCGGCGTTTGAGGCTGGAGCAGTCGGACAGGACACTGCCTTGATTTCGGTCACCGGGCGGATCGGTTCATGGTTCCGATGCGCAGTCAAAAAGCCGCTGAAGTTGCCGGGGAACGTTCCCGGAGTGCGGCACGGCTTTGAAACGTGGAGGCTATCTCGGTTCGAGATGGTTAATCGGCACGGGCAACGCGACGTCCGGCCCGTTTTGCCAGGCGGTGGCTATGGCAAGGGGGCGAGGCCGGCTGGAAAGCTGCGTCTGCGTGTGCTGCTTCCGCATTTGCATCAGGAAAATCGCGGGCGGACGCGGCGCCGGTCGCCGGTTCGTGACCTCGGCGTAGCCGTGAATCACCTGCAAGAATCTCGTTAGTATAAACTTCTTTGCCATAAATGCCTTTCCCGCCGGATTGCTTGCAGGACGTATGCCACGCGATTTGAGCGGGGGAATTTGGCGGACGAGTCTGCGCTGGCCCGTCTCGCAGCCAGCGCTGCACCCGGTTTGCGCGGCCAACTGGAGCGGCGGTCTTCCGCTCCGCGATGGCCGATTTGGGCCAGAAAAATTTCCCTGGGGCAAATCCGCTTGGCACGGTGCCCTCAATTTGCCAAGCTACTCGCGCCCGATGACACAATGCCGCCTCTTCCTCATGCTCGCCGCCGGTGCCGCGCTTTGGGCCCTGACCGCGGGCGCGCAACAGCAGCCGCAGTGGTTGATCGAAGCGATGTCGCCGGACGGTTGGGTCGAGATGGATCGCGCCGGCATCGCCACTGCCACCAACGGCGTGCGCGTCATCTACGGAAACGCCCTCCTCACTGCGGAGCGCGTGCGGGTGGATCAACCGAGCGGCGAGGTGGAAGCCGAAGGCCGCGTCCGCATCCAGCGCGACGACCAGATTTGGGCCGGGGAACACATCCGCTACAACTTCAAGACGCACATCATGGAGGCCGAGTTGTTTCGCACCGGCAAAGCCCCCATTTTCGCCGAGGGCGTAAAGCTGACCGCCGACCCCAGCAACCAGGTTTATTCGGCCCAGGGCGCGTTCATCACCACCGACGACGTCTCCGAGCCGTTCACGAAATTGCGCGCCCAATCCATCACCATCGTCCCCGGCCAGCGCATCACCGCGCGGCATGCGAC
Organism: uncultured Verrucomicrobiota bacterium; assembly: GCA_903828255.1. Taxonomy (GTDB): domain Bacteria; phylum Verrucomicrobiota; class Verrucomicrobiia; order Limisphaerales; family JADLHS01; genus CAIKLQ01. The sequence goes on from CAIKLQ010000212.1 coordinate 8,823, forward strand.
GATGTATGTGGGGGGCCTGCCGGTGTTCTATTTCCCGGTGTTCACTTACAGCTTGAAGAACGACGTGAACCAGTTCTCTTTCGTGCCGGGGTACCGCAGCGAGTACGGACCGTTTCTGTTGACCACCTACCGCTGGTTTTTCAACGAACAAGTGGATGGCGCAGTGCATCTCGATTACCGCGTTGAACGCGGCCTGGGCACGGGGCCGGACGTGAATTTGCATCTGGACCGCTGGGGCGAGGTGGGGTTGAAATACTATTATCTCTACGATCTCAAGCCCGACACCAATTCCGCCGGCTTCCCGAATCCCAACAACCGCCAACGCGTGCAGTTCAGTTACGACGCCACGCCGTGGACGAATTTCAACATCAAGTCCCAGGTGCGTTACCACAGCGACGAACGCCTGCTCGCCGATTACTTCGAAGGCGATTATCGCCGCAACCCGCAGCCCACCACCTACCTCGAACTGAACAAACTCTGGGACAACTTCAGCCTCGACGTGCTCACGCAACCGCGCGTGAATAATTTCTACGACACGGTCGAAAGCCTGCCCGACGTGAGGCTCACCGGTTTCCGCCAGCAACTCGGGAACTCCCCCGTGTATTACGAAAGTGAAAGCAGCGCGGGCTATTACCGCCGGCTCTTCGCCGAAACCAACAACGTACGGAGCGACTTTGATTTCTATGGGTCCCGGGCCGACACCTATCATCAACTCCTCTTGCCGCAGACTTTCTTTGGCTGGCTTAACTTCACCCCACGCGTCGGCGGACGGCTGGATTACTACAGCCGCGCCACCGGCCCGGGCGCAACAACGGACGAGGAATATCGCGGCATCTTCAACACCGGTGCGGAGATCACTTTCAAAGCCTCGCGGCTCTGGCCCACGGCGGAAAGCACCCTCTTCGACGTGCATGGCCTGCGCCACATCGTCCAGCCTTCCGTCAACTACGTCTATGTGCCCGAGCCGAACGTCGCGCCAGGCAGCCTCCCGCTATTCCTATACGAATCGCCGAGCCTGCGCCTGCTGCCCATCGAATATACCGACTACAACTCGATTGACAGCGTGGACAGCCAGAACGTCATCCGTCTTGGCTTGGGGAACAAGCTCCAAACCAAACGCAACGGCCAGCTCGAAGACCTCCTGCGCTGGGACCTCTATACCGACTGGCGACTACAACCGCAAACGAACCAAACCACCTTCGCCGATCTCTGGTCCGACCTCGTTTTCCGTCCGCGGAACTGGCTCGCGCTCCAATCGCAGACCCGCTTTGATGTTGACCACGGAGACTTGCGCATGGCGTTTAACAACGTCACGCTGGCTCCCGACGACCGCTGGAGTTTCAGCCTTGGCCACTTGTATTTGCGCGACGGCACCCCCACCACGACCAGCATTGGCGGGGAAAACATCACCAGCATGATCTTCTTTCGCTTGAACGAAGACTGGTCGTTCCGCGCCGCGCATTACTACGACGTCCGCAATGGCGTGTTGCAGGAGCAATTCTACACCGTGTGCCACGACTTCCGGAGTTGGACCGGCGCGCTGAGTTTCCGGGTGCGGGATAACAACGACGGCCGGGAAGATTTCACCGTGGCCTTCACCTTTTCCCTCAAAGCCTTCCCGCGCTTCGGCCTCGGCAAGGACTCGGTGCATCCTTACGACTTGATCGGAAATTGATTCCGATTCGCCCTGCGGTCAGGAAACTCACATTTGTCGGTGTTGCAGTCCTATCAGCCCCGCCTCCGCCTCCGGGACCGGGAAGATTCAGCGTCGCGCCAGTGTGGCAGAGTGCGCCCGGCTTCGGGCGTAGCAAATCACCTACGCCTGGCGGTTTGGGGAGTTCAGACCGCTTGCTTCCGCTCCACATTGTGGAGGCCGAGTCCGACCACACTCCCGCCTCGCCCCCTGTAATATAACACCCCCAATCGCCCTTCGGCGTGACATGTCGCTTGCCGCCACGGCGCGTCTGTTTCATGCTCTGCTGACATGATGTTGCGGAAAGAGTTGTTACAAGGCATCGAGCGGTTTCTCGCGCTCGTGCCCGCCCAAACGCGCCAGCGCGGGCGCGCCTACCACGCCCAGAGGCAGGTCGTCGGGTTGGATTGTGTCACGTTGGATCATCTCTATATGGCGGTGGTGCGCGGCGGCGAAAACTACTCCGTGTCCCTCGAATTCACCGACAAAATCTGGACGGCGGATTGTTCCTGCCCGATGGAGTACGACTGCGAACACGCCGTCGCCGCCATGCTGGAATTGCAGGAACGCGCTTTGGCGGAGGCGGGCTCGGCCACCGCCGCCACCTTCATCCAAGCGCTGAAGAGCCAACTTCCCCGCGGCGTGTCGCAACCGCCGTCCTCGCCACTTTCCGCCCGGCTGGTGGAACATCTCGGCCGCGAGTTGGACCGGACGGAGGCCGAGTTCGTCCGCAACGTGCAGGCGCTGCGGGCCACCGCCAGCTTTCGGCCGCTCATGGCAACCGACCTGCACCAGTTTTTTCCCCGGGCCAACCTCTACACCTGGCAGCCCATCGAGCTGTGGCCCGAGCTTCCGCGCGACGACTTCCAACTCTGGCTTTACGTCGCGTGGGAAATGCGGCGGCGTAAGGCGCGGATCCCTGAATTCATGGAGGGCATCACGGACTTGAGCTTGATCGAAGCCGGGATGGCGGAGTGGGAACGGAACAAGCAGATTGAGCACTGGAAGAATTGGTTTCGGAATTACGACGGCCATACGGCTGGGCTCACGGCGGATGGCGGCACGTTGGACCTGCGACTCGTGTTGCACTCCGCCGAGGCCCGCCTGCAATGGCGCACGCACGCCGACGCGGAGTTTGCCGATTTCAAGCAGACGCACGCGAAGCGTTTCGCCGAGCAGTTCGAGGGTGGCACGTTGAATCTGGCGCCCGACTCGCTGCCGCTCTGGAGTGCGCTCTTCAAACCGTGGCATTACGAAAGTTGGTGGGCGCTGAGCTATGCGAACTCCACCGCCCGTCCGGCGCTCAACCGCCTGCTCCGCCTGCCGTTGCCGCCGGAGCGCATCGTGAGGCCGGACGGACAGCCGTTCCCGCGCGTCCCCGAGCCGCTGCGCCTGCAACTCCGCCCGCCCGAACCCGGCGACGGCAATTACGAACTCGCGCTCGCCACCGCCGCCGGTTCCCCGCCCCCACCGATCCTTTGCACGCTCTCCGGCCAGCCGACGCTTTATCTCACCGAGGGCGGACTGTTTCACGGCCCGCCCGCTGACGCGCTCGACACCGACCTGCGCAAGACGATCCCCGCGCCCGCGATCGAAACCTCCGACGGCCTCCGCTTCCTGCACGCCACGGGAGTGCCGTTGCCGGAACACCTCGCGCAGCGCATCCGCACGGTGCCCGTCAGCGTCACGCTTTCGTGCGGGTTGAAACCGATTTACGCGGGCAGCCCAACGGAGAACATCGTCCTCAGCGTCGTCGCCAAGGGCCCGGGGATGAAGCCGGAAAAATTCACGGCGCAGGGCTGGATGGCGGCGCAACCGGGAGTCGTCGCGAAAGAAAAACCCTTGGCGGCGGGGGGCGTCATTGCCGTGCATGACCGCGCCCACCAGCGGCATTTTCCGCGCGTGCTGGAAGCCCTCAGCGTCAAGTCGGGAGGCTGTCTCGGCGAGTGGACCTTGCGGCTGACAAAAAAAACTCCCGAGACTTTCGTCCCGTGGCTGCAATCGCTCCCGCCCGAAATTGAAGTGCTGCTCGACCCCGAACTCGCCACTCTCCGAGACGAAGCGGTCAGCGGCACCGTGTCGCTCGATGTCCAGGAATCCAGCGTGGATTGGTTTGATCTCAAGGTCGTGCTCAACGTCGGCGACACCACGCTCACGCCGGAGGAATTGAAACTCCTGCTCAACGCGCGCGGCGGTTACGTGCGTCTCGGCAAGAAAGGTTGGCGCCGGTTGCAGTTCGATATCACGCCCGACGAAGACGAAAGCCTCGCCCGGTTGGGCCTTACGGCCAAGGATTTTTCCGCCGAGCCGCAACGCTTCCACGCGCTGCAACTCGCCGATGACGCCGCGAAAAAATTCCTCGCGCCCGAACGCGTCGAGCAAATCCACCGGCGCGTGAGCGAACTGAAAACCCGCGTCGCGCCCGCGCTGCCGGAAATCATCAGCGCCGAGATGCGTCCCTATCAGACGGAGGGCTTTCACTTTCTCGCCTACCTCACGACGAATCGTTTTGGCGGCGTGCTCGCAGACGACATGGGCCTGGGCAAGACGCTGCAGGCGCTCGCGTGGCTCGCGTGGCTGCGGGGTAGCGGCCCGGGCGTCGCGCCCGTGCGATCCAAGGATGGGAGCAATATCCCGCCCGCGTCGCCCGGCGCAGCGGGGGAACAAGCTTCCATCCCGCCAGAGTCGCACGGGCCCGATGCCGGTGCCACTACGTTGCCCAGCCTCGTTGTCTGCCCAAAATCAGTCATGGACAACTGGCGCGCGGAGGCGGAACGGTTTTATCCCGGCCTGCGCGTCCGGCTCTGGCGCGGCGAACCCGTCGAGGAACTTTCCGCCGCGCGCGACAGCGCCGACCTCCTCGTCATCAATTACTCGCAACTCCGTTTCCTCTCGCCGGCCATCGCGCAAGTGCAGTGGCAGGTGGCGATCCTCGACGAAGCGCAGTACATCAAGAATCCCGACTCGCAAACCGCGCAAGCCGCCCGTGCGTTAAAGGCCGACGAACGCCTCGCGCTCACTGGTACCCCCATCGAGAACCGGCTGCTCGATCTGTGGAGCATTCTCGCCTTCGCCATGCCCGGCGCGCTCGGCAACCGGGCCCATTTCATCCGCCGCTTCAACTCCCAGGATGATCCGCTCGCCCGCCGCCGGCTCGCCGCGCGCGTACGCCCGTTTCTATTGCGCCGCACGAAGGGCCAGGTCGCGAAGGATTTGCCCGATCGCGTCGAGGAGGATTTGCTGTGCGAAATGGAAGGGGCCCAGCAAACGCTTTATCGCGCCGAACTCAAGCGCGCCCGGCAACTCATCCTCGGCCTCAAATCCAACCAGCAGTTGAACGACCAGCGCTTCCACGTCCTGACCTCGCTGTTGCGACTGCGGCAGATTTGCTGTCATCCCGCGCTGGTGGACGGAAAACTCCGCGAGGCCGAAAGCGCGAAAGTCGTCGCGCTGCTAGACTTGCTCGAACCCTTGATGGAAGAAGGCCACAAGGTGCTCGTGTTCTCGCAGTTCGTCACCATGCTGGATTTACTGCGCGAAACCGTGAAGGAACGCGAATGGCCGCATTTCTATCTCGCGGGCAGCACTGAGAATCGCGGCGAACTGGTGAAGAAATTTCAAGCGACCGCCGGCGGTGCGGTGTTCTTGATTTCGCTCAAAGCGGGCGGGTTTGGCTTGAACCTCACCGCCGCGTCCTACGTGGTGCTGTTCGATCCGTGGTGGAATCCGGCCGTGGAAAACCAGGCCATTGACCGCACCCACCGCATCGGTCAGACGCGCAACGTGATGGCCTACCGGCTGTTGATGCGCGACAGCATCGAGCAAAAAATCCGCGCGTTGCAAAAGCAAAAAGCCGCGCTGATGGACGACGTGCTGGGCGAGGAACGCTTCGCACAAAGCCTCACGTTGGACGATCTGCGCTTCCTGTTCTCGGAATAACCCCAACCTCAGAGCATCATAACCATGCAGAACTTTTGGAAATCTCCTTGCCGGCCGCCGCGCGCCCTGCTTTCGCTGGCAGCCGTAGTCCTTCTGAGTTCGCTGCTCCCGCTGCTGTCCGCTCCGGCAGACTCGTCCGACCGGGCCGACCGATCCGCCACCCCGCCCCTCTTGCCCAAGGTCCACCGCCTTGTTTTTCTGGGCGACAGCATCACGTACTCCGGCCAATACGTGGAGTTCGTGGAGGCCTATTTCGCGGCCCGCTTCCCGGGTCGGCACCTCGAGTTTCTGAATCTCGGCCTGCCCAGCGAAACTGTCTCCGGTCTGTCGGAGGATGGCCATGCGGGCGGCGCGTTCCCTCGGCCCGATCTGCACGAGCGCCTGGGACGCGTGCTGGAAAAAACCAAGCCGGATCTTGTCATCGCCTGCTATGGGATGAACGACGGGATTTATCTCCCGTTCAGCGAGGAGCGGTTTCAGAAGTTCCAGGACGGCGTCAAACGACTGCATGAACGGGTCACGGCGGCAGGCGCGAAAATTATTCACGTCACCCCGCCGACTTTCGACGAACTCAAAGGCGGCCATCCCGGCTACGGCGCCGTGCTGGACCGCTACTCCGACTGGCTGCTGGCGCAACGGGGCGCGGGCTGGGACGTGGCGGATTGGCACGGCCCCATGAACCGCTACTTGGCCGAGCGGCGGGCCAGCGACCCGAAGTTTTTCCTCGCCGGCGACGGCGTGCATTGCGGCGACACCGGCCACTGGATCATCGCGAAACAACTCCTGCTGCACCTGGGCGCGAAAGATTTGGCAAATGCCGATGATCCGCAGGCGATGCTCGCGGCTTACCCGCAGGGCGAGCAGGTGCTCAAAATGATTCAACAGCGCCAGCGGATGACCAAAGACGCCTGGCTCACCGACGCGGGCCATCTGCGGCCGGGAATGAGCAAGGGCCTGCCGTTGCCCGAAGCCACCGCCAAAGCTGCCGAGATCGAAACGCAGCTTCGCCAACTTGCCGCGCCGTTTCCGGGGAAGAAATCCCAGTGGGAAGGTTTTGATCGTTACGATTTCGAGTTCAACGGTAAGCCGGCCATTGTGGTTGTGCCGAAGCAGGCGTTGCCCGGCAAGCCGTGGGCGTGGCGCGGGGAATTCTTTGGGGCCTTCGCCAACGCGGATGTCGCGCTCGTTGGTAGAGGATTTCATCTCGTCTATCTCGGCGTGGCCAATTTGTTTGGCAGTCCCGAAGCCATTGCGCCGTGGAACAGTTTCTACCAAGAACTGACCGGAAAGTATGGCTTCGCGAAAAAGGTCGCACTCATCGGTCTGAGTCGCGGCGGGCTTTACTGCTACAACTGGGCCGCCGCCAATCCCGACAAGGTCGCCTGCATTTACGCCGACGCGCCGGTGTGCGATTTCAAAAGCTGGCCCGGCGGCAAACTCAAGAACCTCGGCAAAGGCGATGGCAGCGCCGGTGAATGGCAGAATGTGCTGAAAGCTTTCAACTTCAAATCCGACGCGGAGGCCATCGCCTACGACAAAAATCCGGTGGACAACTTGAAGCCGCTGGCCGATGCGCAGGTGCCGCTCCTGCATGTCTATGGCGAAGCCGACTCCGTCGTGCCGTGGGAGGAGAACACCGGCGTCGTGGCGGAGCGATACCGCAAGCTGGGGGGCAGCATCACGCTGATTCCGAAGCCCGGCATCGGGCATCATCCGCACGGCTTGAGCGATCCCGCGCCGATCGTCAACTTCATCCTGGAGCACACGACCACCAGTCGTTGAACGTAAAGCTTGACCCGGCGCGGCCTGGCAAAACAATAGGCCCAAAAACTATGAGCCAATCAACCAACGTCGTCAGCATCCACCCCTACTTCAAAGTGAAACCCGGGAAGCTCGCCGAAGCCAAAGCCCTGCTGCCCAGATTCGTCGCCAAGACGGCGACCGAGAAGCTGGTGCTCCATTACGACTTCACGATCAATGGGGACGAGATTCATTGCCGCGAATCTTACGTCGGCGCGGATGGTCTGCTGGCCCACGTAGAGAACGTCGGCGCGCTGCTGGGCGAACTTTTGCAGATCACTGACCTCGCGCGCCTGGAAGTTCACGGGCCAGCCGGCGAACTGGCCAGACTCAAAGGGCCGCTGGAAAACTTGAAACCCGTCTGGTTCGTTTACGAGTGCGGGGTGGATCGTTGAGCGGGCCGAAATCCGCCGCCCGACCAGCTCAGACAACCTTGCCTTCAATAAAGCTCCCACCATGATTCAACCTCCCGCCAACTTTTTTCCAGCCTGCCATTGGCTGCGCCGCGCCGCCGCCACGTCGTGGCTCGTGCTTCTAAGCGCAACCTCCTTCGCCTCCGATTGGCCCGGCTGGCGCGGCCCGCAGCGCGACGGCCATGTGCCCGCCGGCGTCGCCGTCCCCGAGACGCTGCCGCGCGAACCGCGCTCCGTCTGGCGGCTGAAAATCGGCGATGGTCTGGCTTCGCCCGTCGTCTCCGGCGGGAAGGTGTTCTATCTGGATAACCAGGAGAACAAGGAAACGCTCCACGCTCTCGATGGCAAATCGGGCAACGAATTGTGGCGCACGCCGATTGATGAGGTCTTCAAGGATTCGCAATACGCGCCCGGCCCACGCTGCACGCCGCTGGTGGATGGCGACCGCATTTATGCGCAGTCCAGCAAGGGCGAGTTGCGCTGCCTGGATGTGGCCGACGGAAAAATCAAGTGGAGCATGTGTTTCACTCAGGATTTTCAAGCGTTCTTTTACGGAGAACGCGGCCAGGCCCAAGGCGGTCACCGCCACGGTTTCACGGGTTCGCCGTGGGTGGACCAGCAGCGCCTGCTGTTGACCGTGGGCGATACCAATGGCGCTGGCATCGTCTGCCTCGACAAGCAAACCGGCAAGGTGCTCTGGAAATCCCAGAACGATCGCGCGGGCAACGCCGCGCCCATCACCGCTCTGATCGGCGGGGTCGAACCAAAACAGGTGGTGGCTTTCACGGTGGAAGGCTTGATCGGGTTGAACCTCCAGAATGGCGACTTGCTGTGGCGCTTGCCGCTCACGTCCACTTACGGGCGGCATGTTTCGACGCCGGTCCTTGTCGGCAACGTCGTCATCGTGGGATCACACATGCGCGGCACCATCGGGGCGGAACTCACGCGCGACGCCGGCAGCGGCAAATGGAACGTAGCGGTCAAGTGGGAGTCGAAAGATCACACGCTGAATTTTTCCAGCCCGGTCGCAGTGGGCGAATACCTTTACGGCCTGGGACCGACCAAAAACATTTTTTGTCTCGAAGCGAAAACCGGGAAAGAAATGTGGTCGAAAACCGGACTCACCTCCACCTCGGCGGAAAAGGCGCACGCGGCTTTCGTGGTGGTGGGCAAGAATGTGTTACTGCTGACGGATACCGGCGAGCTCATCCTCTTCGCCGCCTCCGCCGCGGAGTTCAAGGAGCTTGGCCGCGCGCAGGTCTGCGGTGCCAATTGGTGCAATCCAGCCTACGCCGACGGCAAGTTGTTCCTGCGTGACGCGAAGGAATTGGTCTGCGTGGAGCTGCTGCCGTGAGGGTGGCGTAACTTGGGGCGATTGTGGGGAACTGGCGCGCGGCGCGTGTTGGAGTTCACGCTTTAGCGTGTCCGGGCATCGCGTTGTTCCTGGCTGGGCAAGCTAAAGCTTGAACTCCGCCCCCCGCCAGTCCGGCCCCGACTGGCAGTTTCGGTTAGAACCCGGCAATTGCGCAGGCGCTTGGAATGCGCCTCCGCCCCTGTTAGCATTCGCCCATGAATTCGGCCGCGAAAACCACCCGTCGCACCTCCACTCCAACTCGCCCGTCCGTTTCCAAGGCGAAAGCCCGGGCCGCCACTGCGAAGCTGGTTCATACGGTTGTCCCTTTGAAAGACCGCCGCCTCAATTTTGGCAGCAAGTGGGATTACGCGCCCGCGCCGGAGGATTCCAAGAGCTACCCCATCGCACCGCGGCATGAGCTGTTCATCGGGGGCAAATTCGTCGCGCCGAAATCAGGCAAGTATTTTCCATCCATCAATCCAGCGACGGAGCAGCAGCTCACGGAAATCGCGGCAGCGA
>CAIKLQ010000213.1 GCA_903828255.1 uncultured Verrucomicrobiota bacterium
AGATGCTCCATCGCGATGACCCGCTCCAAGCCAACCTCCGTCGGATCGCACGTCTCATTGAGATTCTCCACCACGTCATCAAACCGCACCCGCGACCAGTTCTTGCGATTGAACAGCGGCAGCTTGGCCCAGTGGGGATTGGGCTTGAGCGTGGTGAGGGATGGCAGTCGGGCGCTCACGGTGGTCAGGTGAGCAGCCGAGGATCGAACACGAACGGTTCGGGTTTGCCGACGGTGATTTTCTTGAAATCAGGATGCGCCGGGTTGAGGAGATAATTGGTGTCACCGGTGATGACGCTCGGCAAGGCGAGCACCGCCGACCGGGCTGCCTTCACCCAATCGTCGCCAATGGCTTTGGTGACGGGCGGCGGCGGCTCGGTGCGCCAATCGGCAGGCAGGTTTTTGAGCGGGAAGAATTCCACGAACACATCATCAAACTGGAGCGGAAAAGCGACGTAGTTGAAGAGTGCGGGCGGGTTCAAATGCACCAAGCTCTCCAAAGTGGCGAGCGATTTGGTGCCACTGGTGTAAACGAGGAACACGCCGCGCGAGTTCCAGCGGCCACCGGTTTTGGCGGCGCCTTCCCCCGTGAACGCGGTGGCGACGTGCTTCTCCTTTACGATGCGCCAGGCTTCGCCCATTAGGAATAAACTCCGTATTCAATGCGGCCCAAGAGATCCTCGACTTCGCGGGCGCCCACTTCGGTTTCGGCGTATTCGAGCGGCACGGCGCCGCCCAGGCCAAACTGCGGCGAGGCCAGCCATTGGCGGGCATTGTCCTCCGACTCCATGACTTCAATGGCGCGGCCCATGAGGCGGGCATAGCGAACGACGCGATCGGACTCGGCCTGATCCAGCCGGCCCGCAGTCTTGCGGCGATGGAGCGTGGCCTTGGAGATGCCCAGCATGGGCACGAGCTTCTCCATCGGCACGGCGAGGCTGGCTTGCAAGTCCATCAACTCCCGCACCGGGAGGCCGATGCGAAGCACTTCGACCATTTTCCCCGGGGGAAACGCGATCTTGCCGGTCGGCCCGTGGACGCAGTAGCTGACCACGCCGCCAACGGCTTTCTTGAGGCCCAACGAGCTGCCCTTGTGGTGGACGACCAGCTTGCCGGAGAATTTCTTGGACAATGATTTGGTTAATGTTTCGCTCATTTGATACTTTTTATAGTCTCATGTGGAATCGGCGTCAATTTTCTTTTTGCAGCAATTCCCCCAGCGCCGCCCGCACCTGCGCCGAGCTGGCCAGCCAGCCGTTGAGCGCTGCGGGGAGATTCGGCTTGCTCGCCGGTGCCGAGTTGCAATCTGATCCACCATTTGCCGCCGGTGCGACGTAGAGCGGGATGCTCAAGTTGCCGTCCTTGGCGCGAACCTCTGCCAGCGTGACGACGCAAGCCAGGCCGGGTTCGTCTTTGAACTGTTGGTAGGCTTGGACGATGCGCTCGATGTGGTCGTCGGCGAGGAAACTTTGGGCGCGTTCGCGGGTGACTTCATTGACGGCGTTGATGAGCAGGATTTTGCCCCGGCGCGCCTTGGGCTTGGCGGTGCGGCAAATGACGACGCACGCCTCCATCGGCGAGTTGTAAAACAGGTTCGGGCCGAGGCCGAGAACACATTCGATGAGATCGGCCTCGATGAGCTTGCGGCGCATGTCGGCTTCTTCCTGTCGGAACAGAACGCCATGCGGCCAGAGCACGGCGCAACGGCCGGTCTTAGGATTCAGGCTCTGGAGGATGTGCTGCTGAAAAGCGTAGTCGGCGCGGCCTTGCGGCGGCGTGCCGTAGAGATTGCGTCCCCATGGATCGGAGGCGAAGGCGTCGCGATCCCATTGCTTGATGGAATACGGTGGATTGGCGAGCACCACGTCGAAGCGCTGAAGGCGGTCGCCCTGGACAAACTTCGGCTCGGACAGCGTGTCGCCGCGTTCAATCCGAAAATCCTCGATGCCGTGCAGGAAGCAATTCATCCGGGCAATGGACGAGGTCATCAGGTTCCGTTCCTGCCCGTAGAGCCGGACGTTGCGCCATTCCTTTTTCAGCCGGCGCAAGTGGGTGATGCAAGAGCGCAACATGCCACCCGAGCCGCACGTCGGATCGTAAACCGACTCACCCGGCTGCACGTCCAGCATCTCGGTCATCAGATGGACGACGGTGCGGTTGGTGTAAAACTCGGCGGCAGTGTGGCCGGCATCGTCGGCGAATTTCTTGATGAGGTATTCGTAGCCCTGGCCGAGTTCGTCCTCCGGCAGATTGGCGACGGTCAATTCCAGCGTGCTGAAATGCTCGACCAGGTCGCGCAACATGGCGTCCGAGAGGCGGTCTTTGTTAGTCCATTGCGCGTCACCGAAGATGCCGTAGAGCTTGTCCGGGTTGGCCGTCTCGATGGCGCGCATGGCGGACTGCAACGCCGCGCCGACGTTCTTGGCCGCCTGCCGCACCTCGCGCCAGTGAGCTTCCGGAGGAATCTGAAATCGGTGCTGCTCGCGCCCGGAAGCGTAGCGCTTATCGCCGCCGGATTCCGCCAGCGCGGCCTGCGTCTCTTCGTCAAACACGTCGCACACGCGCTTGTAGAACAGGAGCGGGAAGATGAACTGCTTGTAATCGCCGGCATCAATCGTCCCGCGCAGAAGCGTGGCCGCGCCCCAGAGGTAGGATTCGAGCTGCTGTTGGGAGATGCGGGTCATATAGCCTAGCCAATCTCGAAGAGCGGCTTTTGGTCTGGCAAAGGCTCTCCGGTGTATGCCTCGATTTTTCCATCGCTGGAGATCTTCATGCCGAGGCCATACTTGCCAAGAGTCTTCGCTGCCGTTTTACGGGCCCCTTCGTCGCTTGATACGCTGACCGCCAGGACCGCCCCCGCGGTTATTATTGCACCGTCATGCTGGATTACTACTGCTCCGTCGATAGCACCCAACTCCTGCCTGAACGGCCGGGCCAGGTCCTGGTACCTGGACGCGCCTAATAGCGTCCTCAAAGCTTTGGTTTTTTCGGTTCGTCTACCTGACAGTTCATCGCGGGCTTGGACCGGCAGTCCTGTGCCTACAACGGATTCCCCACGCCGGACAAGGCCGATTCCGCCGCCAGCACGGCTGAAGGAGATATCAAGAGCCGAGAGCTAGGCAGCTAGCCGCAGGTCTGCAGCAAAGCCTCGTGGACCATTGGTGGCCATCTGGCTGACGGCGGACTGATGGCTGAAGTGAATCCACTGTCCACGACGGCGTGCGAATATGATCCTACCTTGAGCGAAAACCAATATTTCTCCGCCGCGATTGAGCGCAATGGCCACCCGATTCTCGGTTGCCCAGGCGGCCATCGGGGCAAAGGCGAAAGGAGCGAAGACTTTGGTGCTCTGGCCCGGAGGTCCCAGGTATTCGTGCCTCAGAACTCTGCCGTCGGTTCCGAGCACGACCAGAGTTGAACAGCCGTCGCCGACTACTTTTGCGGGCTGCAACCTGAGATAATTTTGCATTGTCGACACGTCTTTTGCCGGGGAAGCAACTGACTCGATTCCGAAAGCCGCGGAAATGCGGTGGCCCTCATAAGTTTCCTGTGCCCACTGTTCAAGGACTTCAAACAGGAACGCGGCAATCTCCATTGTGGGGCGGTTATGAGCAGTCGTCGCAATGGCGTCGGCAATCACTAAATCCATTTGGGTCTTTCGCATCCGTTTGGCTAGGTATGGTTGGAGTGCAACCTGAAGCGGCGCGAGGTGGGTAATAAAAGCCTCCATGACCATTTTCTCCCGGGGTTCGAAGCCCTGACTCCTGCTAATGAGGAATGCATAGCCGCTGGTTATCTGCGGCTGGAGACGAACAGCCGTACTGGCGTGGCTGGTAGAATAGGCTGCTCTGATATGCGAGTGTCTGGGGGGCGTCTCAGAGAGTTCCGATTGAGGGAACAAGGGCAGGAGCTCTTCGCGGATGAGCTCCTCAAATCTCTCTTTTTCGGTTGGCATTAAGTATCCTTTCGTTTGTCAGTATCTGTATAAGCCGCTGCTCGGCAGCGAAGGCGGCTTCGGCGCTTTGTTGAAGGCGTTTCATGGCCTGATCCACAGTGATGGTCTGCTGGTCGTTCTTAGGCTCGACGTAGCGCGGGATGTTCAGGTTGTGGTCGTTGGCGGCGATGTCGTCCAGCGTGACGACCCGGGCGATGCCCGTCACATCCTGGTATTTTCGATACCACTGGTAAATGTGTTCGACATGTTCCGGCAGCAACTCGTTCTGCGCCCGGCCGGTTTTGAACTCCTTGGAGGCGTCCACGATGAGCACCTTGCGCCGGCGGTCGGGTTTCTTGCGTTGGCGGAAGATGAGGATGCAGGCGGCGAGGCCCGTGCCGTAAAACAGGTTCGGGCCAAGGCCGATGACGGCTTCGAGCAGGTCCATGCCGAGGATCTTTTCCCGGATCTCGCCTTCCTTTCCCATGCGGAACAGAGCGCCGTGCGGCAACACCACCGCCATGCGCCCGGTCTTGGCGGCCATGCTTTTGATCATGTGCTGCACCCAGGCGTAGTCACCACTCTTGCCCGGCGGCATTCCGGCGAAATTCCGGCCGTAAGGATCGCTGGTCCAGACTTCTTCGCCCCATTTCTCCAGCGAGAACGGAGGATTGGCGATGACGCAGTCGAACGTGGCAAGGCTATCGCTCAGGAAGAAGGCCGGATTGCGCAAGGTGTCGCCGCGCACGACCTGGAAATCCGATGCGCCGTGCAGGAAGAGGTTCATCCGGGCGATGGCCGAGGTGGTGAGATTTTTCTCCTGCGCGAAGACTTTGCCCCAGAGCGTGCGGTCGTCGCCGTGGTTCTCCTTCACGTGTTGGATGGCTTCGATCAACATGCCGCCGGTGCCGCAAGCCGGGTCGTAAATGGATTCGTCCGCCTTGGGGTCGAGGATGTTCACCATCAGTCGCACGACGGAGCGCGGGGTGTAAAACTCGCCGGCCTTTTTGTTGGTGGCGTCGGCAAATTTCTTGATGAGGTATTCGTAGGACTGGCCGAGGATGTCCGCCTGCGCCGCCTGATTGCCGAGATTGATGCGGGAGAAATGCTCGATGAGGTCGCGCAGCAACGAATCCGGTAGGCGGTCTTTGTTGGTCCACGAGGCATCGCCGAAGATCCCGTAGAGGGTTTCCGGGTTGGTCTTTTCAATCCCGCGCATGGCTCGCTGCAACGCCTGGCCGACGTTGCTCGCCACCGTGCGCACGTCCTCCCAGTGGCAACCCTCCGGAATCTGGAAGCGGTAATTTTGCGAGAACTTGGCATATTCCTCGTCGCCGTCCGATTCCGTAAGAGCGGCCTGATATTCCTCGTCGTGAACGTCGGAGATCCGCTTGAAGAACAGCAACGGGAACACGTAGGTTTTAAAATCCGCAGCATCCACCGGCCCGCGCAGGATGTTTGCCGCCTCCCAAAGATGGGATTCGAGCTATGAGAGGGTGACGGCGGACGCGGTCATGCAAAGCCCATTACAGCGCAAGCGGATCTCCCTGGTCAACCCGCCGGGCGACGCAATTGTCAGCGGTTCCCAACTGGTCGGTTGCAGGCTGTGAACGAATGCTCATGAACAAGGAGTGAAAGGTGCAAGAAAGCCGCTGGAACTGCACGGACAAAGATTCAAACCGCGCCCCCGACCGCCGCCTCATGCAGAAACATCGAACACCATTCCCGAGCCGCCCGGCGATCGTCCGGCGAGCCGTCGCGCAGTTCGATTTTACCGTCGAGATATTTGACGAGGCGGGCGGCGCCGAAGACGGCCAGGGTTTCGCCCTGATCCCGGGTGAGCCAAGCAAGCCGATTTATTTTCATGGTTTCATCGGGTTGCAGCGTGGAGGGCGTCGAGTTGAACGCGCAAGGGCCAAACGTGGCGGCGCGGGGCCGCCGGCCGCGTGACCAGTTCTTGCAAGGCGAGGGCTGGCTTCCCCCGTTGCAGCAAGTACTCAGCGCTGCGAACCGGGAGAGCTTTGTGCAACCGCAATCCGGTTTCAGTAATCGGGTCCAAGCCCAGGTCCAAGTGTTCGGGTGGCGGTGCGGACGCGTTGTGCCGACGGGAGCCGAAGCGAAGCCACCGGTCCACGCTGGTGGCGACGACGCGAATCAGGTTTTTGATTTTCATACGCGCCCATTTTGCCCCCGAGGGTCAGACAAATACCGTCCGGGTCAAAAATATATTTTGACCGCAAAACAG
>CAIKLQ010000214.1 GCA_903828255.1 uncultured Verrucomicrobiota bacterium
CTTCTGGGTGCTGCCCGAAGCCGTGCAAGTCAACGGGGCCCCGACCCTCACGATTGCCCGCGCCACCCCGGGGCAGGCCCTGATCACCTGGACGCCCGCCA
Organism: uncultured Verrucomicrobiota bacterium; assembly: GCA_903828255.1. Taxonomy (GTDB): domain Bacteria; phylum Verrucomicrobiota; class Verrucomicrobiia; order Limisphaerales; family JADLHS01; genus CAIKLQ01. The sequence continues at coordinate 102 of CAIKLQ010000214.1, forward strand.
CCGCCGGCTTTGTGCTACAAGAGAATCTGAACCTCGGCACGACCAATTGGACCAATTCCCCCAGTGGAACCACCAACCCCATCACCGTGCCCGCCAGCGGCCCGGTGAAGTATTACCGCCTCCACAAGCCTTGAACCCCTGAAACCTACCCCACCACCACAAACCTCATGAAACTTAGAAACTACCCAATCCCCACCGCATTGCTCGCCGTCCTGACGGGCGCGCTCCACCTCTACGGACAAGGCACGGACTTCACTTATCAAGGCCGGTTGAATGCCGGGGGCCAAGGACTTTCCCCCTCCGGCTTTACCTCCCCATTACGGCGGTGGGAGCAGATACTGTGACTGCGATGACCACGGCTCGAAAACAATCTTTGGATACGACCTACATCATCCCGTACACCAAGTCCGTCAAAAACGTCTTCGCGACGATGATGCAACTGCTCGTAGAGGTCGGCTCGCCGTCGCTCAAGTCGGCCGACGGCCCGTCGTCCGGCGTCTCGGCGACCATTAGCCTGTCCGGTGACGTGGAAGGCACCCTGGTACTCAGCTTCTCCATCGCCACCGCCGAGTGCGTGGTGAGCCGGCTCACCGGCATGAAGATGGCGCACGACCATAAAGACTTCCCCGATGCCGTCGGCGAGTTGGTGAGCATGGTTAGCGGCGGGGCCAAGGCCCAATTCACTGGCAAGCACGTCAGCTTTTCCGGTTCTTCGGTGGTAATTGGGTCAAAACACGTCGTTTCAGGCAGCAAGGATGTGGTCTGCATCGTGATGCCCTGCCAGTGCGACTGCGGCGGTTTTGCGATTGAAGTTTCGATCCGGCAAACGCCCTAGGGCGGCAGTTTCGCGACGGCGACTCAACAGGTGACTGCGAACGGACGTTGATGGACTTGAGACTGCTGCGTAGGGTGGTGGGTTTGACCTGTTGGGAGATCGGATGCGGATTGTGGCAACGTCCGAGGCTGTAGTTGGGAATGCGCGAGCTGAGGGGCGGCAAGCCTCGGCCGCTCCAATGTTCCTCTGGGGACTCAGTCATCGTCCGAGCCCGGCGCCGAACCACAATAAAGGGCGGCTGCTGATGCTATGAATGGGACCTACTCACCGGCTGCCCGCGCGGCTTGTAGGGTGAACACCCTACAGAAGCATCAGGAATTTCCTCATAGATAAATCCCGGCGGGATTGCTAACGTAGAGGCTTAGACGCTCGAAAGCTGAGCGGACCAAGCCTTTAATCAAAGACCGAATACGCGATCCACCTTGCAACCAACGCTGCGCTTTGCAAGCCGGCGACTACTTTTGAACCCCAGGCGGAGCCGCGGCGATTTTTCTCGCGGCACGTCGCGCCCTTGGGTCGCCCGGGAGTCCAGCCACGAAGCCCGAGCTGATTCTCGGCCCAGGCGTGGGGGGGGCATTATTTGCGCCAAGTTGGCTAGTGACCGGGGCCCCGGCGGCCGTGGGTGAAAGCGCCCCAGCGCCGGTTTGAAACCTCCCAACTCGGTCGCAGCCGCCGCCGTCCGGAGGCGCAAACCTACTGGTTATTGGGGACCGACACGCTCCAGCGTCAGAACCTCCTGACGGCGGCGGCTACTTTTCCAACCAACTCTCAGAATTGAAACCATCCTGATTATGATCCCTCCACCATTCCGCCTTTCGCGCGCCGCCCTCATTCGCCTCCTCCTGCTCCTCGTCGCCGGGGGGCTGTTCACCGGGTGGATGGCCGGGCGGGCCGACCGCGCCTTGCGCGCGGACTTGCTCCAACACACCCGTGCCGTGGCGCAAGCGGTGAAGGCCGCAGCTTCGGCAGGGATGGTTTCGAGATTCCAGCCGAAATGCTCTGCCCATTCTCGCTCAAGCAGCTTCTCGCGCAACCCGCCCCAGCCGCGGCGTACCGTGTCGAGGGGAGTGTCAAACATACTGATGAGTTTGAATGCGCTGTTTGCCCCGCGGGTGGAGGTAGTGAATTCGCCGCGTAGCATATTTTGCAGTTCCTTAATTCGGTTTTGATGGAACTGCAAGATATGTGCAGTATTACTCGGAGGCAGGGCTGCGATCTCTTTGTTGATCGCCTCTATTTGTTCGGAGGTTTCGCTTTGCCGAACGTTGTGGTGGCGACGCAACCGCGCCAGTTCCTCGCGGTGCAAGTGTACCAGTTTTTTGTCATCTTTTGGCTCAAGCCAGCATTTGTGGGGCGTCACGGCCATCCACAAGTAGCCCCCGAACACGCGGGCGGCTTGCACCTCGGGTGAGTGCGGGTTGTCGAACGCCTGTGCTTCCTCCTTGGTGGCAAAACACGCCGGGAGATGCAACGCCGCACGGTTGATTTCGATGAGGGGAGAACCATCCTTGTCTATCGGGTTTTCGTGGAAGCGCAGCTCAAAAAGTTTGGGCAGAAGCAGGGTGATCGCCCATCGCGAATTCTGCTCATCGCGGATGAAACAAGTGGTGTGGGTGCGGTTGTAGCCAACGAATCGAACGTCATGTTTCTCCCCGGACCATTGATGAATTGTGAGATTTCCCATACGAGTTCGACTTGGCGACCGGGATCATACCCCGGCAGCAACCGCAACTTCAGCGGGTCCAGTTTTCGCTGCGTCAGCAGTCTCACTTGCGCCAAACGCCGGCATCGGCAGCACGTCCGCGCCGTCTTTCTTCGCGGGCGTGATGGAAAACCAGTCGTGGGCTTCGCTTTCGCGGACGAGTTGCCGGTAATGTTTGAACACCATGCCGGGAGAGTTGCCGGCTTCAAGGCTCACCTGGCCCACGTCTTTGATGATCGCGAGCCGGTAGCTGATGAAGGCGTGGCGCAAACCGTTGTGTTTCCACGGCACGCTGGCCTTTTTGGCGAGGTAGATGAACAGTTGCTTGTCGGTGCGCGCGAGGCTGACCACGGGGCCGGACGGTTGCGCGAAGCGGGTGAGCCACGCGGCGCAGTTTTCAGGAATCGGCACGGTGCGGCGCGAGGCGGTTTTGGCGTTGCCCGCTTTGATCTCGACGAATCTTTCCGGGCCGGTGAGATGGACTTGCGCCCAATCGAGCCTTCCAATCTCGGCGGCGCGGAGGCCGCAAAACGCGGCGATGGCGAGGTAAGGAATCATGTCCTCGCGGGTGCGGGGTTTGCCACGCTCCATCACCGTCGCCTCGCAGGCAGCGAATAGTTTGCGGAGTTCGGCGGGCGTGAACACTTCGATTTCACCGCCGTCGTCGGCTGCCAACTCCACCGCGCTCATTTCGTCGTGGTCTTTGGCCAAGTAGCCGCGTTTGATGGCGAACTTGAACAGGGTATTGAGCAATTGGCGGACGTTGTTCTGCGTGCGGCCGGCACCACCCAGGCCACGGACGTAGTCTTCGATTTGCTTGCCGGTGATGGTCGAGAGGCGGTGCTCGACGAAGGTGTTGGCGAACTTGCCCAGGCGGCGGTTCAGTTCCTTGACGTAGATTTCGCTCTTGCCGGCCTTGGTTTTGGATTCAATCAGTTCGTCCACGATCTCTTTCACGGTTTTCTGCGGCAGGCCAATGGGATGGCGTTTGAGGAAGAAGTCCACGACTTCCTTGAGGCTGGTGCTTTCAGGCAGGCGCTTCACGGCGGCGACGTAATCAGTCACCGCAAGATTCAGTTGGGCGCTTTCGTCCCAGCCGCGCAGGTGGCGCATGGCGTGGACGTAATCAGCGCGGTCGGGGCCGGTGAGCTTGAGAACTTCGGCCTCACCGTTGGCAAGTTTGATCAAGACGAGTTCGGCCTCGCGGCGGGCCTTCTCCAGATCGGCAAACTTGCGTTTAACGCAGCGCGAGCCTTCGTAGTAGGTGACGGTAAACTGGGAATGCTCGCTCTTGAGTTCGCGGTTGCCACTGGCGGGGTTGAGGCGGTAAATCCGGTTGGTGGTGGCGTAGATCGGGACGGAGATGCTGCCCAGCTTGGCAACTTCAAGAGGGCCTTTCTCGGAGCTTACGGGCGTCGTTTTCATGCCCAGATTGTCCCGTATCCGCCCCGTCAAGCCAATATCAACGCAAAAACCAGTAAAACATGGTGGAGGCGGGGGGAGTTGAACCCCCGTCCCTGACTGAATCCCCAGCCGCGACTACATGCTTAGTCCGGGATGTTTTGTCGGCTATGGGATGACGCCCGAACTCGAGTCCCACTGCTTAGTCCGCATGGAATTTTCTCGGCTTGGGCGCGCGGTCTCCGCCTTCCACCATACCTGCTGTTGCGTTCATCCGGCGTAGCAGGTGTCCACCAGTGAACGTCGTGGCAACTTAGGCCGCGAGTGCTAATTGTTCGTTAGCTTTTTTTTGATGCGATGATTTACGAGGCCAACGCATCGTCCTCGGCATGCCGCCTCTGGCGCTTCGATCAGGTCGAAACCAGTACGCCCCCAAACGCCACCACCAGCTTGACCGATCCGGGAGTCGCCGTCAAGGCACCCGATAAACCCGGAAGTAGCGTTGGGCCTCGGGCAGGTTCGTGGTGTAGGTAATGGTGGCGTCCGCCGCCACCAGGTTGCTCGCCAGTACCGTCCAGGTGGTCAGGTTGCTCGAGCTTTCCACGCGGTAGGGCTGGCCAAACACGGATTCCCAGGTGAGCGCCACGGTCGGATTGCTGCGGGTGATGGCGGTCAGTTGGAACGGTTTATCGTAGGGATTATTGAAGACCATCAGCACGGGGAGATGATCGGAGGCGACCTGGTCGTCGTTGCCGTTGAGATTCGGCGGCACGGGATTGAGTTTGCCGGTGCGGAAGACTTGGCTGGTCGCGAGGTTCGAAAATAGGAGGTGGCTGGGGAAGAGGTAATCAATCCGCCCGGAGGGGTTGGTGGAGGTATAGGTGTTGATGCTCCCGGTGAACGGATTGGTAGGGTTGGTCTGGTGCAAACCCATGAGCGGGCTGACCAGCCGTTGGATCGCCAGCGTGTTCGGGTCACCTTCATTCATATCGCCGGACAGGGTGTAGGGGTCATTCGGATAGAGGACGAAAAAACTGGTGGCGAACCAGTTCGTAATGGCGGCGGCCTCCGCGGCGCGCTTGGCGGCGGCATCGGTATAGCCGCTGGAACTGGATTTCAGATGCGTGGTGAAGACGTGGAGAGGTTGGGGGAAACCCGGCACGGGGATTTGCGCCTCGTATAGGTCCCGGGTGAAATTGTCGAGGCTGTTATTGGCGTTGCTGTAACCAAACGCGCGCAGATCAGCCCGCCCGAGCCAGGAGGTGGCGCGCGCGATCGCGAAGCGGCTGGCAATGGCGCTACAGATCGAGCCGTCGGTGCCGCTGCTAAGGGCCAAGGAGTATCCCGGCAGGAAGGTCGCCACGAAATTGGTCATTTCATAGCGCAGGTCATACGGGATCTCGTTAAAGGTGATGATGTCCGGCTGGAGGTATTGAAGCTGGCGGGCAATGGCGCCAATCTGGGCGGCGTTCGTGGACCAGTCGGTGGCGCCGTTGCCTTTGACGTTGAAGGTGAGCAACGAAAATCCAGCCACGCCCGATGGCGGCGCGGTAGTGTTGACAGTAAGTGTGGCGGCCTGACTGTTTGTTGTGCCCGAGGTGTTGGTGATGCTGACGATGTAACTGCCCGCTTGATTGGTCGTGACGTCGAGCAACAGGAGTGCGGCATCGGTCGCGCCTGCGAGATTGCTGCCGTTGAACTGCCATTGGTAACTCGGCGCGGGATTGCCAGTGGCATAAGCGGTGAAGGTGACGTTGTCGCCCTGCGTCACAGTCTGACTTTGGGGTTGGGTGGTAATGGATGGGGCAGTGGGCGTCGTGACGGTATTGAAGCTAAGGGTCAGGTCGTCAATGGCGAGTCCGTTGTCGAAGCCAGTATCATCCACATCTCGCCACCGCACGAAGAGTTCCTGCCCAGGCAAGACCGTCACGCCGGTCAACAAGACTTGGTTAAAGGTCTGGCGATTGGTGGCGGCATTGCCGTCCAAAGCCGCCGTCGAGCCTGACAAGTTAGGCGAAACAAAACTCAGCGCGCTAAAGACCGTCCACGTTCCGGAGCTGGAATTGGTAAAGGGAACACTGCTGATTTGATAAGTAAATTCAAGGGTCTGCGGATTGGTCGTGCTGCCGCTGCGCCACTCTTCGCCGGTATAGGAAAGGGTGATGTTGGTCTGAGCCAGGGAGGTGTCGTTGAGGAGTCGCACCCCAAAGGCATAGGCGACCGAGGACGCGGCCACCGCACCCAATGCGCGCTCGGCAATCGCGCCCACGCCATTCGCGCCGAAGCTATACATCCCGCCCGTTGTGTTGCTGCCGCTACCAGCAAAATAGTTTGTAGTGTCTCCGAGTCCCTTGGAAGCATACCAACCCGGCAAGGTCACATTGTTCGTCCACGAGGCGGCAACGCTGCCGAGCGCATCGAAGTTCTGGGAGTAAGTGCCCGCGTTGATGGAGACCTGTGCGGTCGCGACGAGGCGACTCATACTCACGACACCCACGGCGGCGAGATAAATAAGCAAACAACTTTTTTTCACAAAGCACGACTCACGGAACGAACTGTCCTGTCACGCATCGCTCATCGCTTGCCCGCCGCGCTCGCTCCGGATGATTGCGGGGGAGGTCAGGCAAAGATTTCGCGATCCCGAATTTTCCGGGCGTTCGTGTAATCCTCCTCCCACCATGCTTTTTCCCCGGCCTTGCGCGGCGGCTTGGCGAGTTGGAGCGGCCGGCTGGCCTTCTGCGC
>CAIKLQ010000215.1 GCA_903828255.1 uncultured Verrucomicrobiota bacterium
CGCGACGGCTTTCCCGTTTTCCATCTGCATCAGGTTCAGCAGGTACGCGCCCACTTCTTTGGTCGCGAACTTGGCCTCGTAATGCCCCGGCCCGGTTTGCTCCAAGCGCACATTGATCTTCTCGCCTTTCGGGCTGACCACGGCCGCCTGCAGGTTCAGGAAATTCTTGTAATTCCCCTTCTCATCGAGCGCCTCGACATTGATCACGCCTTCGCCTTTGTCCACCGTCACTTCGCTCGTGAAGTCCGTGTTCTCGATCCGCCGCAAACTCCACTGCGCGATCTGCGACCAAAACTGCCGGTACTGCGCCCAGTTCAACCAGTTCTTGCCCCATTTCGGCCGCGCGTCCGAGGTGAACGCTACCGCGCGTCCGAGGCCGTATTGCCAGTGCGCCAGCAACGGATCACCCTTGTGCGTGAACAGCGGCGTCTCGGCGCGCGGCTTCACCGTCGTGGCGACGTAGCCCAGCAAGTTCGGATAGTCGGTCGCCGCGATGCCGCGCGTCAATTCACTCGCCGAGCGCACCTGCGGTTTGAACGGCTCTTCGTAAATCGCCGATTTCAAGATCACCGCCGTCTCCTTGATGAAGATTTGCGGCAGAATGCTCGGCGACGTGACGTTGTAGAATCGGCCCCGCCCATCGGCGGCGATCTTGATCATCGTGTCCGGTCCGACGTGACCGGCGATCAAAACCGTGCTCACGGTCATGCGATCCGAAACGATCTCATTCATGAGCGCTGGCGAAGGCGGCGCCGGGTCGCCGTCGCTGAACACAATGATGTGTTTGAGGTTGGCGGTGGATTTCTTGAGCGCGTCGTGCGCCTGCTGCAGCACGCCCTGAAAACTGCCGAGGTCGCCCTGATTCATGCCTGCGATCGCCCGGCCCGCTTCACGTTTGTCGCCGACTTTCTTCAACGGAAACAGCCATTGATCCGTGCCGTCCCACAGCACGACGCCCAGTTCGTCCTCCGGCCCGAGCGCCCCGAGCACGCCCAGCGCACAATCCCGCGCGACCTGATTTCCATTCGCGAACTCCATCCCGTGCATGACCAACACCACCGCGCCCTTCGGCAAAACCTTTTTGCTGTCCAACTCCATGCTCACCGGCAACGTCGTTTCCAGCGGCGTGTTGCGATACCCGCCCGCCGCGTAGGCGTTCTCGCCGCCGACACACACCAACCCCACGCCAAAATCGCGCACCGCGCTTTCGAGCAAGCTCATCGTGTCGCGCCCCAGATCGCCGGCGCTCAGATTGCTGAGAAAGATCGCGTCGTAACTGTCCATCTCCGCAAGAGAGTTCGGCAGTTTGTTCACGCCGACGAGTTGCACGTCCAGCTTCGCGGAAGTCAACGCCGCCGCGAGTTGCTGGTCCTGGTCTGGCTCGGCGGAAATCACCAGCACGCGCGGATCGCCCTTCACGCTGGCGAAGGCTTGGGCGCGATTGTTCTGCGGCACCGGATCGCCCACGGCGTCCACGCGCACGTCGTAGTTGAAAAAACCCTGATCCGGCAGCGTCTGTGGAAACGTGAAAAGATTCTTCCCGGCGTTCAATTCGACCTTTTGTTCGCCAAGGAATTCCTCGTTGCGATACAGCCGCACCGTTGCCGCCTGGGCTTTGTCGGACTGGACGAAAATCTTCGCCTCGAACGGCTGGCCCTTTTTGAGTTTGGCCGGCACGTGAACTTTCTGCACGAACACGTCGTTCCCGCGTGACACGCCCAGCGGCAGCACGTCCACCGTCGCGCCCTGCGACCGCGCGCCCGCCACCGCTCCCATCACGTCGCCGATGTTCTCGTTGCCGTCCGACATGAGCACCATTCGCTTCTGCCCCGTCTCCGGAAATGCCGCCGTGCCTAGCCGGATGGCCGACGCCAGATCGGAGCGCTGCGTATCCACAACCGCCTCGATCTTTTGTAGGTCAATCTTCTCGTTCGGCAGCCGGTCAATGCTCGCGTCCGTCCCGAACACGATCACCCCCGACTTGTCCTCCTTTTTCTTCTGGCCCGACATGCGATTGACCAGCGACTTAGCGCCATCCTGCTGCGCCGACGGCACGCTGTCCGACCGATCGAGGAGGAAGAGCACGTTCATCCCTTCGACAGGCCGCAGCCATTGCAGCCCGGCGAGCGCGCACACAATCGCCACCGTCACCACCACACGGATGGCCAAGGCCAGCCATTTCCGCCACGGACCCAACTGAGCCTCCGTCTTCCAGCCCAGCCAAAACACCCACGCCAGCGCCGGCAGCGCCGCGAGCAACCAATATGGGTGGGTGAATTGCATTTAGCGTGTTGCGTGTTGCGTGTTGCGTGAACTGTTGTTGTCCGCCACAGCCCTCAATGGTCGCCTCAGTCCCACAGGTCCCATCTTCCGCACCAGCTTCTGCACCCTATGATTCAGCGCATCCGCCACGTAAAGATTCCCGTGCGAGTCCAGTGCCACGCCCCACGGATTGTTAAACTTGCCCGGCCCCGCTCCCGCCCCGCCGATGATTTCCACCGGCTGGCAGTTGATGTCAAACACCTGAATCCGGCTGTTGCCGAATTCGCAAACAAACTGGTAACCGCGCCCGTCCACTGCAATGTCGTATGGATAACTGAGTTCACCAAAACCCGTGCCCGCTTTGCCATACTCGCGAAGGAACTTCCCGTCACGCGAAAAAATCTGAATCCGATGATTGCAAGAATCCGCCACATAAACCCGATCCTGCGCATCCACGCAAATCCCCTCAGCTCGATTGAATTCCCCCGGCCCCGTGCCGGGCCTGCCCAGAACGCCCAACAGTATCGGAGCGCCGGTCTCCGACCCGGCGCATTTCAAAGCAGGCGAGCCAAGCGGGGCATCCGATTTTGCATACGGCCAGTTGGTATTCCCCCTCTCCCCCGCGGAGGGGGAGAGGGCAGGGGTGAGGGGGACTCCCTTGGGGGTTGGATGTTGAATTTTGGATGTCAGATGTTCGGCCTGAGTTCCTGCCCCCTCACCCTGACCCTCTCCCCCTCCGCGGGGGAGAGGGGAAAGCGACGTGCGACCCACGACATTTCCAACGCCGCCCGTCCTGGCGACAGCCTGCCGATTTTCTTCCCTCTCCCCGTCGGAAGGGGAGAGGGCCGGGGTGAGGGGACTCGTCCCACCATTTTCCTGACTCAAGGCTCCAGACTTCAGACTCCAGACTGGCGGCGCAAACCGCTGCACCCGCTCCGCTCCCATGTATTCGCACACAAAAAACTCCCCGCTCGAATTCTCCGCAATCCCGCGCGGCAGCATGAAACAGCCCTCGTTCGTCCCACGGCAGCCCCACTGAGCCACCAACTTTCCCTCCGGCGTGAAATGATTCACCCGCTGATAGTGCGGCTCGATCACCACGATGTTCCCCTTGTGATCGCGCCCCATTCCCTTCGGCTTGCCGAGATCCGTCTGCGGCATTTGCCACGAGAGTAGGAATTTTCCTTCCGGCGAAAACTTCTGCACCCGCCCGGTCATGTCAACGGCGTAAACATTGTCCGCCGAATCCACCGCCACGGAACGCGGCTTGTTGAATTCGCCAACGCCCGCGCCGCGCGAGCCGATGACAATGGCGCGCTCGAAAAAGCGACTCTCAATCATGTTTTCATGCAAATCGCTCGCTTGCGAACAGCCGCTGAACAACACCGCGACACACGCCGGCATCCCCGCAACCCGCAACACGCAACCCGCAACACGCGCCCGCTCCCACATTAGCCAGATACCCAACGGCGCCACCGCCAGCCCCAGCAACGCCACGCACAGCGCATTCACCTGCGCGTTGTGACCGTAATGCAGCAGATTGAAAATCCGCAGCGCCAGCGTCTCGCCGCCCGGCGGCACGACCAGAATCATGGATTCCACATCCCACAGGCAAAGCAGGTACACCACATACCACGCCGCCAGAACTTGCGGCGCAATCTGCGGCCATTGCACGAACCGCAGCATCTGCCAGCGCGACGCGCCTTCGAGCCGCGCGGCGTCCGTCAAGTCCGAGTCCACGGTTTGCAACGCCTTGCGCGTGCCGGTCAATCCGAGCGCCACGTAACGAACCACGAATGACAGCACGACGATTCCCGCGCTGCGATAGAAGCTCAGAAACGGCGGACGATTGAACAAACCGATCAACCCGATACCTAGCAACACGCCGGGAACAAGGAATGGCAGCCACAGAAGAATGAAACGCAGAGGCGCAGAGGACGCGGAGACAACGCGGAGCTGATTGTTCCCTCTGCGTCTCTCCGCGTCCTCTGCGCCTCTGCGTTGAAACAGACCCGCTGAGGCCGCAAGCGCGAGCGAGACGATCACGCTCGCCGCCAGCGCCGCCAGCCAGAACGAACTCCAAACCGCGCCCTGTCCCGCTGCCAGCGCGCCGGGCAGTTCCGTCCAGGTGCGATTGGCCAACGCGATTTGCCCGAGCGGCAATCCGACCGATAGGATACACAACGCGACCGAGAACACACCGCCAGCCCAGCACCACACCGAACCCAGTTGCCGGTGGAATATCTTCGCCGGCACCGAACCTTGCAGCCGTGGCCAGGCAATCTCGCGCCGCCAAAACAGAGCGAGCAACAGCATGGGGGCAATGACCAAAGGCAGTCCCGTCCGCAAAGCGCCCTGCGTGTCGAACTGCGTATTGAACCGCACCCACATCTCGTCGGGCAGCACTTTCGTTTGGAGGATCGCCGGGACGGCAAAGTTGTTCAGCGCCAGCACGAACGTCACTACTGCTGCCAACGCCAGTTCGCCTCGCGCAACCGGCAGGAGCAGCCAGCGGAGCAGTGCGAAGCCCCGCATCGCCGGATCGCACTCGAATTGCGCGGCCTCCAGTCGCCGCCATCCGGCCAATGCTGCGAATAGCGTGATCGGCCACAGCATCAGCGACAGAATCCAGATTGTTCCGCCGAGCGAGTAAATCCGGAGCGGCAGCCAGGCCCGCAGCGCGCCGTTGTCGCCAAGTAGGCTGATCCAGCAATTCGTGACCAGAAACGGCGGCAACGCCAGCGCCACGACCGCCAGCGCGAGAACCCCATTTCGCCAGCGCGCCTCCAACGTCGCCAGCCATAGTGCCGCGACCAGCCCAAAGCCCGCCGCCAGCGCCGTTGTCATTCCGGCGACCAGCAAGCTGTTTTGGAGCAAGGGCCAGTTCATGAAGTTGGTAGGATAACCGCCCTCACCCCTGCCCTCTCCCCCAGGAGAGGGAGAATTATCCACCCATTCTTGAAGATCCGTAAGATTGCTGTTGTGCGTCCGGTTTCCGAGCGAAGACGAGAAACGCGGCGACCGCAATTGTGGCGTCGAAGTTTGCGAAAGCTTGCCGGTGGCTCTCCCTCTCCCCGGGGGAGAGGGCTGGGGTGAGGGCGAGCGTTGGAACTTAACTTGATCAAGGTCATCTCAGAAAAACCTCGTTAAGCTGTTTGGTTGTCGTCTCCAGATGTCGGAGTAAAGCATCCCAATCAGGCCTTAAAGTCGTTCCATCCGCCCCTTCGGCCGCACCCTCCAGGGCATTGGCTTGAACCAACTGGTCCGCGATCTCCCGGCGTCTGAGATACTCAAAGAGCCTCTGTGCGCTCTCCGGATGCGGCGTGTTGCGAATCACCGCGACGGTATTCGGGATGAGCAACAATTCCGCCGTGAGCGGCAATGCAGCGATGGGCAACCCTTCACGTTGGCCGGCAATAATATCATCCGAGTCGGTCAAACCAATCCACGCCTCGCCGCGAGCGACCTGTCTCACGACGACGGAATTGCCGTCTACGATGAATGGCTTGTTCGCCGCGAGCGCACGGCACCAGGCGCGCCAACCTTCCTCGCCCCAGAGTTGTTTCAACGCGTGAAAGTGCGTCGCCGTGGTGCCGAATTGCGGGAACGCTAACGCCACTTTGCCCCGCCAGATTGCGTTCGTGAGTTCGAGCAGAGAAGTCGGAGCGCTGATCTCCGATCCGGCGCGCTGCTGTTCTGGCTTTTCATCGGGCCGGGTCGGAGACCGGCGCTCCGAAACGAAGTTCGTGTTGATAACGATGCGCCGGCTGCGGTAGCCGAAGGACACCCAGCCGTTGGTTTCGCGGAAGACGTCTTGCGCGGCGAGTTGGCGCGTGCGCATTTCTTCGTTGCCCCAGAACACGTCGCACTGCGGATGACTGCGCTCGGCGAGCAACCGATTCGCCAGCCCGACGGTCTTCACCGCTTCGCTGTCATAGACGGTTTTGACCTTGATGCCGGCTTCTTTCTCGAACTCGTGCAGGATCGGTTCGGCATAGACTTGGTCTTGCGCGGCGTACATGATGACTTCCGATTCTGATTTGTCGTGGTTGCGAAAATACGTGAGCCATAGAATAAACGCCAAGACTCCGAGCCAAACCACCAAAGCCCGGATGGGGACTCTGCCTGCTTCTTTTGGCTTTTGTTCGTTGTTCATGGCGCTCCACTCCACAGTTGGACTCTCACACCGTCCTCCTGTGATACCACCACCACTCGAACAGCAGCACGGCCAGACCGATGGCGGCCAGCGTGCGCCAGAGTTCCAGGTTCGTGCGTTGCACGGTGGTGGCAGCCACACTTGTGTATTCGCCGAATTTGAGTTCGTCACGTGGACGGATGTTGCTCTCGGCGGCATCGAGCAAGTCGGCGCAGAAGGTGACTTCGTTCGTCCCAGCGCGCAGGTGATAGACGCCTTGCTTGGCTGTGTCGCCGAAGACGATTTCCTTGGCGTCCGTGCCTAGGTCGAGTTGTTTCGTCGAGCCGTCAGGGAATTTTACTTCGGCGCTCTTCATCGGTTCAGCAAGCGCGAGGCGGAACGGGTCGCCAGCTTTGATGAGGAGTTGGGAATTTTTCGCGTTGGCGGGATTGAGCCAGTCCACGGCGTTGGCGATGAAGATTGGGAACGACACGCGCAACGGCCAGTTGCTCTCCAGCGGATCGAAGCCCACCCACACGATGCGCTGGCGGCCCAGGTCGCCCGCGAGGATGAGCGGCGCTTGCGGCGCTTCGAGGATCGAGACCGCCCACGTCGGCGCGCGCGCAGTGAGGCTCTGCACGATCTGCACGTTGTCGAATCCGGCGTAGCGCAACAGCGGGTGCGTGGATTTCCAGTCCACGATCACCGGCGCTTCCACGGCGGCGACGCTCTCGACCCAGTTCGTGTTCACGGTGCGAAACGCCAGCACATTGCCCTTGGGCCACGCGGTCGGCACGACGCCGTCGAGCACGATGAAATCAAATCCCGCGCCCGCGTCGGTCAAATCATTCGCCACCGCCAGTTGCACGTTCGCCACGGCGCGCAGCGCTTTTTCGAGCAGCCGATTTCCGCGCGTGACGAGCAAGACGTTCACGGGCTTCGGCAACAAGCTCACGATGGATGCTTCGTTGTCAGCGGAGAGATCATCTTTGCCCGTGAGGTGAACGGTGAACACGCCGTCCTTCGCTTGCGACGCCTTGAAAACTTGCGGAGCAGTTTGTCCGCCGGGAATGGTGAGCGGAACGGTGTTGAGCAATTGACCGTCGAGTAACAGTTCGAGATCGGCGCTCATGGTGTTCGAGGAAAAATTCCCGACACTGGCGTAGATGGCGCGTTGTTTGGCGTCCTCGGGATTCGCCCGGGCGTCGAGCGCGGTGATGCCGAGATTGTCCGCGCGCTGGCCTACCTTGTGATAGATCAGCGGCAACGCCTTGTTCTCGAAATCGCTCAACTCCGGAACCGCGCCGTCGCTGAAGAGGTGAATCTCTGCATCCTTGTTGTCGCGCACGAGCGACTCGGCCATCTTAAGCGCGGGGACGAGTCGCGTGGGCGAATCCGACGGCGCGCAGGCATGCAACGCGCGGCGCAACGCGGCCTTCTCGCTGGTGGCGGATTGTTTGACCTCGGTGTTCGCTCCTGCAAGTAGGATGACCATTTGGTCGGATGTGGCCATTCGGTCGGATTGCTTGAGACTATCTACCCACTTAAGTGCCTCGGTGCGCGCCCGCTCGAAGCGCGACGGCGATTCGTCCGTGGCCTGCATCGAGGCCGAGCCGTCGAGGATGAGGACGCGCAACTGCGCTGGCTTGGCCGTGGTGGCGAAGAACGGTCGCGTGAGCGCCAGCACCGCGAGCGCGAGCAGCAGGATTTGCAGATACAGCAGCCAGTTCTTCTGCAGCTTCTGAAACGGCGCGCTGGCTTGGGTGTCAGCGAGGAATTTTTGCCAGAGGAGCGTGCTGGAAACGAGTTTGACGACCCGTTTGCGTTTCAGCAGATAGAAAACGATGACGACGGGGATAGATGCTGCAAAGGCGAAGGCTAGAGGGGCGAGGAAGTTCATGCGCGGCCTCCGGCTCGCGAAGCTAAGTTTGTCTGACGCTCGCCCTCACCCTGACCCTCTCCCCCGAGGAGAGGGAAGAGCTTTCGGCTGCCTTTCGTGGTACGGAAGTCCTTCTGTCCATCTCCGCCTTTTGGCGATTTGGAGCAAAGCGTAAAAGAACGATCCGGGCGACTCGTTTTGTCCGAGACCGGCGAACGATTCTCCCTCTCCCCGGGGGAGAGGGCCGGGGTGAGGGCGAGCCAAGAAACTAGCTTTGACTCTATCATCCCCAGACCTCCGACTTCCTCAATTGCTTAAGCAGCAAATCCTGCAAATCCATGTTCGACGGCGCCATGAAGAAGTTGATGCCGCGCTTGGTCGTGTACTCACGCAGGCGCTGGATAAAATTCTGCACGGTCTGCTGATACGCCTTCATGCGGTAGCGACCGAACGTCACTTCCTGCAACCCGCCGCTCTCGGAATCCACGAGGCGCAAATCGCCAAAGGTCGTGGGCGTGAGTTCTTCGGGCGCAAGAATCTGGACCACGTTGACCTGGAAACCACGACCGACCAGCGCAGTCAGGCCGGCTTCGTAGCCCGCTGGGTCAAGAAAATCACTGAGGACAATGGCGAGTCCGGTGTGGCGGGCTTCCAATGCGCCACGGCGCAAAGCTTCGTTGAAATCTGCGCCACCGGCAGCGGTCAGGGCATTGAGGTTTTGGAAGAACTGCATCGAGGATTTCTTGCTGCGCACGGCACGGAGCGCACCTTCGATGGCTGACTGCTGCTGATAGCTGGCGGCGGGATTGTTACCTGGTTGCGTAGGCTGGCTTCGGCCTTGCGCGTTCGGAAACGGCACGACACTCACGCGATCAAATCCGCACAACGCCACGTAGCCGATGGCGGCGGCGACTTGGCGGGCGAAGTCGAATTTGCGCGGCTCGCCGAAGGTCATGGACTCGCTGGCATCGAGGAAAATGCGAACGGGCAGCTCGCGCTCCTCCTCGTAGAGCTTGAGGAAAAGTTTGTCGAGGCGACCGAAGAGATTCCAGTCGAGGTAGCGGAAGTCATCGCCAGGGACGTAGCTGCGGTGGTCGGCGAACTCGACGGATTGCCCCCGCGCGCGACTGCGGCGGTCACCTTTCGCGCTGCTCTTGGCGCGTCGTGCGGCGAGCAATTGGAATTGCTCCAGCCGGCGCAAGAGTTCAGGGGTGAGGAGGCTAGACATGGGAAGGGGGAAACATCCAACGTCCAACATCCAACATCCAACATCGAATGGCCGCGTGTAGCTGTCGGTTCGCCGGAGGCGAGTAACATGCATAGCCGTGGGTGAAACCCACGGAACAGCGATAAACAAATAATCCCGCCCTGAAGGGGCCGAACAACGCGTTGTACGACCCCTTCAGGGTCGAATAGGTTTCAGGGCGTTGGTCCGTGGGTTCGCACCCACGGCTATTCACGTTCATCCGCTTCGCGGATGGAAAACCGCGTTGTCTCCTGTCGGTCGGTTCGCCGGAGGCGAACAACATGAATAGCCGTGGGTGAAACCCACGGAATACGTTCCCGATCATCATCGGCCCTGAAAGGACCGAACAATCACGCGCCCAATCAGACCAGATATTTTTCATCGAACTTAATCCCATGCTTGACCAGGAATTCCCTAAATTCCTCTTTGAACGACACGATCTTGTGATGTTCTTCCTGCCCCTTGATGTATTCAATCACCGCGTCTTTGTCACTGTGCGAAACGGTGAACGCACCGTAGCCATCCTGCCAATGATCAAAGCCGGGGAAGATGTTGTTCTGTTTGATCCAACTGCTGGTACTGGTTTTGATGTCCTTGACCAGATCGGCAAGCGCGATGGTGGGATGCACCTCGGTCAAAATGTGAACATGATCTTCCACGCCGCCGATGTGATAGAGGTGGCAGTCTTTGTTCTTCAGGATGCCCCAGCTGTAGCGGAACAGGTCGTCACGTTTGTTGGCCAGCAACACGCGTTCGCGGTTTTTCGTGGAGAAGACGATGTGGTAATAGACTTGAGTGAACGTGGCCATGTTCGTTCAGTTGTGCGATCCCTTCAGGGTCGGTTTGGTTTTGGGGCGTTGGTCCGTGGGTTGGCACCCACGGCTATTCACATTCATCCGCTTCGCGGATGGGGGCGGGCATTCACGCCATGCGGCGAGCAATTGGAATTGCTCGAGGCGACGCAGGAGTTCGGGGGTGAGGAGGGACATGGTTCAATCAGTCGGAGCGTTACCGAGGCGATGCCCGAGATCAGAATGACTGCACGCGACGTTATCACCCACGCTTCCAACAAGGTAAGCCCCGCCGCGCGGACATTGAAGATCGTGCTTGATGTATTTCCCTTCGCCGACCAATTCCGATTCGGTCGGAACGCCGGGAGCCGATTTACCATGTTCAGCAGCCCAATAAGCCTTTGCTTGCTGAATTACTCTCAGGTTGTTGATGCAGGCATTTCGCTGCGCGTATGGCCTTGCAGGAATAAAGCTAGGGGTGACAATCGCAGCCCCGAGGAGGAACACCAGCGTAAGAGAAATTGCCTGTGCCAATCGCTTGCGAAAGCAGAGAACTCCCGCAACGGCCAAAACCAAAGCGACGACCATCAAGTATCGTCCTGCTTCGGTTGGCCCCTGGAAATGCTTTACTAAGAAGTCGTCGAACATGCGCGTTGGCTCACGCGTTCACCGCCTCCGCGCTCACCGGCACGTCGCGCAAAATCTGTTCGATGATGTGGTCGGTGGTGATGCCTTCGGCTTCGGCTTCGAAGTTGGGGATGAGGCGATGGCGCAACGCGGGCAGCGCGGCGGATTGGATGTCCTCGAAGCTGACGTTGAAGCGGCCTTGCGCCAGCGCGCGGACTTTGCCAGCGAGGATGAGCGTTTGCGCGCCGCGCGGGCTGCTGCCGAAACGCAGATACTGGTTCGCAATCGGTGCGGCGGTGTCGGTCTTGGGATGCGTGGCGAGCACAAGGCGCACGGCGTAATCCTTCACGTGCGACGCGACGGGGACTTCACGCACGAGTTTCATGAGTTCGCTGAGGGCTTCGCGGGTCAGGACTTTGTTCACCTCGGTCTTTGTGCCGGTCGTGGTGCGGTTGATGACTTCGGTCAATTCATCCGCGTTCGGATAGCCAACGATGATTTTGAAGAAGAAGCGATCCAGTTGCGCTTCGGGAAGCGGATAGGTGCCTTCCTGGTCAATCGGGTTTTGCGTGGCCATGACGAAGAAGGGTTCGCCGAGTTTGCGGAGTTCGCCGCCGGCGGTGACCTGTTTTTCCTGCATGGCTTCGAGCATGGCGGACTGGGTTTTGGGCGTGGCGCGATTGATTTCGTCGGCGAGTATCAGGTGCGCGAAGATCGGGCCGCGCTGGAACTGGAATTCGCGCCGGCCCGCATCGGTTTCCATGACGAGGTTCGTGCCGAGAATGTCGGCGGGCATGAGGTCGGGCGTGAACTGGATGCGATTGAACGGCATGTCGAGCACCTCGCCGAGCGTGCGGATGAGGAGCGTCTTGCCGAGACCGGGCACGCCTTCGAGCAACACGTGCCCGCCGCCGAACAGGGCGATGAGGGTGCTCTCGACAATGGCCGTGTGGCCGACGATGACCTTGCCGATCTCGGCCTGAAGCGCGGCGTAGGTGTCGCGGAAGGATTGGATTTGTTGTTCGGTACTCATAGGCATTTATTGTGAAACCACGAAATACACCAAATACACGAAAGCAAAACCGTCCGCGGCGAATCTGAAATTCCTTTTCGTGTGGTTCGTGTATTTCGCGGTTATTTCTTTAGATCGTCGAAATAGTCTTTCACTGCGCCTTGGTATGCGCGCGGGACTTTTTCCTGGCTGAGCGCGCTCTGGGCGTCGGCTTGCGCGGTGGTAACGGATTCCTCGTATTGCACCTTGCTTGTGCCTTTGATGCTGACGCCTTTCAAGGTGATGCTCGGCATCTGGCCACCGGGGGAGAATTGGCCTCGGACCTTGTCGGGCTTGAGCACGTTGCTCAGGTCTTGCTGTTCGCGCTCGCTGAGACCGCGACCGTCCTGGTTGCGATCATTGAGGGCGGAACGGTCAATGTTTCCCGTGCCGTCATCAAAGTTCTCGATCCACTCGCCGCCTTCCTGCCCCCAACTGCCGACGCCGGCTCCGGGGTTCTTGCCAAACGGATTGTAGCCGGGCCGCTTTCCCTGGCACATACCCCAACTTTTGCACTGGCCGATGCACATCGAGGCTTTGTCGAGATTCTGGAGGGAGGCCATCAGCGACTCGGCGTCGTTCATCTGCTCCATGAGTTTCTCCAGTTCCTTAGCCGCCTCGGCGAGCGATTGTGACGCGTTGGGTTTGTCGCCCTGGCTCATCTGCTTGGCGCCCTGCTTCAACAAATCCGCGACCTTCCCGTAATCACTCGCGGCGGGGAGCGCCTTGGACACTTCATCCAGGATTTTCTTCTGCTGCTCGGGATTCAGATTGGCCGACTTCAATTGCTCGGCCAGTTTCTTCAAGGTATTCGCGGCAGCGGCGGCCTGCCCGTTCTTGAGTTGCTCGGCGAGGTCTTTGCCGAGTTTCTCCGCCTGCGCCTGCATGGATTGAAGCTTCTTCGCCATGTCGCGGAGCTTGTCCAGGTCGGTCAGGGCGGCGTCGAGGTCCTTCATGAAACGGTCCGTCTGATTCGCGGCCAGGGCTTGAACGGCGTCATCAAGCTGCGGCAACTGCAATCCGGCTTCGGAAGCTTGCTGGGCCAGGGAGGACAGCGCGGCGCTCAACTTTTGCTTTTCCGCCTCCGCGCCTTCACCGCTCTTGTCGGCGAGCGCTTTGGCGGCCTCCTGCAATTTCTCCAGGTCCTTCTGCAACTTGTCCATCGCCTCGGGATTGCCGGTCTGGTTGCCCAATTGCTTTTGCAGCGACTCCATCTGTTTCTGCATTCCGTTGGCGTTTTGGGCTTCGTTGCCACTCGGGGTGCGCGCGGCTTGCTCCATTTTCTTGAGGCCGGGATCCTTGCTCAAGTCCTTGAGTTGGTCTTTGAGCTTGTCGCTGAGGTTCGCAAGATTCTTGAGCGCTTCACTGCGGGTGAGGGAAACCTTGGCGAGTTTGTCACCCAGTTCGGAAACTGATTCCAGCGACTTCTTGGTCGTCTCCAGCGCGGGGGGGCGTTGCTGGATTTGCTTCCGGGTCAAATCCGCCACCTGTTTGCCGGCCTCCTTGATGTTCTTGGCGTCGGCTTTTTGCTGAACAAACTGCTTGCTGCGATACTCGGGCGCAAACCCCAGCCCCGCTGCGAGCGCGAGTGCCAGCAGCGCCCAGCGCGTCACCTTCGGCAAGTTGAATGGCACGAGCTTGCGCGGATCAATTTCCTGCGCGTGACTGACGGCGTCGCGCAGGACAAGTTCGCGCCAGGTGCCGGCGTGACCGTCAGTGGAGAATTCGAGGGCGGTGCTCATGCGCTCCTTGAGATTTTGCCGGACGTCCACCCAGCGCGCGGTTTCGGGCAAGGCGGGTTTGCGCCAGCCGCCAATGACAAACCCAACCAACGGACACGCCAGGGCAAGCAGGCCAGGCCAGAGGAGGACGGCAGCGGAAATGGGCGCGAGTTTGAAGACGGCAAGGGCGACGAGCCAGAACAACGAGCCGACGAACAAGCCCAGCCAGCAACCGCGAAGCGCGCGCGCCCAGCGGCGGCGGCGAGCGGCGCTGGCGAGCGTACCTTGGATGATTTGAAGTTCGCTCATGATGTTGGTGGAAAGTTGGCCCAGCCTCGGTGACTTGGCCAGTGAATTAAGTCGCGAATTATGGCGCTGGGGAAAGTGACCTGGGCGCGTTGCATTCTGGGTTATAGACACCGCCGGGCGGAAATCGTTCCGCTGTTGGAGTTCACGCTATAGCGTGCTTCGCCGCCAACAAGCCAAAGCTGAACTCCAACCTGCCCTTTACTGCCGCTCGTATTCGCCTTTGCCGAGGCGTTTGAGGACGGTGAAGCCGGCTTTCTTGGCGTCGGTCGTGGAGAAGGGCTTGAGCTTGGTGGGCGTGCTGAAGGCGGAAAACACCTTGCGCACCGGCTTCTTGCAGGACGGACAGTTCGTCAACGGCTTCGCTGACAGTGGGCGGTTCAAGGTAAATGTCCCGCCACACACATGGCAGTTGCCCTCGCAGAGTTCGTATTCGTATATCGGCATGTTCCGCCCTTAGTTTCCACGATACGCCGCCTGTCTGTCCAGTCGCCGCTTCAGTTCGCTGGGGTTACGCATAGGGACGGAAGCGCCGGTCCGCTGCCGCTCACCTCGGAGGAAGCACACCCGAATCCTGAATCGCAATGCGCGCCGGCACCGAAAGGAAAACCGACTGACCCCTCCGAACTCCCTTGATCCTGGCCGCCGAAAGCGCCAGGGCTTCGACCGTCGCAGGGCGCGAGCTGTGGGCTCGCCAGCCGCCCCGCTGTTAGTTTAGTTGGCTGTCCCAGCCGTTCACTCCAAAAACCGAAAACCGAAGAAGAAGAAAAACAAAATTGCCAAGCCCGCGCTTGACTTAGCTCCTCGGAGGATGGGAACGAGGGCGCAATCGGGAATCATGCGTTTCCGGCCCGACACTTCTTAGTTTCAATTAGACCGTGACTCCTGGCGCCGAGTTGGGTTGTAATTGCGGCAGATGGTGAAACCAGTCCTAAACATTGCGCGTATCGGCTCCGGCCCGCTCGATTGCCTGCCCGGGAAAAATCCCGCCCCAGAGTCGAAGCGCGGAAGCTCTTGGATCGGGAATTCTCTGGGCGCAACGCGATGATACTTGATTTCTTCCGCACGCGCGCCGACCAGCCTGTTTTCTCGAAAGACCCGGCAGAGGTCCGCCGCAGTTACGAATTCAAGCGCTGGTCGGTGTTCCTCTCCGTGTTGTTCGGCTACGGACTTTTCTATACGACCCGACAGAATTTCTCGATGGCGAAGAAGCAGATGCTCGAGGCGCAGGTCATGTCCGCCACGGAGATGGGCACGGTCGGGTTCACCTTGTTGATTGTTTATGCCGTTGGAAAACTGATCAACGGTTTCCTTGCTGACCGCTGCAACATCGCCCGGTTCATGTCCACGGGGCTGTTACTTTCGGCGGTGGCAAATCTGGCCTTGGGCTTCAACCCAATCTACACCGTCTTTCTGGTGCTCTGGGGGCTGAACGGTTGGTTCCAATCCGTCGGCTCCGCGCCCAGCGTGGTGGCGCTGTCGCATTGGTTCGCCAGGAAAGAACGCGGCACGCGCTACGGAATCTGGAGCGCCAGTCATAGCATCGGCCTCGCCTTGAATTCGGTCGGCACGGCTTTTCTGATCACGCACTTCGGCTGGCAGTGGGGATTCTGGGGGCCGGGCTTGGTGTGCGTCGTGGCGTCGCTGATTCTCTACCGCACACTGGCGGATCGCCCGCAGACTTACGGGCTGCCTCCGGTTCACGAATACAAAAACGAGCCGCCCGAACCCGTGACGAAGGAAACCGCGTCGGTGGGCCAGTTGCAACTGGAAGTGATCCGGCATCCCGGCGTATGGATTCTCGCGCTGGCCGCCGGCTGCCTCTCGGTGGGCCGCTACGGAATAGACAACTGGGGACCGCTCTACCTGCAAACGGCCAAGGGGTTCACCTTGACCGACGCCGGCAACGCGATGTTCGTTTGTTACATCGCCAATTTGATCGGCTCGGTCAGTTCGGGCTGGGTGTCCGACACACTGTTTGGCCACCGGCGCAATGTCCCCGCGCTGCTCTACGGCATGTTGGAAGTGGTTTCATTGCTGGCGTTGTACTGGATTCCGCCCGGCCATCCAGTCCTCGACACCGTGGCGTTGGCGGCGTTCGGTTTGGGGATGGGCGGCTTGCTGGTGTATCTGGGGGGACTGATGGCCGTGGACCTGGTTTCGCGCCGGGCGGCGGGCGCGGCGATGGGTTTCGTGGGCCTGTTCAGCTACGTGCTGGCGGCCGTGCAAGACAAGTTGAGCGGTTACTTGCTCGACGCCTCGAAAGTGGTCGTCAACGGCACCACGACTTATTCCTTCCGCTTGGTGTTTGCCGTGTGGATCAGCGCCCTGGCGTTGTCCACGGCACTGGCAGCGTCACTGTGGATTTTTGGAAAGCGGAAACCGGATCAATGACATGAAAATTATCTTCGTCGGTCACGTCTGCGTGGACCAGAACGTCGTGCGCGGACAAACCGAAACCCTCTACGGCGGCGGAGTCGTGCATGGGGCCATCACGGCCCAACGACTCGGCGCGCAAGCCATCGTGATCACCAAATGCGCCGAGGCCACCGTCCCGGCTTCGGGCATTTGAGCAAAGCGGGCGTGGAGTGTGTATTCCTCCCCAGCCCCACGAGCACCTCGATTCGCAACGTCTATCCCAGTGAGAATCCCGATGACCGACAAAGCGCCCTCATCTCCCGCGCCGCGCCGTTCACGGAAGAGGACCTTGATTGCATCGCCGGGTTTCGCGCGGACGTCGTCCACGTCAATCCGCTCTGGTTCGGCGAGTTCCCCCCTGCCCTGCTCACGCTCCTGCGCCCGCGTGCGACTTTTCTGGCCGCCGATGCTCAGGGCTTCTTGCGTGTAGCCGAACCGGACGGCCAAATGCTGCATCGCGATTTCGCTGAAAAGCACACGCTCCTGCCGCTCCTGGATTTATTCAAAGTTGACTCAAAGGAAGCCCTCCTGCTCACGGGCGAGGAAGATCCCAAGCGCGCCGCGCAAGCCGTTCACGCCCTCGGCCCCAAGCTGGTCCTGCTCACCCACCAAGGAGGAGTCTGCGTGTTCGACGGCCGGGAAACCTCCAGCGCCGCCTTCGGGAGCTACGCGCTCGAAGGCCGCACCGGTCGCGGTGATACCTGCACCGCCTCCTTCCTCGCCGCCCGCGGGCGGGGCCTGGACCTCCCGCAATCCACAACCAGCGCCGCCGACATCACCACGCGCAAAATGCAATATCGCGGGGCGTTCCGGGGCTGACGCCGCCTTGTCATCCCGTAAAGAAACATTCCGCCAAAACGCCGCAGTCGTTCAGCCAGTCGTGCATTTCCATCCAACGGACTTCAGCTTCGGAATTCCGGATCACGAGCAGCAAGGGGAACGTCTGGGCCATGAAATAACGGGCCTGGCGCCGCGCCGGTCCTACGTCACTCCATCGCCATCTCGTAGGGCGCGATCTTGACACTCTTTCCGTTCGCCAGGCGCACGCTGGCCGGGCGGCTGCTGAAATTGAGTAGGGCGACCTTGCCGTTTTCGAGGACGCTCCAATAGACAGTGGTGGGCTTTTCCATTTGTAGCGCGGCGCGGGTTTGCGGTTGGAGCGACGGCGTCTTGAGCAACAACTCGCGCACGAACTCGGCGTAGGACCGTGACGGAATCAAGTCACCGCGCCAGAGAATCACGCGGCCTTTGCCAGTGTCCCCCGCCAGCCATTTCTGCGCGATCGCGGTGTCGCCTTCCACCGTGGATGGATTGCCGCGCGGGCTGGGCGCGAAGACCAGCGTGCCGCCGTGGCGCACCCATTGGTCCATCCGTTCGAGCACCGGCTTCTCGGTGATCGCGCCCCACAGGAAGAGGAGAACCTTGTAGCGATCCAGCGCCCCGTCGAGAATCATCTGCTCGCTGGCGTAATCAAAATCCAGCTCTTCGCGCATCGTCCGGCCGACAGTGAAATACGTCGAGGCCCACCGGTAACGCACCATCTCGTCGTCCAGCTTGAGCGACGTGTCCGGGTAAAACGCGGCAACGTCAATCACCGGCTTGGCGCGCTGGTCGAGAAACGGCGCATACTTGAGCCACGCCGCCAGCGCCTGATCGTTGGCGGTCAGATTGCCAAGGTAATAAAAAAGATGCCCGCCGTCGGTCGTTACCGCGTTGAACAGCCGCGCCATTACGCCGCGCTTGCAGCCGTACCCGCCCGGCTCGTAGCCGGTGGCGATGCCGTAAAACCGCGCCGCCGAGGACGCCATCCGCGTGATCGTGAAATTGTCGGGATAATCATCGCCTTCGTTGGTCAACCTCATTCCCCCGCGAACCCGCGCCATGCTGCGCGCCTGATAGCTGTAATCCGTTCCGATCTGCACCGGGCCCCAGCCGCCCGAGGATTGGTGAATGACTGTGTTCGGGAGCGCTTGACGGGACCAGATCGCCCACTTCTCGCACCATTCGCTCATCGCGCCCATATACCAGTTGGCGAAATCCAGCCGCTTGCGCCGGACGACGGCGGTTTCCGGAAGAAACGTCGTGATTTGATCGAACGAACTGAAGCCGCTTTCCCACGCTTCGTTCAACTTCCCGATCTCGGCGTATTGCTTCTGCAAATGCGTCCGGAAATCCGCCTGCGCCAGATCATCCGCCGCCCAGTATCCGATGTGCGTGTGGTGCTGCTTGAAGCCGTACCCCGGCCCTTTGGCTGGATATTGGGCTTCGCCATAATCGCCGCTCGGCCCGAGCCGGATGCCGAGGAGCGATTTGCGCCCGCCATAGCGCTTGCCGAACTCGGCGACGAACCGGCTGGCGTATTCGGTTTGGTACGGCTGGAAAATGCTCTGCGTGTCGTGAACGATTCCGTGTTCGAGACATTTGAAACCGAAGTTGTTCGTGGAGTCGTGAAGCCATGTGGGCAACGCGTAGCCGGACCCGGCCAGCAACATCGGAAACCACTGCAAGCCGTGCTGCTCGATCTCGGCGAGAATCGTGTC
>CAIKLQ010000216.1 GCA_903828255.1 uncultured Verrucomicrobiota bacterium
AAATTCGTGAAAAAAGTAAAGGCCGCCATAATGCGTCAACCCCCCGTGATTACAGGCGATCTTGAGGTTTCTTGGTGCGCGGCGCAGTTAGCGCCTCACCTCACCAAAAGTGAGGTAAGGCTCACAAATTAAAAAGGCCATTTCGACCTGTCAATACTAAGGCAAATCGCGCGCCCACCCCGCTTTTCACGCCGGATCCAAGTTATAGAGAGCCTGCTACCTGCTCTGGCTTTTCGGTGTCACCGGCTCGCATCGTTTTTACTACGGCAAGCCGGTGTCCGGCACGATCTGGTTTTTCACCTGTGGACTTTTTCTCATCGGTTGGATCATTGACCTGTTTCTGATCCCTTCGATGGATCGGGCCGCTGACCGGAGGTTTGTGGCCGGGCCAATCAACTACTCGGTCGCGGGGATTCTGCTCACCTTCCTCGGGGTCTTCGGCCTCCACCGGTTTTACATGGGCAAGTGGGGGACGGGACTCTTAATATCTGTTGACGCTGGGCGTATTCGGACTTGGCTACCTGTACGACTACTGGACGCTCAACTCGCAGATCAGTGAAGTGAACAACAGCAGGCAAATGCAATGAAACAACGAACTCTATGAAACCATCGGACTGGATCTTCGTCGGCATCAAAGGCTCGGTCGTCGCCTTGAATCGGGCCAGCGGCCAGCAAGTGTGGACGACCCATCTCAAAGGCGCGGATTTTGTGAACGTCGTCCTCCAAGATGGAGCCATTCTCGCCTCCTGTTACGGCGAGATATTCTGCCTTGATCCGCTCACTGGCCAGGCACGTTGGCACAATCCGCTCAAAGGCTTTGGCATGGGGTTGGCCAGCATTGCGACTGACACCGCGACGGTGCTGGCGGCGAAACACCGCTACGATGAACAGGCGGCGGCAGCAGCCTGCGCGTGAAAATCGCCGTCCGCCCGAAAGTCCAGCAGCGCGTAAACACCAAGGTCAATGCCCGCCCGTGACCGTGTATCCGGCCCGACGCAAATCCTCGGCCAAATCCACTTCCATCTGGGCGGCTGACTCGAAGGGCATCGGGTTCAGGTGCGCGAAAAGTTCCGGCAGCAGGCGGATGCCGTAGCGTGTCACCACGGAAGCCGCCTTGTTGCCCGCCTTGTGATTGCCAAAGCGTTCTTCCGGCGTCAGTCCCGTCATCCCCACATAAACGCAGGGCTGCTTGCGTTTACGATCCAGGTAGGCGGCGCGGACGGTGCGGATTTTTCCGACCGCTGGATCGAGCAGCACGACGTAAACGCTGTGGGGGTTTTCCGGCTGCCGTTTGGGGCGAAGCTGCCTCAGCGTCCGGCGCTTCATCACTGTACTACTTCTTCGCCGCTTGCTTCTTGGCCCAGTAGGCTTTGCTGGCTGCCTTGATTCGAGCCATTCCCGCAGCACTGATCTTCCACTTCTTGGGGGCGGGCGTGGTAGCCGGAGCGGCTTTGCTGGCAGGCTTGACGGCCAGAACGACTTTGGGAGTCTTCGCTGCCTTGATCTTCGCCCAGCGGGCCTTGGCCGCTTTGCTGATCGCCGCTTTGGCGGAGGCGCTCATCGTGAACTTCTTCGGGGCCGTGGCTTGTTGCACAGCCGTCGCCGGTTGCTTCACCGCCCGGCGTCGCTGTTGGGCCGCAGCCATCTTGGCCCGCGTCGCCGCACTCACCGTGCGTTTCACGGGCGCATTGGGAGCGACGGCGGCGGCGGGAGTGGCGGCAGGCGCGGCAGACGCACCCGTTCCCAGGACGCTGGTCAGTTGCTCCTGCAACTTCTCCATTTGTGCTTTTATGTTGGCAGCTTCTCGCACTTGATTAGCTGAAAGGTCAGATATGTTCATGTCTGGAGGCTGGCAGGTAGGAGACCCAAAGTCCAAAGGGCATAATTAACCATGCCGGGCGGCAACCCCACGACCGATCTCAACACAGCCGCGCCGGACTTCGCTTGTTGCCCATGCCGCTCGCCCTTACCCTGCCCAATATGGGGAATATCTATCATCGGGAAGAACACTTCCGGGGCGGCGACACGGTGAAGGACATCGTGATCGGCATGTCGGACGGACTGACGGTACCGTTCGCCCTCGCGGCGGGAATTTCAGGAGCCATCAGCCCCACGAAGAATCGCTGGTAATCCGCATCATCCTTAAAGATCAATTCACGCCAGTGCCGGCGGTTCAGTTGAGTCACGCCAAAAATCACCTTCACTCCTTTGGGCCCTCGATCACCTCGCCTACCAATTGCTTCTTTTGTTCCTTCTCATCGAAGGTTCCGTAGAACAGCGCGTTGGCGTCCATCCACGTGTAGAGCCGTTCCTCCTCCTCGGGAGTCAAGGCAACCTTGCAGGGACCTTGCTCCAGCCTTCTGGTCAGCGGACTGCCCAGCGCGCCGAACCGCAACGGCTCGGTCAGCGGCTCGAAGTTTTGTTCGGGACGGTTCCACGCCGAGAAGGAAACGTGGCTGACCAGGGCGTTGTAGGATTTCGTAAAGGCGCCTTCGGGTTCGCCGGTCAGGACGGGACGTTGGGGAGCTTTACCATCATGGCACTGGACACAGTGCCGGTCGAGCACGGGCTGAACCAGGCGCGGATAGCTGAAGGGACGCGTGCCGTCCGGTCCGGGTTTGATTTTGGAAGGCGCGCGCCGGCTGGCCAGTGGCAGCGCTGACGCGGCCCCCTTCTTCATCCGATGCTCGTGACACCCGATGCAGCTTTCATTCTCACCCGGCTGCAGATAGACGAGACTGCGCATCGTTTGCAGCGCGCGTCCCCTGGCCCCGACCGCTTGGAAGAGCACCGGAGTTCGGGCGGGCACCTCGAAAAACGCCGAGCCGTCCGCCTCCACTGGCACCGTGCCCAGCACCTGTTTGCCCGGTGCGGCAAAGGCCGCGCCGACTCTCGGGGAGTCTGCGTTGGGTGTGGTTTTGAGCAACACTTGGATGATGCGCAACTGCGTAACCGGCGTGTTTGTCGGCAGGCGCGGCCAGCTTTCCATGACGTCACTCAAGAAGAACGTGCCGCTGTCCTTACCCGGGTCAGCCGCGGACGTTGCCACCTCGGGCGGAGGCGTGCGCTTTGCCAGAGGGCGCGCCCAAAGACTCGAGATGGCGGGGTCGCGGTAAAGCAGTTCTTTGTTGCCGAACCCATCGGCCAGGTAGATCCCGAACATATTGGGAGTGTTCGGCCCTGGCTCACCCACCAATTGGTCAAAGCTGTAGGAGACGAGGAAGAACTTCTCGGAGAGCGGCCACGGGGATTTATAGCAATGCCCCGGCCAGCGCTGCTCCTCTTCCGTGGCGTTTTTTTCCATCCACGGTTCGGTCAGCGGGCTTCGCCAATACTTCTGGACCGGGGTGTCAAAGTCAGCAGCGGCGGCTGCCGGACCAAAGGCCAGCGGGGATTCGGATTCCGGGAAACGCACTTCCGGGGTCAGCCGAGTCAAAGGCTCCTTTCCATCCACCGCCTGGGTGGTATCCAACAGAATGACCGAACCGGCGCTCATGCCGTGGTGAGGCGAGGCGGTGGCCATGATGCGCGAACTGCCCGGAATGGCGCGCGCCTCCCAAATGCCGGTCGGATTCCAGGTGTTGTTGCCGTAGTAGATGCGGACGTTGCTGCCATCGGGACGCGCCGACCAGAGCTGCTCGTAATGGACGGCATTGCGGTCCACGTAATCCCACCGCGTGTAAAGGACCCGTCCGTCATTCAAAAGGCAGGGATCCCATTCATGGGTTTCGTGGAACGAGATGCTGTGCGGGTTCCGTCCATCCGCCGCCATGCGCGCCAGGGTGTAAACAAAGCACGGACCGCGGCCGCAGCGGTGATAGCCGCCGCGCCGGGTTGAAACAAAAAGAATGTCGCCCGAGGGGAGATAAACTGGAGAAAAATTGTCGGTGTCGCTCTGGGTCAGCGCGCGGACGGTGCCGGAGGCGAGGGACAACTCGTGGAGGTGATAGCGCTGGTCCCGGGTCTGATCGTTAAAATCCCACGAGGCAGGGGCTTCCTTCACCGGGCAATAGGCAAACAGCACTTTCTGCGCGTCGAAGGAAAGCTCGGGGGTCATGAAATTTCCGGGCGGGAGGGTGGCGGGCGAAATGTTCCGCGTACGCATGCTGACCCCCGGTTCGGGTAGGACAAACAGGCCGCCCCCCGGTCGGGCGCAGTATCCATACACCTGCGTGAGTTGGTGACTCATGACCGACGGGACATGTTTCAAAAACAGCAAGGGCGCGGATTGGAACAGCGGATTGCTCAGAACGATTTGACGGCGCAGGCGATGGGCCTCGAACCACCGTGCTTCCTCGGCGGTCGCATCGTTGGTGGCAATCAAACCGGCCGCGCGAAAGTTCTCCCAAGCGGACTGTTCCTTCGCGTCGAGGCTCTTCAACTTCCTCCGCTCGCCCACCAAGGCGTCGGTCTGGCGCAGCAGTTTCTCAATCGCCTGACGGTAGGTCCTCGACTCGCGGGGCGTTTGAATCCCGTCCTGCATGCGCCAGTCCCATTCCACGAGGGCTTTGGCAATCGCCGGATGCGGGTCCGGAGACGGAACCACCGGGTCGCGCGAGAAGGGGCGGCGCTCGGGGGCAAAGGCTGCGGGGACGTTCTCGAAGGCGAACCCGGTGAGGCGCGCCGCTCCGGGGACGTCGCGGGCCTTGATGACGAGCGCGTTGGTTTCCGCCCGGCAGTCCAAGGCCGACGGGGAAAGCGCAACCGTCTGGAATTGGATGTTCGTTAGCAGGGCCGCATCGGAGACAAAGGTGATGCGGACCTCATCGCCTGCGTTCAGTGAAGCCGTCAGCCGCCAGGATTCCGGCATGCCCGGGTGGCCTGTAAAGAGCAGTTGCGCGTCTTTCTCCCGGTCCGCATAAAACCAGACGCCCGCCGCCGAACCGTGCGCCGGTGGGACGATTCTGCCATTGATCGAAACGGAGGAGCGGACCGCTTTCGAAGCGAGCGCCCGCAGCACAAAGGCATACGCCGCGATCGAGGCCTCGTAGTCGGTTTCATGCCCGCGAGTGTCGCTGAAGTCCAAACGGACAAACGGGTTGCGCTTCTGGATCGCCTGCCCCAACCGCATCACACTCTCCGGCGGCACCGAGGTGTCTTGGCCTCCGGCCGTGATCGCGATCGGCATGGTGAACTTCTCCGCAAAGAACTCCGCGCTTCGTTTCCTGTATTCCTCCGGAATCGCTTCCTTCGTTCCTCCGAACGAAGCTTGGATCGCTTCTTGAAAGTTTCGGTATTCGACATGATTGGCATGCCCGTTCAGGGCCACCACCCCATCAACCAGATCTGGATGCAGGGCCGTGAACGTCAAGGCGCTGGTCGCCCCCATCGAACCGCCCGCGAGAACCAGTCGGCGGATGGGGTGCTTCTTTCTTAGCTCGCGGATAATCTGGACCAGGTCGGTCTCGGCGGCGGGTCCCATCCAGGATGTGGTCGCGCGATAATCCGGCGAGACGAGAATCATGTTGTGCTGTTTCGCAATATCTCGGGCCGCGCGAGCTTCGCCGCGATCGGCACGGACAAACTGCCAGCGGTCGGAACCGTGTCCATGCAGGCAGACCAGCAGGTCATGGGGTTGGGCCGGATCAAACACCTCCGGCAACAGGAGCACATACCTTTGGTCGCTTTGGTCCGGAGCCGCGACAAATGAAATGTCACGGGGTTCGCTGGCGCCCACCGCGGCAACCAGCGCCGCTGCCAACAGACCAACCAGGCAAACCTGCGCTCTGCTCATACCGTAGGAATTTGTTTTATCGACGCTCCGTGCTTCAGGGAGAATTGGTTTTGCGCCAGAATCATTTGATGCCAACTATCTGCCTCCGAAGTTGCAACGCAAGAGGTTTTTTAGAGGTTTTTCAGTTCTTGATAATGGTCGCTCTTGTTGATTCCCGCCGATCACCGAAGCCCGGTGGCCGCAGTTACTGAACTGTTAGGAACATGCTTTATCGACGCCCTGCGGTTCAGGGGGGAATCGCTTTTGCGTGAGTGCCTTGGCGGTGATTTTGCATCTTCATGGGCAGGTGGCGAGCGGGATTTTTCCCGTTTGGAAAACCCGCGTAGGTATTGCCGAGCAGACGCTGCCCGCAGCACGGAAATCGGGAGTCACCAGGTCGTGCGGTGGCGGTCACCCAGATCGTTCGTCCCGCGTGACGACCAGTTCGGAAGGCCGGGGCGACTCCCTTAGTCCCTCATTCTAGTCCCTCATTCAAGTGGAGCCTTACCCGGTCCGGTTAGCAGAGTGTTTTCGCAGGATTCCAGCGAATTGCGCTGCCCCGCTTGCAAACGCCGGGCGATTCATGGTAATCGGCAGAAGTAAAACAACGTTGACGCGCCGGTGGTCCCCGGCCGTCCCTTCAGAGGAGATTGATCATGGCAAACTCACCCGCACCGGCCCCCGCAACCAGCCGGTGCATGAAGTCCGTCTGGGCGGCATCAAAGCCGACATCTGGCAAAACCAAACCGAGGCTGGCGTGCGCTACAACGTGACGTTTGAGCGGCTCTCCCATCAGGAAGGCGACTGGCGTTCGACCCTCTTGTTTGGCCGCGACGACCTGCTGTTGCTGGGCAAATTCGCCGACCTGGCCCATTTCGGGGAGCATCGAATCGGAGGTGGCGGAGATCGGGTAGATTGCACAGGCGGGGCGGACAACGAGAGAATCATCGCCAACGGCACGGCGGCCCACGTCGCGCGCGGAACACCGATGCTCGCGGTCATGATCGCCCGGCCAATTCCAGCGCCGCCTTCGCGACCGCCAGGCGGCGGGCTAAACTCCGTGACGCGGCAACATTCGTCCCCGGTTCGTCCCCGGTAGCGCAGTTGGAACGACACGGATTTCCCCACGGCGAGCCGGCTCACTTCCAGATTCACGCCGAGCAATTCCATGTCGCCCCAGGATCGCGTGGTCCACCGCCTCCAAAGTCCGCAAGGGCCGGCAACCCCGGATCCGCGTTTTCGCCAAAGGCATCCCTAATTTGCCGCACTATTCACCGCGTGAAGGAGGCGTCGCATCCAAGCCAGGGCGCAAGATTTCTACCGATTTGTTCTTCCCGTGGACGCTTCTCAACGCAGTTCACCTATGTAGGGCCGCGTTGGCCGCAACAAAAACAAAGTCAGAGAAAGCGAAAGCAAAATGCCGAATAGTTCAAATAGTGTCACAGCCGCAACCGCCGCCTCCCCGGTAGTCGCAACAACTCAAACAACCGCCGCCCCGATCGCGTCCCCGTCCGGTGGCCAAGTAACCACAACTCCGCAGTGGCCCGCCAAATACCAGTTTTTGATCGACGTTCTGACCACCGGGAGTGCCGGATCTCTGGACGACTTGAAGGCGCGCTCGCCTCACCCGACGGACGTTGACACCGACGTGTTCATCGCGAAGCTGTTTCCGGGGAGTCCGTGGCTGTGCCATGCGTTTTCAAGGGGCTATTTCGGCACGCGTCTGCGCGGAGACATCGTGCCGGGGTTGCTGGCGACCTCGCAGTTCATT
>CAIKLQ010000217.1 GCA_903828255.1 uncultured Verrucomicrobiota bacterium
CCGCTGGACGAGCGGCAGCGGGAGTTTGCCAGCACCATCGGCCAGAGCAGCGCGGCCCTCTTGGAAATCATCAATGACCGCCTCGATTTCTCCAAGATCGAGGCCGGGCAGATGCGCCTGGAATTGGAGGCTTGCGCCCTGCGGCCATTGGTGGCCGACGTGTTGCAACCCGGCCCAACGCCGTTGCCCCCGACCTGCGCGAACCCGGCCCCAACCCTTGGCTTCAATCCGCAAACGCCGGCCCAGCTCTGCGCCGAACTGGGCGCGGAAGGCGTGCAGGCCATCATTGTGGATTTTCTCAGCGACCTGCCTTTGCGCGTGGGGGAAATGGAAGCACTGGCCGCCGCCGGCCAGTTGCCGGACCTCGCCCGCTGCGCCCACGCGCTCCAGGGCATCTGCCGGACGCTCGGATTGGCGGGGTTCGGGGCGCAACTGCTGGCCGTAGAGGAGGTAGCGAAAGTCGAAGCCCACGCGCCGGTGGCGCTCCAAATGGCCGCGCTGACCGCCGCGGTGGCCCCGAACATTACCGCCCTCCGCGTCTGGCTGGCCGCGCAGTGATGGCGGCTGTCCAATCGTTTCAATTACTCTTTTTAGGTTCATGGAACTGGTCAATGCCAGCGTGACGGGCAGTTGCACGGAGCTGGTTTGCTTCAAATTGAACGCGCCGGATGGATTGCGGACGGTGTGCAAGCTCGGGGCCGCCCCGGAAGTGGTTGCCGCGTTGCCGTTGGGCAGTTTTATCAGCTGCAATCGCCTGAGCGGGGGAACGCTGGCGGGCAAGCTGTTCTAGGGCTGGGTTCCGGCAATGCCTTTGCGCTGGTCTTCCGCATCCAACTTGTCGAGTAGCGCCAACAAACGCTTGGGGTCGCCGCGCCCCGCCGCCGCCCGAAAACTGGCTTCCGCAGCCTCTTGGGCAATCACGGTGTCCGCCCACTGGTTCACCAGGCCATTGATGCTGCCGCCGTGCTTTTTCGCAATGGCCGCCACTTGGGAAAGCTTGTCGGGTGTGCTCCAACGGATGGTTGATGCGATTTTCTTCATAAGGCGTAGCGGGTAAGGAAATCTCCCGGCGGCAGAATCTCCATTCCCGGCGGGGCAAAAGTCGCCGCCTTGAAATCGGCCAGGTCGAACGTCACCAGCGCCGCCGCGTTGCCAGCAATGCATAGTTCCATGACGTGGTTATCCCCTTCATCCACCAAGTTGGGTCGCCAAAGACGCGTTACGCGAACATATTGGCAAACGGCGGCAAAGTCATCCAGCCAGCGCAATCGCTCCGCTCGGTCATCCGCCCCGTCGGCCCACAATCGCCCGGCCCGGCTTACCAAGTCCAGATATTCAAACCACAGCTTGTCCCCCATCAGTGGCAAGTGCTCCCCTGAAAGCAATAACCTGATGAATTTACGACTCGCCCCCGCGCCGGATTTCAGCGCCGCAACGAAAACATCCGTGTCTTGGACCAAATTCACGTCCCCAACGTGACGTCAATCCCGAAATCAGTCAACTGCTTTCCCGCACGCTTTCGCCGCCCCTAGACCGAACGGGATTCTTCGGCCCGTTCTCCCCTGCTAGCATTCGAAAACCCCGTTTTTTAGCCACACTCCGCACGTTCCGACGCTCTAGGATTCGCTGGGAGCGACGATTGGCAAAGCGGCCGCTTGACCGCTCCCGCTCATGGGGTACCCCTTCTTTGCCCTATTGCGAAGGGGCAACGGACAATTTGCGCGCCCGCCGCCGCCGCACTACCGCCACCCCGGCAAACACAGCGCCAAACACTCCCAACGCCACATTGATCGGCTCGGGCACGGCCGTCACGCCCACCGTCCAATCCGTCAGCGTCGCGAGGCCGCCAGCGGAAGCATCGCGAAAGTAGATCACCCAATCCCCATTCGGGTCCACCCCGGTAAAACTC
>CAIKLQ010000218.1 GCA_903828255.1 uncultured Verrucomicrobiota bacterium
GTCCTTTCGTATCGAGGTAATTGATGGTCAGGTCGCCGTCGGGATGGATGATGATGGGCCGCGCGCCTTCCTCGACCGTCGCGGTGTAGATGCCATAGGACAGCCCTTCCTCGATGATAACGGTGTAACCGAAATAACCTTCGGTTTGCGAAAGCAGGTCGCAAACCGTGACGGATTTCCCCGCGCCACTCATGCCGAGCAAAACCGCGTGTTGCGGTGAGGCGGAGTCTTTGCCGCCGGAAAAAGTCTGAATTCCAACCAGGTTGTTGGCCGGCCCGTCGTAGATCGCCTCGGCAGTGGCCAGGTGTCCGGTGAACGTGCTCGTGACCGGCAGCATGTCCGCCAGGAAACGATGCTCCGCATAGAGCTTCCGATGCTCGTAGCGCCCCCACGTCCAACCCGGCCAGGTTTGGAAAAACAGATTTCTCGACGTGCTCGGCAGATTGCTCTCGAAGTATTGCGCCGCGTTCATCGAGTTGATGGCGTTCTTGATCGCCCCGGCCTTGGCATTGAGGCCGTCGCGGGTCTTGTCCCAGACGCGGATGGCGAACATCGCGTGGAACGGGATCGTTTGCCCCTGCATCAGCGCATGAATTTTCTTCTGCTTCTTCTCCATCACCGTGAGGAGGGAGATTTTCTTTTCGCTGGCGTAATCACCAGCCACGCGGTCGTGTTCCTTTTCCTCTTTGTTGATTTCCTGGGTGATGGGAAGCGGATCAACATTCACCGTGATGGTGTAGTCCAGCAGTCGCAGGTTGGTGAGACGCTGGATGATTCCCGGATACGTCGTGCGCGGCCAGCGGGTCAGCACGATGAGGCTGTGATAGTGTCCATCGAGGAAGAAGCCGAAGTCGGACTGGCCGTTCCCCTCGCTGTGCCAGCAATTTTCCTGAATCGAAAGCTCCGGCGAAAACCCTTCCGCCGGGTCGAAGTCGAAACGATCATTCAGCGACGGATTCAGAAACCGTTTGTAGTGCCGGAAATGGTCAAGATCGGACATTGGCAGGATGCGCGCGCCACCAGAGCCGAAGATTTCCAGTAGCAGCCGGTTGACGTGGTCAAACTCGGTTTCAAGCTGGTCGAGCAGCGTGTTGTAATAGTCGCGCCGGGCGGCGGCGGTCTGGAACGACTTCGGCACATTCTCCAGCGAGCGCGAGATGTAGAAGATGACGCGCTGCCGGCGGAGTTTACGTTCGGACATGGCCTGCCAGTAACGGGTGAAGCGTTCGTTGCGGGCGCGCTTGGTCCAGACGTTGGAAAACTTCTCCGTCTCCTGCTGGTAACGCAGCAACTCCCCCTTGTAATCGGAATCGCAGAAGTATTGCACTTGCAGCCGCTGATGCTCGTGGAGCGACGCGAGCAGGAGACAGAGTTGATCCTGGAAGTCGTTGAGGTCGGCGACCGGGCTGTTGGTGAGATCGGGCGCTTCAAAGATGAAACCCTTCGACACATACCCGCCCCGCCGGAGGAGATTGAAGACAATCAGGTTGCGGACGAAGAAGCCATTGGGAGCGCGTTCAAGCATAGGTCAGACGTGGATTGAGGGTGAAGATTGATCAGCGAGCGTTTGTTGGGCGCGCAGGTCGGCCTGCATTTGCTCAATGCGCGCAAGCTGCTCGGCCATTTCCTGAACGGTGCGGATTTTGGTTTGCTCGTTAACCGCGATGTAGGCTTCGCGGATGTGGGCGAGCGCGCGGTCGAGGTGCGCGCGGACAACGGCGTCCATGCCGTGCTGATGCAACCCGGCGCGCAGATTCACTTCGGCGGTCTGCAATTGTCCGAGCAATGTCCGCCGTCGCAATTCAACAACATCAAGTCCGCCAGTATTCATAGTTGGTCCTCCGCAAGCGGGTGCTTGAACAAGCGAGTTTGAACTTCCGGGGCGAAACCACCGCCGGAAACCCAATGCTCGAAACAATCGCGGTCGTAGCCGGGCGGCTTGCCCTGTCGCAGTCCGAAGATGTAGGCAAGGCAGAGGCCGACCGGCACGAGCGCGACGAGAAAGGCGGTCAGCAGCGAGGTCTTCACGATCACCAGCAGGACGAAGAACAAGGTGATAGCCACGCCGACACCGCCCACGAGCCACCAGAACAAGCCGCCTTCCAAACCCCAGGTGCGGCCCTTGGAATCGGACGCGGCATTGGTGTCGGTGAGGCGCAGTTCGGTTTTCATGCTCGTGGGCGGTTGGTGGTTGGGTTGGGGCAAATCTTCGCGCGGTCAGAAGTTGCCGACGCCGACACTGCTGTTCCCGTCGATGCCAAAGATTTTGAAGAATGCGA
>CAIKLQ010000219.1 GCA_903828255.1 uncultured Verrucomicrobiota bacterium
CCCGCCCGGCGTTGCTGCTGGGCCGCCGCCATCTTGGCCCGGGTTTCCGCACTCACTACCCGTTTCAGCGGCACCGTGGAAGCAGCGACGGGTGCCGCAGTCGCGGCGGTTGCTGGAGCGGTTTCAGCAGGCGTACCCGTGCCCAAGATGCTCGCAAGGTCACCTTGCAACTTCTCGATTTGAGCTTTGATGTTCGCGGCTTGGCTCAATTGAGCAGCCGAAAGGTCAGATATATTCATGTGGAAAGCCTGTCAGGTAGGAGCGGGAAAGTCAAAAGGGTAACGCCTTTACGCTCGAAACGGTCACCATTTCCTTCGCGAATTGATGGTCTTTGGGAAGAATGCTGGCCGAGGCCGCCGGGTTTTCAGGGCATGGAATCGGATTCTTGTCAGGCTGGACGGTCGCGGGCGGGAGAGAACCGGGTGTCGGCTTACACTGCCAGTGGCGCGACCTTGGGTGGTTCCGCGGTAGCAATTTCGGGATGATAGCGGTTCACTACATCTTTGAATGTGCGGAAGCCAAGCGGGCGCAAAACGGGAGCCCCCTTTTTGAAATAGGCCGGGTTGCCCGCGATCAGGTGACTCAACCGACAATACGCATATCGATCCAAGATTTGGAACTGACCCTTCACATCTTCGTAACTGACGCATTTCAGCACGCCGCAGGCGAACCCTCTTCCCGGAAGGAATTCATATTTAACCCCCGGTCGGAGTGGGGAGCCTTTAGACTTCTGGAATCCCAGAAGCCCGTTTATCCTCTGAATTGACCAAGCGACATACTGCGGCGATACGAACGCGAGAGAGGCGGGGGACTGATCAGCAGAATCGTCCTCGGATTGAATGGCACCCCAACGGCGATCGTTGCGTTCGATGGCATCCGCGATGCGCGCAGCACTTCTTTGGGTGTACTTCTCGATTTGGCTCTTCACTTTCACAAGCGTTGCCTGGCGGATAAAAACGCGGGTGTCTGCGAATTCAAAGCCGACAAAGTCAAAGGGTTCGCCCGGGTTAAAAATGTCGGTTTTCCGTTTTTGTTTACGCGCCGCGATGATGCTAGGCACATCAACTTCAGGCGTGAACCGATTTTCAAGCCCCCGACGCCAGAAGTCCTCTCCAAAAGCGGGCGAACTACTGGTGCGTTGATCCAATTCCTGAACGATAAGGCAAAGCTCCTTCAAAACTTTTTCGGCTTCCGCCTGAGTCCGGCAAAAGGCAACGACGTCATCCCCGTAGCGCACTCCCTGTATGTCAGTCCGATCCAAGTATTCATCTAGCGGCGACAGATACAGGTTGGTCAATGCCGGCGTTAACCCACTGCCCACGATCAAACCAAACCCTGGCGTTTTTGTGGCTAGTGCGCTCAGTTCGAAAAGCGCGTTCAATGTGCCTTCGACGATGTGTCTTTCTCCCTCTGCCAGGTGGGGATAAAGCCGCGTCTCTAAAGTCCTTACCAATACCTTGTGTGAAACTGTTTCATTGAAGCTCTTTACGTCCAAGCGAACCACGAATCTATCTCCCGTTCTTTGCATCTCCCGAACCGTCTTGACGGCCGCGGCTTGACCTCGGCCGGCACGATATGCACAACAACGGTTGGAAAGGAGAGGATCAATTTTGCGGTTGAGAAATTGCCCGACGAGCTTATGGAGCAGGCTATCGTGCAGGCCCATTTTGAATGCCCGGCGAAACCTACTCTGGGCGTCTTCATCCAAGTCGGCAAACGCACTGTTACCCAGACGATCAGACTCCCCCCAATACCAAACCTTGCGCGAAATGATCGGAGCGAGGCGTTTCCTGAAGTAAAACCTCCCCCTTGCGATGGCGTTGAACATAAATCCCGACAGGGATTTGGCAAAACCGTCGTTTTGAAGAATCTGGTTTGCCCATTTGGGCGGACTCCAATCTGACCTGCACTTTTTCTGTGCCAGAGCAATCAGTGCGGTTCTAAGCTCTTCAGCAGTTGTAAAAGGCTTCATTGCTTGCAATTATTTAGACGGAGTGGTGCGGGTGAATGACAAAGCAAATGCAGATGTATTGCCCGATGGATGCATCCATTTCAGAAGTTGATCGCACCCGCACCGAGGTCCTTTTAGGGCCAAGGCAGTTTGCTGGCAAGTATAATTTCCACGTCAGCGCAAAGCCTTCGTCTCGCTGGTAGGCAATCCCCCGCCCCGGAGTGCCTTACCGGCGAATATCCGCGGGCACCCTGACTCCACGTCGTCATCGCCGCCGCGTT
Source organism: uncultured Verrucomicrobiota bacterium (assembly GCA_903828255.1). Taxonomy (GTDB): domain Bacteria; phylum Verrucomicrobiota; class Verrucomicrobiia; order Limisphaerales; family JADLHS01; genus CAIKLQ01. Next base: position 2,233 of record CAIKLQ010000219.1, read on the forward strand.
GCACCCCGGGACTGAGTTTGCTCCGCGTTTGGCAGTGTAGAAATAACGTGGAACGCCGATAACGGAATCAGAATGAATGACTGGTACAATTCTGAATGGTTCAAGA
>CAIKLQ010000220.1 GCA_903828255.1 uncultured Verrucomicrobiota bacterium
GGAATGACCGCAATGCTGCTGGGTATGGGCATGCTCGGCCTCGGCTACGTTCGCCGGATGGTAAAGTAAGCTTCAAACCTTTGCAAATTACAGGGGGCCGGCAACTGCCGGCCCTTTTGAATATTGATATTGATAGGCCTTTGTGATAGGAATTGGCTTCTTGACGCTTCGCGGTTTAGGGAGAATTGCTCTTGCGTCGGAATCATCTGAATCCGGTTATATCCCTTTCGGGCCGCCAGGCAAGGCTTTTGCGCAGCTTTCTAAGCCCCGCTGAACCCCGCGCCCCGTTTTCCTCGCCGCAAGCCCCGCGACCGCCCGCTTTCCGGCCCAAACCCTACCGCCGGGGGCCGCACCTGCGCGCGCCTCCCCGGCGACCTGGCTGCGGCGTTTTACCGGGCGCGGCGCTCAGGAATTTAATCCGTAATGAGGTTTTCCGGTCAACGACAATTATTGTTCAAGGGCCCGTTGCCTCATTCCAAATTGTTACCAAGATTTGGCTTCGATAAGAAGCTGCTTTTTCCTGTTTCACTCACCACAGCCTCACATGATTGTTCCCTCTGCGGGGCAGGCTGTGCGGAGGCGAGCCGTAGCGAGCCGTAGCGCGGCCTGGTGCGTTGGGCATGGTGATGAGCTAGAGGGGAAAGACCCTTGTGGGGACATCGGGAGGCAACCACGAGTCGAAGGCAACTGCATAAGCCGCGAGGCCGGGTGGGGAGGAAGCCGGGTGACGAAACGGAGTTCTGAACGCCGGTGAAGCCTCGTAAAGCAGGTGGGATGGGCCAGTGTGCCAGTGAACCTGCCCCCGATATTCCGGGAAGCCCGGTTTGTAGGGAGGGCAGGGCGGCGGGAAAGTGCATCGCCTTACCCCAATGGATCTCTGCCGATCCTTGGCGAAAAGGTAACGCTGAAGGAAGGCAACGACCTCGGTGTGAGGTCGGCAGAGAAGTCGGTTTATCTCGTAGTAGCGACGCAGCGGGTGAAAGCCCGTGGAGCGAAGGGGAAAACTCTTCGTCACATAGCTTCGTTAAGTTTGGCAATCCACTGCGGGACGAGTTCATACACATCGCCGACGAGCCCGTAGTCGGCTACCTCGAAGATCGGCGCGTCGGGATCGCTGTTGATGGCCACGATGGTTTTTGAGTTCTTCATCCCCGCCAGATGCTGCACCGCGCCTGAAATCCCCAGGGCGATGTAAAGTTCAGGCGCAACCACTTTGCCCGTTTGCCCGACTTGAAATGCGTTGGGCGTAATGCCCGCATCCACCAAGGCCCGCGAACTGCCCGTCGCCGCGTGCAGTTTGTCCGCCAAGCCACCAACAAGGCGCTCAAAGTCTTCACTGTTCTTGATGGCTCGCCCGCCGGAGACGACGATGCGCGCCTCGGTCACGTCGGGGCGGTCCGAAAGCTTGGATTGAAGCGCCTCGAATTCAGTTTTCTTCGGCAAGCTCGCTTCCGCAATTGCCACATTCGTGATGACCGAGCGTTCAGCGCGCGCGCTGGCGGGCGCATAAGCCGACGGGCGGACGGTGACGATTTGCGGATTGCCAAGCACCGCAACCGTCGCCACGACCGATCCAGCGAAGAGCGGCCTACGGAAACAAAGCCGACCGTCCCGAAATTCATGGCCAATCACCTCGCTGGCCATCGCGCCGCCAAGCAGTCCGCTGGCTCGCGGCAAAATATCTTTCGCAAAGGTTGTTGCCGCCGCGACCACCAAATCGAAACCGCGCTGCGTGACCACGTCCGCGATGACCTTCGCATAGCGATCGGCCACGGGATTGGCCAGCGCGGGATGGTCAGCGACCAGCACCGGAGCATACGCCGCCGCGTCCTGCGCGACCGTTACAAGCGAGTGACCGAGCAGGAGACATTCGACGCTGCCCCGGGTTTGTTCCGCGACGGTGTTGGCGAAGGCGATCGCGGAGCGGCTGCCGAGCCGGATACCGTGGCTGTCGTATTCGCAGAGGATCAGGACGCGCATACTTGTCTATGGGCAAGGATGGTTGAGCGGAGTGCCCCTTCACCCTGGCCCTCTCCCCCTCGGCGGGGCAGAGGGAACAGCAAAGTTTGGCCGGCGAAAGTTCCAAATGTCGTCAAGCCGTCTCCAGTCGGCGGTTTGCGTTGAGGCGGGAGAGGATTCTCCCTCTCCCCTTCCGAAGGGGAGAGGGCCGGGGTCAGAGGACATTGCGCTTGCACTGGCACAGGTCAGATCACTTTCTCCTTTTCGCGCAGCTTTGCAAGCAAATCGTCGGGGGGCCAACGCGCACGCCTTTACTCGGCGAAGGGACGGCTTCGAGGCTAAGCACTTGCAGGCGCGGTTCGATCGTCACGCCGACATAAGGCTTTTCCACCTGACCATAGTAGCTGTGGCAAATCAATCGCTTCGGTGAAGCGTTGGAACTGTTCGCGCGCGCGGCCCGGAAATACCCCCAGATTGAGCGCGTGCTGGCCCAGCCCCGGCAGATTCCCGACGCGCAACTCGAACTGGCGGTCCTCTACGAACGGCGGCACCGGCTCGCGGAAGCTCAGGCGCTTATCGCGGATTGCCTCCGCGCCCAGGCCTGGACCGAAGTCGACCAGCAACAGGATCGCGAAGGCGATTTTGACGGGGCCATGGAATCGGGGCTCAAGGGCAAGGAGCGGTTGCAGGCCGAGGAAAAGCCACTGCTTGCCGAATCCGCGGCCCTGCAAGGCCATGACCTCGCCGACTTACGAAGCGGTGGGCCAACCGCTCTACAGCTTCGCCATCGGGCGCTGGAAGAATTACCGCAAATACCTCGAACCGGTTCGGCCCTTCCTCCAGCCGAGCATCGAAGTTTTCGGCTGCGAACCTTCCTGATGGAGCACGCGAGTTGATCCTGGAGATCCGCTGCGGGGCACAGGTCCGCGCTCCATGGCAGCGTCACAGACTATGCGCCAGTTCTATTTCGGAATCCGGTTTCAAGGGTTCAACTGTCCGCGTGACATTGCGCGCTCGGCCCGGTCTAATGGACATGGATTCTGTCGTGGAAGAGCCCTTGATTGAACATACGCAAGCCGGCGCACCGGCGGCGGCGCGCGCTGGCCCGCCGCTGCTGCGGTCTGCGCCCCCGGATTTCGCCGCGCTGTATGAAGCCCACAATCGCGCGATTTACTATCTCGCACTCCGGTACCTCGGAGACCCCGCCAAAGCTGAGGACGCTACGCACGATGTTTTCCTCAAAGCCTTCCGCAAGTGGGGCGAGTTCCGCGGCGAAGCGTCGCATCGCACCTGGTTGTATCGGATCACGATCAATCACTGCCACAACCTGCGCCAAAGCTGGGCCAGCCGGAATCTCGTCACTAATGCGGACGATGCCGTCTGGGAAAACGCCACCGCGCGGACGGACTCACCGTTACGGGTGCTCGAAACGAAGGAGCTGGGCCAGCGCATCCAGACGGCTTTGGACGGACTACCTTCGGAATATCGCCTGCTCCTGTTGCTGGTCGCGGACCAGGAATTGAGTTACGACGAAGTCGCCGCGCTGACCGAACAGACCGCCGATGCCGTGCGCGGCAAATTGCATCGCGCCCGCAAAGCCTTTGCCGTCCTTTTTCAACAATCCGCCTGAGTGCCATCATGAAACGCCAGACCAAGCTTACGTCCCAAGAGCAGGAGCAACTTGCCCCGGTCAACTCCCAGCAAACGTCCGCCCGCGAATTTGCCTCGGTGGAAGAAATCTTGCAGGACGATGCGCAACAGACCGTCGTTCCGCCAGCCATCGCCAAGCGCCTCGACCGGTCGGTGCAAGATGTTCCGCCGCCCGAGCGGGCGTGGTGGCAGCGACTGTTCCGGCAGTGAGTTTTGATGGGGAAGCCAAACATGACTCTGGTTGAACCAATCCAACGCGCGCGGCATCTAGGTAATGGCGCCGCCATCGCCCACGAGCGGGCCGCGGTTGCGCGGGCTATGTTGGCGGACTGCCATTTTTGCGCACAGCACTGCGGCGGGAACCGGCTGGCGGGACCGGCGGGTCTTTGCCATTCGGGGAGCGAGGCGCATTTCTTCTCCGCCCAAGTCGAGGTTTCGGATGAGTTGGAATTGATTCCGACCTTCGCCGTCGCTTTTTGCGGTTGCGATCTACGCTGGGATTTCTGCATCACCGGCGGGCCGAGTTGGAATTCGCGCGCCGGCCTCGGCCTCCCCGCGCGCTCCCTGGAAGCAGGAGCGCGCACCATGATGGTTCTGGGCGGCGAGCCGGGGATTCACTTGCCAGCCGCACTCGAATTCGTAGCCGAACAGCCGGAGCTGGCGAGGCTGATTTGGAAGACCAATGCGCACAGCCAACTGCTGGTCCGCCACCTGTTGATGCCGGGCCACATGGAGTGCTGCTGGCGAGCTGTGGCGGAGTGGCTCGCCGCCGAACTGCCCGGCGTGAAAGTGAACACGCCTGCCCCCCCATGAACTTCCAGACTGAAATCGAAACGCTCATCCGCGCCCGCTACCCGATCCTCTACGTGATTTCGAGTGAAGAAATGCGCGTGCAGCACCTCGTCATGGAGATCGCCAAGAAGCGGCAGAAGAAGGTCTTCGAGTGGAGTTACAGCACGGGAATCGTGCCTGCGGGAACTTCCATTCAATCGCAGAAGCATCGCAATGCCGCCACCAAAGACCCGTTGCTGGCGCTGGACCAGGTGATCGAGCAAGTCGAGCCGGCAATTTTCATCTTCAAGGATTTCCATCCGTTCCTCACCAAGAACAATTTCGCCGTCACCCGGAAGCTCAAGGAAATCGCGCTGCATCTGAAGAACAGCTTCAAGACCATTATTTTGGTTTCGCCCGTGCAGGAGATTCCCACGGAACTGGAAAAGGAAATCACCATGCTGAATCATCCCCTGCCGACGCGGGATGATCTTTCTGAGCTGTTGGATAAAATCATCGAGGATGTGAAGCAGTTCAAGCAGGTGAAGATTGATCTGGATGAAGCCGGCCGCGAACGGTTGTTGCAGGCGGCATTGGGACTGACGCTCGGCGAGGCGGAAAATGTTTTCGCCAAGATCATCGTCAAGGAGGAGCGGTTGAGCGGCGACGACGTGAACGAGGTGTTCGCCGAGAAGCAGCAAATCATCCGCAAGAGCGGGTTGCTGGAGTATTACGCGACGAGCGAAAGTTTCACGAACGTCGGCGGCATGACGGTGCTGAAGGAATGGCTGGACAAGCGCGCCATCGCTTTCACCAAGGAGGCCCGCGCCTTCGGCCTGCCGGCCCCCAAGGGCATCCTGATGCTCGGCGTGCAGGGCTGCGGCAAGAGTCTTTGCGCCAAGGCGGTTTCCAATCTCTGGCGATTACCGCTGCTGCGCTTCGACATGGGGCGGATGTTTGGCAGCCTCGTCGGGTCGTCAGAGGAAAACGTCCGGCGCGCCATCGCCGTGGCCGAATCCGTCGCGCCGGCGATTTTGTGGGTGGACGAAATTGACAAGGCGTTCGCCGGTTCGCAAGGCTCGGGGGCCACGGATGGCGGCACGACAGCCCGGGTATTCGGCACTTTCCTGACATGGCTCTCGGAGAAAACCGCGCCGGTGTTTGTCGTGGCGACGGCAAATGACATTTCGCAACTGCCGCCGGAGCTAATGCGCAAAGGGCGGTTGGATGAAATCTTTTTCGTGGACCTGCCGAGCGGGAACGAGCGGCTGGAGATTTTCCGCATTCATATAACCAAGCGGGGCCGCGAGGTTGCGCAATTCGATCTGCCGGCCCTAGCTGAGGCCAGCACCAATTTCAGCGGCGCGGAAATCGAGGAAGCGATCAACAGCGCGCTCTACGACGCCTTTTACACCCACGCCGAATTGACGACGCCCCACATTCTGACAGCATTGGCGGAAACGGTGCCGCTGGCCAAAACGATGGACGAGCAGATCAACCGCCTGCGCAGTTGGGCCGAAGGTCGCGCCCGCAATGCCAGCGTGCCCCGCAACAAAGCGGGCGCGGAGACGATGCGGCGGATGGAACTGTAGCGGGGGCGGAGGGATGAACTCATTTTCAACTCGGCTTGCGTTTTCCGGGTTGCGTCAAGAGTTGATCGGATGGACGTTCGCCACTTGACGCAGCCCGCACCGCAACCCGCAACCCGCCGGCTGCGGCCCAAGAGGATACGATTCGGGCAGTTTCCGACCAGTCACTATGAATCATACAATTTCTGGGTCCGTTTCTTCGAGGCAAGCCCAGTTTCTTCCGCGAGTCAATGTCGGGCTTGCTGCCGATAGCGGTTTCACTAGTCACGCCTCACTACTCCTGATTCTTCCACACGTACCGAAACATGATCACCCGCAGCGCCGCCGTGAGCGGGATGGCGAGGATGCCGCCGAGGAGTCCCCCCAGTAAGGTCGTGCCGACCATGAGCGCGATGATGATAGTTACGGGATGCAGGCCCACGCGGTCGCCCATGATCTTGGGCTGGATCACGAGCCCTTCCAATACTTGCACCACGGCCACCACGACCAGCACCCCCACCGGCTGTTGCCAATTACCGGAGGACACGAGCGCGATCAGCAGCGCGGTGATGGACGTGGTGATCGCGCCGAGGAACGGGATGATCGTCAGGAACGTCGCCATCACGCCGATCAGCACCGCGTAGGGCAAGCCGATGATGATGAAGCCGATGGTGTAGAGGATGCCATCGCACATGGCCACCAGCACCTGGCCGCGGAAAAACGAGATGAGATAATCGTTGATCGAGTTGAGGACAAAGACCACTTCCTCCTTGAGCCGCGATTCGTGCACCGGCAGGTAATCGGTCCACTTCGATTCGATGCCCTGTTTTTCCAGCAGGAAATAGAACGCATAGATCGGGATCAACGCCAGTCCCGCGATGATCCCAAACCAGGAGCCGATGAAGGAGACGGCTTGGGACAGCCGCGCGCCCAACACCGGCAGGGTTTTCGCGAGCCAACCGGTCATGGAGCCCAGCGCGGCGCGGTTGAAGGCGAAAGCGCCCGGCGCGGGTTTTTCCAGCGGGCCCGGCGCCGGGGCATTGGTCGTTGCCAGGGACGCGGCGGCGGTGGCGGGTTCAGCGTTCGTGGTGGTAGCGGGAATTTCCACCGGCGCAACGGACGGTTGCGGGAGGAATCGCTGCACCCACGCCGGCGGATGCGTGACGACATCCTCGATACGCTGTTGCAGCCGCGCGGTGTAGGCGGGAATCTTGTGGGTGAGTTCCTGCGTCTCGACGACGGCCTGCGGCACGACACTCGCCAGCAGGCCGGCCAGAATCAAGAACGCGCCCACGAAAACCATGATGATTCCGCGCGTCCGCGGCACGCTCCGCCGCTGGAGAAAATCCACGACGGGATCAAGCAGGTACGCCAGCACGCCGGCGACCGCGATGGGCCAGAGCACGGGCGAAAGGACGTTGAGCACGCGGCCGAGTCCCCAGACGGCGCTGACCACGAGCGCGACGATGACGGCCAGGGCCAGGCCTGTGAGTGCGAGCCAGATGAGGCGGGCTTGCTTTTCGGTTGGAGGCGGAAGGTTCATGCGTCGGGAGCGTGTTGCGGGTTCTGTATTGCGTCAAGTATTACCCGGAGCGGCGAAGTCATTCTTGACGCAACCCGCAACCCGTAAATCGTCATCCCTGCCCCAGCTTCCGGGACTTCTCCGTCGCCGCACGCACGGCGCTCATCACAGTGCCGCGCAGCTTGCCTTTTTCCAGTTCGTGCAAGCCTTCGATCGTGGTGCCGCCGGGACTCGTCACCATGTCCTTGAGGGCGCCGGGATGCTGGCCGGTTTCCAAAACCATCTTCGCCGCGCCGAGCACGGTTTGCGCCGCGAGCCTCGTCGCCACGTCGCGCGGCAGGCCGGAGGCGACGCCGCCGTCGCTCAGCGCTTCGATGAATTGATAAACGTACGCCGGCCCGCTGCCGCTCAAACCCGTGACGGCGTCGAGGAGCGTTTCCTTGAGTTGAAACGCTACGCCGACGGCGGAGAAAAGTCGGAGCGCGAGTTCGCCGTCCGCACCGGTGGCGGCTTGGCCGAGCGCGAAGCCGGCCGCCGATGCGCCCACCAACGCCGGAGTGTTGGGCATGACCCGGATCACGCGGGCCCCCGGGAGGAGGGCCGCCTCCAGTTTCGCGATGGGCGTTCCCGCTGCGATGGAGATCAGTAGATGTCGCGAAGTGAATCGGTCGCGGATTTCGTCGAGCACCGCGCCGGTTTGGTCCGGCTTGACGGCTAGGATCAGCACGCTCGCGAAGTCCGCCACGTCGGGGTTTGTGGCGGCGACGCGCGCGCCGGTTTCCTTACCGAACGCAATGCCCGCCGCGGGCACAGTGTCGCTGCCGATAACCTGCCGGGGCGTGACGAGGCCCGCACGGATGAATCCGCTGGCGAGCGCCGTGGCCATTTTGCCCGTGCCGAGAAAGCCGATGGTCAACTTGGAAGCCATGCCCGGATAGTGGCAACTTGCGCCCGCCGGAGAAAGCCAAAACAAGGAAGCTTGCCGGCATTTCCGGTAAAACCTTGGCTGGGAAAAGCTCCAAGCCCAATAACCCAGCGACGTTGCCCGAGAAATCCGCCCGCCCAAACGTCCGCGTTTTCCACTGGCAATAACGATTTATCGCGAACCGATTAGAGCTTGAGGCCTGGGGCTTCAAACGCAAACCCCGCTTACTGCGTGGCGAGGTTCGCGCGACCGCCACGCAGGACGTATTTCTGAAGCTTGCCGGTGGCGGTCTTCGGCAACTCGGTCATGAACGTGAAGCCTTGCGGGACTTTGAAATGGGCGAGATTGTCGCGGGCAAACTGCCGCAGCTCGGCTTCGGTCGCGGATGCACCGTGCCGGAGGACGACGAAGGCGTACGGAGCTTCACCCCATTTCTCGTGCGGCAGGCCGACGACCGCGACTTCCTGCACCGCCGGATGCCGCACCAGCGCGCCCTCGACTTCAATCGAAGAGATGTTTTCGCCACCGCTGATGATGACGTCTTTGATGCGGTCCCGGATTTCGATGTAGCCATCGGGATGCACCACCGCCGCGTCGCCACTGTGAAACCAACCGCCACGCATGGCTTCGGCTGTGCCTTCGGGGTCGTTGTAGTAACCGGCCATGACGCAATTGCCGCGCACCACAATCTCGCCGCTCGTCGCGCCGTCGTGCGGGACTTCCTTGCCTTCCGCGTCCACGACGCGCGCCGCGCCGGCGGTTAGGAATTCCACGCCCTGGCGGGCCTTCATCTCGGCAGCCGCCCGGGCGTCGAGTCGGGCGTGCTCGGGGCGCGGTTCGCAAATCGTCATGAACGGCGAAGTTTCCGTGAGGCCGTAAACTTGCGTGATGTTCCAGCCCAGATCGCCTTCGACGCGCTCAATGGTCGCCGCCGCCGGCGGAGCGCCGGCGGTGAGCACCTGCACGCCGCGTGGGGCCAGGCGGCGTAATTCCTCCGGCGCGTTGGCGATGCTGATGAGCACGGTTGGCGCGGCGCAAAGCCGGGTGATCCCTTCGCGGGCCATGGTCTCGAACGCCGCTTTGGGTTCGACCCGGCGCAAACAAATATGCGCGCCACCCACGGCGGTCACCAACCACACAAACGTCCAGCCGTTGCAGTGGAACATGGGCAAGGTCCACAGATAACGCTCCGCGTTGGTCACATGCAGATGGGCGAGCGTGCCCAGGATGTTCAGAAACGCGTTGCGGTGAGTGATCATTACCCCCTTGGGCCGGGCGGTCGTGCCACTGGTGTAATTGATCGAGAGCAGATCGGTTTCGCGGATGGCCGGGCACTCGCACGCGGGAGCCGCCGCCGCCAGCGTGGCCTCGTAATCCAGCCAACCAGGCCGCGGGCCTTCGAACGCGACGAATTGCTTTACGTTGGTCAATTGATCGCGGATGCGGTCCACCGCGTCGAAGTAAGCCGGGTCCGCGCACACGACGCTCGCGCCGCTGTGGTTGATAATGAAAGCGAAGTCGTCCGCCGTGAGGCGGAAGTTGATCGGCACAATAACCGCGCCGATCTGGGGCACCGCATAAAAGGCTTCGAGATGCGCGTGGGTATTGGGGCAAATGGTGGCCACGCGGTCGCCCGGGCCGACGCCGAGCTTTTGCAGCGCGGACGACCAGCGATCGCAGCGGTCGAAGAATTGGCCGTAGGTCAGGCGCAGTTCGCCATCCACGACCGCCTCCCGGTCGGCGTAAAGCCGGCGGGCGCGGCGAGCGAGTTCCATTGGGGTCAGTGGTGTTTCCATATTGGTATTCAGGGTTCGCCCTGAAGCCTACGCGAGCCTCCAACCTCATGGCGAGGCGGAAAAAGCTTCGCCGACACCAGGCAGTTGGAAAAAGGGAGACTGCTTGAACGCCGCGGCCCAACGCGGCCAAACCGCAACCAACCGTTGGATCAGTGAACTACTGTCAGGCCTCTTTTCCCCCATGATTTTGCCGGCTCCGGCTGCCTGTGGAGCCAAGCCAGGAATGGCAACCAACCTCTCGGCATGGAACTGCAAGCCGCCGCTTCCGCCCACTGGATTGCTAAAGTAACACGACCGGAACTCCGATCTCGGTCATCCTCCACGAACCCCGCCAGCGCCGCCGCCAGCGCCGGCGGTCCGCCCGGCATCCGCACCAGCGGATCGCGCCGGAACAGCAACCCCACGAACCCCTCCGTCGTCCGCGCCGGCGCATTGAAAAACGCCGGGCACAGTTTGTAGCCCTGGTATTCCGCTTCCGTTTGGGAATCGAGCTTGGGCAGTTCGCCCGCCGCCTTCACCGCATCCTCCCAGGCCAACACCGTGCGCACCCGCAGCCAGAGCGGCAGCGTGGCGTCATACTAGCCGGTTCGGAGCGCAACCTGCGGCCCAAATGAGAATTGCCGGCGGGAGCAGGACCAAGGCAACTTGTTATTAGCGCCACCCGAACGGCCGAACCTTCCAGCGGCAGCGCTACTCCGAATAATGCGGATCGTCTGGCTCTGGGACCGGGCCATGCAGAAGAAATAGACGCCGAACTCATTATCGATAGGAAGTTGCTTTCTGGTCGCGGCGCGGTTTAGTTAACTCCTCCAGAAACTGTCGCGCTTTCACCGCCTCAGCCGTCACCTTGGCCGCGTCCCCACGCTCCAGGCACTCCACCAGCAGCGGGCCACGGCGGAAGCCTCCCTGTTGCAAGCCCTCGAACACGCGCCGGAAATCCACCATCCCCGTGCCCGGTGTGACCAGCACTTCTTTGGGCAGCCGAAAGTCCTTCACGCTGACGCCCGCCACCAAACCGGCCACCGACGCCACGTCATTCACCGGATCCAGTTTTCCATCCGAGTAATAGAAGATGTTGCCGGGGTCGTACCAAACGCGGAAGTTTTTGTGGCCGACGCGCTCGATGCCTTGACGAAGTTGCGCCCCGGTCGCGATAAATCCGCCGTGCGGTTTCATGCTCAGGCCGACACCTTTGGCCGCTGCATAATCGCAACCCTCGGCGATGACCTTGAAGTAAGTATCGTAAAGTTTCACGTCGCCGACGCCCGCCAGCATCAGATTCGGCGCGCCACAGGCGACACTGAGGTTAATGAGTTTCTGGAGCCCCTCCACCCCGGCGGCGATGGATGCGGCCACGGGAAATTCCCCGGCGTAAAGCGAAGCCGGCTTCAACCCGCGCTTGCGAATTTCTTCTCCGACCGTCGCCGCGTCCTCCAATGAACTGTCCACCGTCAGCAGCAGCCACGTCTTCGTCTTCGCCGTCATGATGCCTGCGTATTTGAAACCCGCCTCGGCAATGCCGTCCAAGGCGGTGCGGTACTCGAACTGGTCCCACGGCCGTGTGTAACAGCCAATCTGCCAGCGTGGCTCGGGTGCCTGACCGGGCGCACGGCACGCGACGGTTTGCGAAGCGGCCCAAGCCGCCCCGCCAACGAGGAAGCTCTGGCGCAAAAAACGCCGGCGAGAGGTGGGTTTCGCAGGCGTGGTTGCCCCCTCACCCTGACTCTCTCCCCCTCGGCGGGGGAGAGGGAACAGATGCTGACGCCCGCTGCTCTTTTCGTGGGCAGTTCTGCCGCTGTCAGTCGCGGGTGTACTTTTGGACTGCCGACGATTCTCCCTCGCCCCTTCAGAAGGGGAGAGGGCCGGGGTGAGGGGAAATTCCTTCATATCTCAAGGTTTCAATTCGCGGTTGAAAAATTCCATCACCCGCATCTGTTGCCGCAATTTAACCACCGGATCGCTGGAGCCCGCCAGGTGCGTGCCGAGCATCGGCATGAACTCGTAGCGTTTGCCCGCCATGAACAGCGCGTCCGCGAGTTGGAGCGTGTGCTGGGCATAGACGTTGTCGTCGGTCAGGCCGTGGATGAGCAGCAGCGGGCGGGTAAGCTGGTTTGCGTAAGTCAGCACGCTGCTGACGTGATAGGCGGCGGCGTCCGTCTGCGGCAAACCAAGGTAGCGCTCGGTGTAAAACGTGTCGTAGTTTTCCCAGGTCACCACCGGCGCGCCCGCGACGCCGCAACGAAACACGTCGGGGCGGCGGATGGCGGCCATCGCGCTGAAGTAGCCACCGAAGGACCAACCGGTCACGCCAACGCGCTTGAGATCAAGTTCGGGATATCTCTTACCGAGCGCCCGCAGGCCGGTGACTTGATCCTCCAGCGCGACATCAATCAGGTTGTCCCGGATGGCGCGCTCCCAATCGCGACCGCGATACGGCGTGCCCCGGCCATCCAAACTCACAACGATGTAGCCTTGATCCGCCATCCATTGATCGGCCAGATAAGCGCGCCGGGCGGAATGAACCACCGTGGCGGTTGGGCCGGCATAGACGGAAAGAATGACCGGATACTTCTTCCGCGCTTTGAAATGGTGCGGGCGGATCAGTGCCGCGTGCAAAGAAGGCGTGCCCGCAGTCTGCGTCAGTTCGAGATTGGGCAACGCGGGAGGCGACTCTGCCATCGCCGGAAGCGTGGCGAGGCGCTGACCCGCGGCACTCAAAACCTCCGCTCCCACCGCCCCATCGAGCAGACTGTAGCTGTGAATGAACGTGGCGGCGTTTTCGGAGAAGCTCGCCGCGTGACTGCCAGGCGCGGTGGTCAGCGCGGTGCCGGCGCCACCGGCAAGCGGGAAACGCCAAACGTGCGTCTCGCAGGGATTGGCGGCCCCGCTCACGTAGATCGAGCCGTTGGTGGCATCGAGTTTGATGAGTCCCTTGTAAATGAACTCCGGCGGCGTGAGGGCGCGGAGCAATTTCCCATCGGCGGCGCGAAGCTCGACCTGCCAGGCCCCGCGCGATTCGGTCGTCCACAGGAATTCACCGCCCCCGGGAAGCCAGCGCGGCAGGACGGCGTGGTCGTCGAGGTTAAGCCAGGCGAGGTCGGTTTCGCGCAGCAGTTCCGTAGTCTCGCCGGTGGCGGGATCGGCACGCAAAAGCAGCGCCGTTTGCTGCGCGCGGTCCATCACGGAAAGACACAGCGGGTCGCCGGGCTCGCGCCAGACCACGCGGGTGAGATAGGGAAATTTGGCCGCGTCCCAATTCACCCAGCGCGTCGCGCCGCCGGTGCGAGCGATGACGCCGAGCCGGACCGTGGCATTGGTGGCGCCAGCGCGCGGATAGTAGAAATCCGTCGGTGCGGCTTCGGGATGGAGCGGGTCGGCGATGTGGCGCACCGCGACGGCGGATTCATCGGTTTCCTGATAAGCGAGCGCTTGCGAATCAGGCGACCACCAGTAGCCCTCGCGGCGATCCATTTCCTCCTGCGCCACAAACTCCGCAGTGGCGTGGGAAAGCGTCGCGGTGGCGCCGGCAGTAAGGGCCCGACTCGTGCCGGTCGCCAGCTCAATGACATGGAGTTCGCCCGCCGAAACCGCGGCGACCGCCGTGCCGTCGGGCGAAAAGCGCGGATCAATCCAGTTCTTTCCCGGCAGCGCCGTGACCTTGAGGTCGGCGCGGTTCACGACGTAAAGCTGACCGGAGAGCGTGACCAGGAGACGCGCGCCATCCTTGGAAAGGTCGAACCGGGTGAACCCCTTGAGCGTGACGCGAGCGCGTTCGCGGCGGGCCTTTTCCTCAGCGCTGATTTGTTCCTCGGCGTTACCGAGCAATTGCGCCGGCGTGAGCAACTCGCGCTCGGGGCCGGCGGGCACCGGAAACTCGTAGAGCCGCAACACGGGATCGCGCGGGCCGCCACGCAGGTAAATCACCGTCTGACCGTCGGGCGTGAGTTTCGGCGCGACCGGACGTCCGAGCGAATAACTGCGCGTCTCGGCCAGGTCGCGGAAGTATTTCAGGTTGGCATCCTCATCCGCCGCGCGAAGGGAGCAAACCAACGCGAGCAGAACCAGGAACGGAAGCAGCAGCTTTTGCACGGGCGCAAACAAACAGGAGCATCGGGGCGAGTCAAGTTATTGATATTGATCGGCATTTGCTTTCTTGGCGCTGCGGGGTTTA
>CAIKLQ010000221.1 GCA_903828255.1 uncultured Verrucomicrobiota bacterium
CCATCGTCATCGAAGGGAGCAGCTACCGCATGAAGGATCAAATCAACCCCTGAAACGCCGCCCGGCTGCCGGAAGGGCGTGCCGCTGCGGTCAGATTTTCAAACCGCCGCTTTTTCACTACTTTCGCGCCGCCACTCACAAATGTCGTTCAATGTCATTGCACGTCGCCCAAAGCGAGGTTTTATGGCAACTCATGGCAACTTTAGCTGCACCGTATGAGGCTCGGGGCAGTCTGGCCGGTGGGTAGAAACCGCATCACCCCGCCGCCCATTTCCAGCTTGAACATCGGGTAGCTCATCGATTCGAACTTGTGCAGGTACTTGGACCGCTTGGGCTTCTCGGGGTGATCCCGGCCCACCAATTCAGCGGGGCTTAAAAAGCTGCGAAAAGGCCTTGCCTTGTGCCCCGAAAGGCATATAAGCGTAAGCGAGTGATTCCGGCGCCAAAGCAATTCTCCCTAAACCGCGCAGCGCCCAGAAACCAAAGTCCTATCAATTTGTGGCGGCCCAGGTCCTCGCTGCGATCAACCCACAAACCGAAGAAATAGTTCATCAGCGTGGACACCAGCAGCAGGAAGATGAAAAGCACCTAGCCCCACGCGTAGAAGACCAGGCTCATCACGAGCAGCCAGAGGTTCTTTGCCCGGGTGCCGGGCATCAAGGCATAAACCGCCAGAACCACCGGCAAAAACAGGAACAAGAATAAGGGCGAACTGAAAATCATCAGAAATTTGGACGGCACGATAGGTAGTAGGTATCCGAAAAGGTAGTTGGCTCTTGCGTTCGCGAATTCCAGGCGAAAAGATATTCATCGTAACTTCCAGAATGCGCTGGACACAAATAACTTAGAGGTGTACAAAAGCGCATGCCGGCAGCGTGCCTGCCCAGCCTTCGCACCCGCTCCCACGGTTGTTCCTCACCCCGGTGGATTCCCACTTGCACGAGTTTTTGCGCGAACCCCACCGGCTCGTCGAATTTGAACCCGCCATCATGGAGCAGATCGCGGCCGACCTAGACGCCCACAGCCTACACAAGAAGTTGTTGCGGGCGGCCGACCGGCAGTTCTTCGCCGCCCAAACCCCCAACCTGGCCCGCCTGGCGGTGCCGGCGCGCGCGCTTCCGCCGCGCCCCTTGGAGTTGGCAGTGGGGCGGCCGCGGCTGACTCCCTACGCGGTCTATCTGTTCTTAATGCTGCGGGGCCGCGACGGCGGCTGCAAAGACCAAGCCGCACGCCTGCTGCTGGAGGAATCCATGACCCTGCATTGCTGGCTGAAAAATCTCGGCCTGCCATTACCGGCGGCCAGCACGTTGAGCCACAACCTTAACGCCGTGACCAACGCCACCCGCGACTTCATCCATCAAGCGCAATTGCGCTCCATCCTGGCGGAGCGGCTGGATGACTTTACCCGGCTTTACCTGGACAGCACCGCGCCGGCCGCCAACACCGCCTGGCCGACGGATTCGGGCTAATCACCAAACTGGTCGCGCGGATCTGTCGCACGGGCAGCCAGTGGGCGCGCTTCGGCCTGCCCCATTTCAAGCCCTGCGGTTTGGGGGAGTTACACCAAGAGCTGCGCCGGCGACATCGGGAGATTGGCTTTACTGCG
>CAIKLQ010000222.1 GCA_903828255.1 uncultured Verrucomicrobiota bacterium
AAATGCTGCCCTCCTCGCAACCGCCGTTTTGGCCGGGTTGCTCGCGCTGGTTTTTTCTTTGGACCAGGCGCGGGCTGACGAAAAAGAAAAAGCCTCACCCGCCAGCATCACCCACGCCGACGCGAAGGAAGCGGCGAAGCTGGTGGCCAAGAAAGAAGTGATCGTGCTCGACGTCCGCACGCCGGGCGAATTCGCCGCGGGCCACATTGCCGACGCGACGAACATTGATTACCAAGCGGGTGACTTTTCGGATCGGCTGGCCAAGCTGGATCGGGAGAAAACCTACCTGGTGCAGTGCGCCGTGGGTGGGCGGAGCACCAAAGCCCTGGCGCAGTTTTCCAAGCTCGGCTTCAAGCACGTTGTGCATCTCGACGGCGGCCTCAAGGCCTGGCAGGCGGCGGGCAATCCGGTGGGGAAGAAGTAGCACGCCGCGTAGGACAGGCGTCGCGCCGGTCTCCATTTTCAAAAGCTCCATTTACGGTTTGGTGAGCTTGATCCCAAGAGAAGCAGTTCAACCACGGATGACACGGGTGGACTGGGATTTTCACGCACCTGGCAGCCGCAGGCAGTTCCTCCAAAGAGTGGGCTGGAGCCGGGGAGGACCATCCGTGTTTATCTGCGTCCACCCGTGGTTTCCTTCTTCCAACAGCCGGATTTCGGTTGTTGGGATCCTCAAAGCAACATGCTGAAGACGGCCCTCCAATGTTAGAGACCGGCGCGACGCCGGTCCTACGGCAAGGTGCGCCAACGGAAGATTTTTGACCCTGCGCCCCCTTTCTGCGCTAATGTCGCCTGACGTTATGGGCAACAACAAGAAATCAAGCTGGGGCAAGTGGCTGGTCCTCCTGCTCCTGCTCGGCGGGGCGCTGGCGGGCGGCGCGTATTACGTCCAAAACCACGGCGAACCCGCGCCGGAATATGTGACCACCAAGGTCACGCGCGGCGAACTCATTCAGGCCGTCACGTCCACCGGCACGTTGAACCCCGTCACCAACGTCACCGTCGGCAGCCAGGTTTCCGGCATCATCCAGAAGCTGTTCGTGGACTGGAATTCGCCGGTGAAGGCAAATCAGGTGGTCGCCCAGCTCGACCCCGCCACCTATAAAACCGCCGTCGCCCAGGCGGAAGGGGAACTCGCCAACGCCAAGGCCAATCTGGAACTGACGGAGGTGCAAGCGAAGCGCGCGGCGCAGTTGATCAAAGACAAATTGATTTCCGAGTCCGACCACGATACCGCCATCGCCAGTCTTCATCAGGCGCAGGCCGTGGTGCAGATCCGGGAAGCGTCGCTGGCCAACGCCAAGGTCAATCTGGAGCGCTGCACGATCTACTCGCCGGTGGACGGCACGGTGATTTCGCGCAACGTGGACGTCGGCCAGACGGTCGCCGCCAGTTTGTCCGCGCCCACGCTCTTCATCATCGCCAACGACCTGACCCAAATGCAGATTGACGCTGCGGTTTCCGAAGCCGACATCGGCACCATCGAGGAAGGCCAGAATGTGAACTTCACCGTGGACGCCTTTCCCGACCGCAAGTTCACCGGCAAGGTCCGGCAAATCCGCAACTCGCCCACGACCGTTCAAAACGTGGTCACCTACGACACCGTGATCGTGGTGGGCAATCCGGATTTGAAACTGCGGCCCGGCATGACGGCGAACGCTTCCATCACCACCGCGCAACGGAACGACGTGTTAAAAATTCCCAACAGCGCGCTGCGTTTCAAGCCGCTCCCGCCGCCCACCAACCAGACCGCCGTCGCGCGGCTGCTGGCGAAAATCGGTCTGGGCAAGGAAATCAAACCTGCGGCCACCAACGCCGTGGCCGTCGCCAAACCGGGCGACACCAACAAGGTCGAGCAAGCCGCCGCCGCTGCCCCGCCGCTCACGGGCAACGAATCGCCGGAGGAGTTGATGCGGCGGATGCGCGAAATGCGCGATCGCGGTGAAGAGCCGTCGCCGGAACTACGGGCGAAGATTCGCGAGTTGTTTCAGAGCGGCGCGCTGCAACGCCCGGGCGGCGGTGGCGGTGAAGGCGGGCCGCGAGGGGGCAGCGGCGGTGGTGGCGGTTCGCGGACGCGTTCCGCGCAGCCTTCGTCGCGGACGGTTTACATGATGGGCACAAACGCACCTACCGGCGGCGATGCCGAGCCAGTCCCGCAGCCCTTGCGCGTGAAAACGGGCATCAGCGACGGGGCTTTCACCGAAATCACGGAGGGTTTGAAAGAGGGCGACACGATCATCACGGCGGTCAAGGTGACGCAAGCCCAGGCCACCGCGCCCGCCGGACAGAGTCCGTTTGGCGGCGGCGGCGGATTCGGGCGTGGCCGGTGAGCACAGAGCCCAGCGCATGAACGCCGTCATCAAGTTGGAGGACATTCACAAGACCTACCAGACGGGCGAGGTCGAGGTGAAGGCCGTGCGGGGCGTGACCTTGGAAATTCAACCGGGCGAATTCGTCGCTTTGATGGGCGCGAGCGGATCGGGCAAGTCCACCATGATGAACATGATTGGCTGCCTCGACCGCCCGACGGGGGGAAGATATTCGCTCGACGGCATTGATGTTTCCCAACTCAACCGCGACGAATTGGCCGACATTCGGAATCAGAAGATTGGGTTCGTCTTTCAGGGCTTCAACCTCCTTTCGCGAACGTCCGCACTGGAGAACGTCGAACTACCGATGCTCTACATGCGCCAACGCTTGGAGGGTGCATCCCAGCGGGAAAGGGCCTTGAAGGCGCTGGAAACCGTCGGCCTCGGCGACCGGGCGGAGCACATGCCGAATCAACTTTCCGGCGGCCAACAGCAGCGCGTGGCCATTGCGCGGGCGCTCGCCAACCAACCCTCCCTCCTGCTCGCCGACGAACCAACCGGCAATCTCGACACGCAAACGAGCGTCGAGATCATGGGCGTTTTCCAAAAGCTGAACGATCAGGGCATCACCATCGTCATGGTGACGCATGAACTGGACATCGCGCAGTACACCAAACGCACGGTGGTCATGCGCGACGGCAAAGTAGTCAGCGACACGCCGGTGGCGACGCGGCTGAATGCGGAGGTGGAATTGCAGCGATTGCGGCAGGCGCAACAAGCGGTGCAATTGGTGGAAGGATGAAGGTTGAAGGATGAATGATGAAAAAGACCTCCGGCTACGGACCAAGAAATTCGCCGGGCGCGTCATTCGATTTTATGTGGCACTGCCAAAGAACAACGCCGTGGCTCAAATCTTGGGTAAGCAGGCTTTGCGGGCGGGAACATCGGTCGGCGCAAACTACCGTGAGGCGCATCGGGCCAGGTCGAAGGCGGAATTCATTTCCAAGATTGGTGACTGTTTGAAGGAAGCAGATGAAACGCTTTACTGGCTGGAGTTGCTCCTGGATGAGAATTTTGTCGCCAGCCACCGGCTCGAGCCATTGATCGCCGAAGCCAACGAACTGCTCGCCATCCTAACCACAATCTCAAAGCGCGCGAAAGGTCTCGAATGACGAGCTTCATCCTTCATCTTTCATCTTTCATCCTTTCATGAGAATCCTCGCCACCATCAAAATCGCGATGCGCGCGCTGCGCCGCAACAAGCTCCGCACCGCGCTCACCATGCTGGGCATCATCATCGGCGTCGGAGCGGTGATCGCGATGGTCGGCATCGGCAACGGCGCGAAGGCGCAGGTCCAGGCGCGCATTGCGGCGCTGGGGCAGAACGTCATTTTGATTTTCTCCGGCAGCATCAATCGCAGCGGTGTCTTCAGCGGCTTCGGCGGCGCGGGCACGTTGACCGTCGAGGACGCGCTGGCCATTCAGAATGAGGTTTCCGGCGTCGCCGCTGTCAGCCCGGAGGCCCGCAGTGGCGGGCAAATCATGGCGGGCAACAACAATTGGAGCACGCAGATCATGGGCGAAGGCGTGGATTATTTCACCATCCGCCAATGGGATTTTGCCGAAGGCGGCATGTTCACCGAAGCCGATGTGCGCGCTGCGGCGAAGGTTTGCGTGCTGGGCAAAACGACGGCGGAAAAGCTCTTCCCCGGCGAAGACCCGGTGGGCCAGTCCATCCGCATCAAGAACGTGCCCATTCGCGTGCTCGGCGTGCTCCGGCCCAAAGGCGTTTCCATGATGGGTTCGGATCAGGACGATACGGTCATCGTGCCCTACACCACCTGCATGAGACGATTGGCCGGCGTCACCACGCTGCGCGCCATCAACGTGCAAGCGGCCAGTTCCGACCAAATCTTCGCCGTCCAGAATGGCGTCACGGAACTGCTGCGTCAGCGTCACCGCATCCAACCCGGCCGCGACGACGACTTCATCATCCGCAACCAGCAGGAGATTTCCGAAACCGCGAATGCCACCACCGAAACCATGACCGCGCTGCTCGCCGGCGTGGCGATCATCTCGCTGATCGTCGGCGGCATTGGCATCATGAATATCATGCTTGTGAGCGTGACCGAGCGGACACGCGAGATCGGCATCCGCATGGCCGTCGGCGCGCGCGGACGCGACATCCTCTCGCAGTTTCTCATCGAGGCCGTGACGCTGAGTTCCATCGGGGGAATCCTGGGTATCGGCTTGGGCATCGGCGCGGCCAAGTTCCTCAGCAGCGTCAAGAACTGGCCAACGCTGGTTTCGATGGATTCGGTGGTCATCGCCTTTGTGTTCAGCGCGGTGGTCGGCGTGTTCTTCGGTTTTTATCCGGCGCGGAAAGCCTCGCAACTCGATCCGATTGATGCGCTGCGCTACGAGTGAAATGAACCACGAACTTCCAACCTCCAACCGCGAGCGCCCAACATCCAAGGCCTCCGGCAAACTGGTCCTTGGATATTCGAGGTTGGAGGTTGGAGGTTGGAGGTTTTCCAATTCCCATTTTCGGCTGGTGGCATGACTGCCGAAATCCTTCCCACCCACACGCCGCAGTTATTTCAAAGCGCGGTGCGGCGCGCGGCGGAATTGCTGCGCGCGGGCGAACTCGTCGCGCTGCCGACGGAAACGGTCTATGGCCTAGCCGCGAACGCCCTCGATCCCCGCGCCGTGGCGAAAATTTTCCAGGCGAAAGGCCGGCCCGCGCACAATCCCATCATCGTCCACATCGCCAGCGTCGAGATGGCGACGCGGTGCGTGACGACGTGGCCGGAGGTGGCGGAGAAACTCGCACAGTCATTTTGGCCCGGTCCGCTCACGGTGGTCCTCCCGTGCGCGAAAGAGATTCCCGATGTGGTCACCGCCGGTGGCCCGACCGTGGGCGTGCGCTGGCCGAGCCATCCGTTCATTCAAGCGGTGATCCGCGAATGTGGTTTTCCGCTCGCGGCGCCGAGCGCGAATTTGTCGAACCAGATTTCCCCGACCAACGCCGAGCATGTGCGCAAACAACTGGGCGCGAAAATCCGGCTCATCGTGGACGGCGGCCAGTCGCAAGTGGGCATCGAGTCCACGGTGCTTGATCTCACCACCGAGCCGCCGGGCGTGTTGCGCCCCGGCATGATTCACGAGGAATCGTTGATCGCCGTGACAGGCGACCTGGTCAGCCACCGGCGGAAGCCTCTGGCGGGTGGCGAAACGTTGCGGAGTCCAGGCCTGCTCGCGAAGCACTACGCCCCAAAAGCGAAGTTGGTCGTGCTCGATTGGCGGGATACTGCCGATCTCAGATCCCGCATCGCGCATCCCGCATCCCGCACCCACATCGTCGCGCACACGCACATTCCCTCGGGCGAGGGTTTCGCCAGCGTGAGCGTGATTCCACACGACGCCGAGGCTTTCGCCCGGGCGATTTACGCGGAGCTTCATCGTTGCGACGCAGCGGGGGCGGAGTTAATCGTGGTGGAAGCGTTGCCGGAGACGGCGCAGTGGCGGGCGATTGCTGACCGGTTGCGGCGCGCGGCGGCGTGAGGGAGAGGAAGCAACCAAATACCCAAAATCAACCGGCCGTGCGGTTTGGGTATTTGGGTCCTTGGGTATTTTGGTCTTCCCCCTCCCTTCCGTCATTGCCAACCCGCTTTCGCACCTTACAATTCCTCCATCCGGCTAACTGCAGTTTGCGCCGGTCGCGATGTCCGAATACACAGTCAAGTTCGAGGTCTTTGAAGGCCCGATGGATTTGCTCCTCTATCTCATCAAGAAGGAGGAGGTGGATATTTATGAAGTCAACCTGACCAAGCTGGCGACCCAGTTCATCGCTTACATCGAGATGATGCGCGAGTTCGACCTCGAAGTCGCCGGCGAATTCCTCGTGATGGCTTCGACGCTCATGTTCATCAAGAGCCGCGAGTTGCTCCCCGTGGATCAGCGCGTCGAAACTGAGGGCGAGGAGGAAGGCGAAGACCCGCGTTGGGAACTCATCCGCCAACTCGTCGAATACAAGAAATTCAAGGACGCCGCCGCGCAACTCCAGACGCTCGAAGTGCGGCAGGAGGGCGTCTTCCCGCGCGTGCCAGGCAAACTCGAGTTCCCGGAGGAAGCGCCCGCAACCAAGCTGGGCCTTTCGATTTTCGACCTGCTCAACGCCGTCAATGTCGTGCTGCAACGGTTTCAAAAGCGCGATACCACGCGGGAAATTTTCGAAGACAAATGGACGGTCAGCGAGAAGATCGAATACATCGTGCGCACGCTCGCGTCACGCGACACCGTGCGTTTCTCGGAGTTGTTTGAGGACGCAATGAGCCGGTCAGAAGTTGTCTGCACTTTCCTCGCGCTGCTGGAATTGATCCGGTTGAAACAACTCGTCTGTGCGCAAGGCTCCGAGTTTTCGGAAATTGAAATCACCCGCGCCGCGACTTTCAACGGCGCCGCCCCTGTGCCAGTCGTGGAACCTGTGGCCGGCGCCCCCGAAACGCCACCACCTGGCGGAAGCGCGCCGCCATCGTGAATCGCAAATCGTAAATCCCCAATGGAACTCAAGTTCATCCTCGAATCGCTCCTGTTCTCCGCCCAAAAGCCGCTCAGCCTAGCGGAACTGCGCGACGTGCTCGCCACCGCCGCCGGACAGGAAGATGCCGACGCCACCGTAAAGTCGCTCAAAAAAGTGAAGGAGGCGGAACTGACTGGGGCGCTCGAACAGCTCGCGCAGGACCATGAAGCCGCCGCGCGCAGCTATCGGCTCGCGTGCGTGGCCGGCGCGTGGCAATTCGTGACCCAGCCCGATTACGCGCCGTGGCTCAAGGCGCTCGTCGGGGTGAAGGCGCGTCCGCCGCGGCTCTCGCAGCCCGCGCTCGAAACGGTCGCCATCATCGCGTATCGCCAACCCATCACGCGCGCCGAGGTCGAACAGATTCGCGGCGTGAGCGTGGATGGCACGATGCAGACGTTGATTGAGCGCGGCCTCGTGGAGTCCATGGGCCGGGCGGAAGTCGTGGGTCGGCCCAACACCTACGGCACGACGGCGACGTTCCTCGAGTATTTCGGACTGGGCTCGTTGGGTGGTTTGCCCGCCGCGGATGAGTTGCGCCGGATTGTCGTGGAGAAACCCCCGGCGCTGGTCACCGCCGAACCAGGTCTGGCCACGGTGCCGCCGGACCAATTGACCTTGAATGAAGCCGAGGGCGTGAAGGATGACGAAACCCCAGCCGCCAGCGCGCCAGCGGAAACCCCTCCGCCCGGTAACTGACGCGCAATCCGGTTTGCTTCTTCATTCCGCATTCTTCATTCTTCATTCGCTTGCATATTCCCGAACATCGCAAGGCCATTGACAAGCTGGACATGCACATTGTCCGGCTGCTCAACGAGCGCACGCGCCACGTGCTGACCATTGGCGAAATCAAGCGCAAGGCCGGCGAGGAAATTTACGCGCCCGGACGCGAGCGCGCCGTGCTGAACCGCATCGTCCGCCTCAATCACGGGCCGATGACCAACGACCAGATCCGCGCCGTCTATCGCGAGATCATGTCCAGTGCGCTGGCGTTGGAGAAGACGCTGACCATCGCGTATCTCGGGCCGGAGGCGACCTTCACCCATCAGGCCGCGATCCGCCGCTTCGGTTCCAGCCTGCGTTACGCGCCGCAGAAAACCATCGCGGACGTCTTCACCGAGGTCAGCAAGAACCGCGCGGACTACGGCGTCGTGCCGGTCGAGAATTCCACCGAGGGTGTCGTCACGCACACGCTTGACATGTTCGTGGACAGCGATCTCAAGGTGGTCTCGCAAATCATTTTGCCCGTGCAGCAATGCCTGATGAGCAATTCGCCCCGGGCGAAAATCAAAAAACTTTTCGCGCATCCGCAGTCGCTGGCCCAGTGTCGGGCGTGGATTCAAAACCACCTGCCGCGCGTCGAGATCGTGGAGACTTCGTCCAACGCGCGTTCCGCCGAACTCGCTGCCAAGGAAAAGGGCACGGCGGCGCTGGCGGGGTTGCTCGCCGCCGAGCGCTACCGGTTGCGCGTGCTCGAACAGGACATCCAGGACAACGCCGCCAACGCCACCCGTTTCCTCGTGCTGGGTCGCCAGTGCAGTCCGCCCACCGGCCAAGACCGCACGAGCCTGATGATCAGCATCACGGACAAGGTCGGGGCGCTGCACCACGCGTTGGCCGCGTTCCGGCGATTCCGCATCAACCTCACGAAAATCGAGTCGCGCCCCAGCAAGCGGAAGGCGTGGGAATACTACTTCTTCATTGATTGCGACGGCCATGTGCAGGAGCGCAAGGTCGCCACCGCCATCGCACATCTCGAGCAAGAGTGCAGCTACGTGAAAGTCCTCGGCTCGTATCCGAACGCGGAGTAAGCGCCGGTCTCAAGCTTGGTAACCGCGAACGTGAGTCCGCGCAAACTTCCGCCTAAACCGTAGAAAATAGCGCCGACTGAAGTCGGCGGCTACCCTCACTCACCGCCTGCTTGCTCCCGGTGATCGTCCCGAGCAACGAACCGCGGTCGAGCGCGTTCACAACCGGCAAATGCGCTTGCGCGGCGAAGCCAGGCAGGATTACTGTTGCCCCATGACGGTCATTGGAGCACCCCAACCAGTCGTCCGCAGCCCGCAAATCTGGCCGCTCGGCGTCAAAGCCTACCACGCGCTGGGCGAGTTGGGCCTCGTCCCTGAGAAAACTGAACTGCTCTACGGTCAAATCTTTCACCAAGTGCCTGAGTCTCCTCTCCACCGCCTTCTCTTCATGCGGCTGCTGCAATGGATCCTGCCGGCGCTGCCGCCGGGCCTGCACGTGCAACCTGAAAAGCCGATCATCTGCGAAGATTCAGAGCCGGTGCCGGACCTCTCGGTCATCCTCGGCTCCATCAATGACTACCCGACCGAACATCCCCGCACCGCCGAACTGGTCATTGAAGTTTGCGTGACCAGCCACGATTACGACCGCTCCAAACTCCGCGCCTACGCCAGCGCCAGCGTGCAGGAATGTTGGCTGGTGCTGGGACCGGAGAAACAGATCGAAGTCCACCGCCAACCGCAGGACGGGCAGTTTGCCGAGCACGCCGTCCACGGGCCGGGCGGAACGCTGACCAGCGCGGCGGTCTTGGGCTTCACGGTCGAGTTGGATCGCCTCTTTGCGACATGAACAGAGTGTCAAAAGTGCTGCCCCCTTTCCAAAATGAAGCCGCTCATCACCAAGTACCGGTATCTGGTTGCGCTCTCCTTTTTGGACGTGCAAGAGCCCCTATCCAAGGGGGATCAGATCGTGGACGACTTCCGAATCACCAATAACAAGGAACTGGCGCGCCAATGGCTTAAGCGTGATTTGGTGGATGCGGTGGGCGGGCTGGAAAGCTTGGCGTTGCTGGATGCGGATGTCTTGGTTTATCACGAGGGTGTCCGGGAGGGCGGCGCGAGCACCGCGCCCGCTTCGGGCGAGCTGAGGATGTTACTGGAAGTGACCGCTGTTTTTACGACCGCGCTGTGGATGGTGAAGGATAATGCGGTGAATTTTGAACTCGGGTTTCTGGAGGTCTGGCCCCCGGATGACAGGTAACGAGCGCATAGTAATTTTCTAGCGATGGCAGTCAGAAAGGCAGATGGGTCCCAAGAAAAGATTTCCTTTAGCCGGAGTGAGTTAAAGGCGGCGCGGACAATTTTCCCGGGGCTATTGGGGGTGATGAACCTGAGCAAGCCGCAGGAGATAAAAACCTCCATCCCACTGCCCCCGGGACAAGAACCCATACTGACAGCGCACGCCAATGTGCCGCGATACCGCCGGGCATTATACTTTCTGGAGTCCGCCCGCGGGTTTCGGGACTTGGGGATGAAGATTGCCATGTATTGCAGTTTGTTTGAGACCCTTTTTTCGACGGATGCCGCGGAGATCACGCACAAGATCGCCCATCGCATCGCAGTTTTCCTGGAACAGGAACCGCAAAAGCGGTGCGAGCTGTATGCGCGGATCAAAAAAGCATACGGTATCCGCTCCAAAGTAGTCCACGGGGATGAAGTCAAAATGGAGGCGAAAATGATCCAGGCCATCTCGGTGGACGTTGACGAAATCGCCAGGCGAATTTTCCGCAAGATTGGGAGTTCGAAAGAGTTGTTCGACCAGTTTCAGGCCACCAAGGGTGAGCTGGACGAATATTTTTTGAGGGAATCGTTTGGCGGCGCACCTGCGGAGTTCCCAACTGAACAGAATTAAAATGGCTCGAGCCCCGCACATTGCCAACACTACACTATGACTGTCACTGAAGAACTTCGCCAACCTCGCAGGTTGCTTTCAAAGGAAATCGAAGCGATTAGGATCTCTGGCGTAAAGTCCGAAGATATAGAAAATCTGTACAGCGTGTTGCACTATGTCCACATGCGGTATGGAAGGGAGACAAGTTTTGAAATCTATATCAATGGTGCCAGAGACAGTCTTCCTAAAGGCAACGTTTCGGGTGGTGGTTTTAAAGCGAGTGATTTCTGGATAGACGGAGAGAGTCATGAGCCCTTTATGAAGGGATTTACAACAGCATTGATGATGTTTGGGTTTGACGTGACGGAAGGCCCAAATGCTTAGGCTCATTTTGGAACGTTAGAAACACCCGTGCTGTAACACCCCTGGTAGGCGCAACCGCGCTAACAATTGACTAGCTTCTCTGGTGCTTGGTTCTTGGAGTTTGGGGTTTTCACTGGCTAACTCTGGGCGTGCTCCGAGCGCAATCCAATTTTGCCGTGGCTGCGGGTCTATTGTTCGCCATCCTCCTGTGGGGCGGCAACAACGTCGGTACGAAGCTGCTCGTGTCCTCCTGGCCGCCGACGTTCACGGGCGGCACGCGATTTCTCTGCGCCGGGTTCGTGCTGCTGGCCATCCTGCGCTGGACGAAGCTCCTCGGAACGCATCACCCGCTCCCCGCCGGCTCGAAGCGGCGTCTGTGGGTGCAGGGCGGTTTGAGTCTCGCGGGCTACATTGTCGCGTTCAACGGGGCGGTGCGCTACACGTCGCCGTCGCCTGTGGCGCTTTATCTGGGCGCGGCGCCGGTGTGGGCGTTGTTGTGGGAAGGGGCGGCGGACCGATCTCGGCTGACGTTCCGCCGGGGCGGCGCGGCGGCTCTGGCGCTCAGCGGCGTGCTGGTGCTGGTCTGGCCGGCGCTGAAAACGTCCACCCTCCAATTGACCGGCGAAGTGCTCGGGTTGATGGCCAGTGTGCTGTGGACCAACTACGGTCGCCAATGCCGCGCGCTTGCCACCACGCTGAGCGGCGCGGAAGTTTCCGCGCAAACGATGTGGCGGGCTGGCGTGTGGCTGCTGCCAGTGGGGTTGCTCGAAGTCGTGCAAGAGGGCTTGCCGTTCGACTGGCACCTGGGCGCAATTCAACTCTACTGCATCCTTGCGGGCGGCGTGGTGGCCTTCGCGATCTGGAACAACGCCCTGCAACACTGGCCCACCAGCCAGGTGCTGCTGTTTAACAATTTGATTCCCTTGAGCACCATGACTTGGTCGCACTTCTGGCTCGGCGAGGCAGTGACTTCCACGTTTTGGGGCGCGATGATTTTGATCGCTGCCGGCGTGGGGCTCGGTCAGACGAGTCTGCGTTCCGCACGGACTTCCGCCGCCATCGCCCAACCCGAATAACCAACCCTCACCATGGACATTTACAATTTGGAAAACGTGCCCCCATTCATCACCAAGGACGGCTCGGAAATCCGCGAACTGCTCGCGCATCGTAATTCCGGGATTCGCAACCAAAGCCTCGCCGAGGCGCGGTTGCCGGTCGGCGCGAGTACGCAGGAGCATTACCATCCGCAGGCCGAGGAGATTTATTACATCACCCACGGTGCAGGCCGGATGTGGATCGAGGGCGAAACCCGCGACGTGAAACCCGGCGATGCCATTGCCATCCCGCCCGGCCAGCGTCACAAGCTTTGGAACACCGGTCCGGAAACGCTCCGCCTGCTCTGCTGTTGCGCGCCCGCCTACGAACACCCGGATACGGTCATTACGGAAACGTGAACCCTCCGGACACGGCTCAAAAACGCATCGGGAGCGCGGCAAAAGCGGAGGGATGGCAGAATAGTCACGAACTCCGAAATGGAAGCGGATTGGGCTCTGGCCCGAGCACTGGTTTTGCTGGCGGAACGCGGCGGTTTCGACTCCGATCGCGAGCTTTCTCATTCAGGAGCAATCCAAACGCTGAGCAGAAGGACCGGGGAATGTTTGGCCGAGGAATCAGACTTTGATCCAGCACCAAGCCTTGGCCTGATTCCCCTGCCAAAGTTTGAGCGGATTCCCTGCCCCTGACCCGGCTTGGGGATTTCTTAACGCGCCGAGCTGGAGCTCCGCGTGCCGCACGGCGCGTGGCGGAAACAATCTACCGTGTGGTCGTTCACCATTCCAACCGCTTGCATGAAGG
>CAIKLQ010000223.1 GCA_903828255.1 uncultured Verrucomicrobiota bacterium
CTAACGCTAGAACTGAGCGACGCGGGCGGCGCCGCGCGTCCGCCTTGCCAACCGAGGTGACCCACCCACGTTCGCTCCAGTGATTTTGTTCGCATAGTCTCTATCTCGAAGCAAGCTCGGTGATCCGGCATCCAATCAAGGTCGGCGTTCGGTTGTACAACTCTATCTGAACTCGGCCCGTGTCCTGCAGATGCAAAAGATAATCCGCTGCGTTGACCGGATCCAGCCCCGCAACTTCCGAAAAATCCTGCGCGATACTGCGGTGGCACCGAATCAAATACCTTCGGAGCAACCTCCTCGCAGCTTGGCCCGTGGGTTTCATGTATTCGCCGCTGACGCGTGGTTTTAGATACTGCTAACAGATATTCGGCCAAACGTGGGTTTGGCCTAGCTCAGCGGAGTTTGGCTGAGCCGGTTTCATCGGTGCCGACGTTAGGCTTGTTCTGCCGGCATTGGGGAGGAATATCTTGGCCGGTTCCTGGGGAAGGGTGCGTCCAGTTCTTGATATTGAACAGCCCGCACCCGCGGCCGATCTCAAATTAGAGACCGGCGCGACGCCTGTCCTCCGGCATCGTTCGCTAATCGTAAAATCCACTTTCGTAAGCCGTGTCGAATAAAGCCAAAATATTCTCCGGCGGGACTTCGCCCTGGATGTTATGCACGTTGTTGAAAACATAACCACCGCCCGGCTTCAAGGCCTCGACATTCTCGCGGACGCTCGCGGCAACTTCCGCCGGTGTGCCGCGCGACAACACGCGTTGCGCATCGCAACCACCGCCCCAAAACGCCAGTTCGCCGCCAAAACGGCGCTTCAAATCGGCGGGGTTCATGTTGCGGGCGCTGGTTTGCACCGGGTTCAAAATGTGGATGCCGTTGTCGAGCAGGTCCGGGATGAAATCGCTGCACGCGCCACAGGTGTGATACCAGATGCGGGCGTTGGTGCGGGAGCGGAGATATTGGACGAGGCGCTTGTGCCGCGGCTTGACGAGGCGATGATAAAGCTGCGGATTGAACAGTGGCCCGTTCTGCCCGGCGATGTCGTCCCCGATCATGATCACGTCCACCAAGTCGCCGACTTCGTCGAGAAAGAGGCGGAACCAGTCGAGCCAGAACTTCAAGGTTTGCTCCAGCATCGCTTCGCAAAACTCTGGCTGCGTCAGCAAATCGCAAAACCATTGCTCCAGGCCGCGCATGTACCAGCAGATTTCATAGACCACACCTGAGATGCCAGTGACCACGGCGTAGGGGGTTTCCTGTTTCAACTGCAAAGCGCGTTCCCGCAAACCGGCGAAGCGCGACGGATCATCGCCCTTGGGCCAGGGAAAATCCTTCACGTCGGCGAGCGTGGCGTTAGCCAGCGGATGCAGCGAGATGTCCATGTAATACGGCGTGTCATCGGGCATGGACCAGCGGATGCCGAATTCGTCAGTGAGATCGTGCCACAGCTTGCCGTCGCGCTGCATCTGGACGATGCCGCCCTTCCAACTCGCGGGCGCACCGGCGCGAACGTAGCGGGTGTCCACGCGCAACCGCTCCAGCACCGCCTCACCCGGCACGGCCAGTTGTTGCACGGCGTCGAGGATGCGCACCTCCTCGCGAATGCCGAGGTGCGCGATCAAGTTGTGATACGCGTTCTTGTGGATGCCGGTTTGGTTGCCGCCGAGATCAATCGGCACGCGGTCCGGCGTTTCGTGGCGCAGCGTCTTGAGCAGGCGCTCGCGCGAAGTCATGGTTTCTCGTTTGCCCATTGTAGAGTCCCTTTCAGCCGCCGGAAGCGTACTCGTTTCGCAACCACAGGTAAACGAGCAATTCTGTGAGCGACATGCCCGGTGGCGTCTGGTGGTCTGCGCCCGGAATGACTTCGCCGTATTTGATCAGTCGCCACGAAGCGCCCGAACTCGGCGCGCAGCGTCCTGTTGCATGGCGTCCGCTGGCCCCCGACATTCCGGCGCTGTCGTCGGTTGGGCCGCGTCGCCAGATACGCGCCGGTTTCTTCTCGACGTGCTTGCTTCAACGGGGCCGGGCTCAATTGAGCGCGGAGTGACGTGGAGCAGCTCAATGTCACGATCCTGATGGCAAGCGTGGCGACCAGCGTAACGCGAGTCTAATGGTTGGTAATCTTGGCAGCTTGTGGCTTTGGGGTTCGACTGATAGGGTTTTGGCGGTTTGCAGAACCTCCGGTCATTTCTTAATCGTTGTGCGGCTCTGGCACTGCTGGTCTTCGCTTTTGGCAGGCTAGCGGTCCAGGCGGCGACCGAGGATTTTCTGGTGCAGGTGTGGAACACCGATGAGGGGTTGCCGCACAGCACGGTGACGAGTATCGCGCAGACACCGGATGGTTATCTCTGGGTGGGCACGCTGTTGGGCGGGTTGGCGCGATTTGATGGCCAGCGGTTCGTGAATTTCCATCCCGGCAACACGCCGGAGTTGCGGTCCATTGAAATCCAAAAACTGCTGGTGGATACGCAAGGCACACTGTGGATCGGTACGGTGGAAGGCGCGCTGATCTCATATCGCGACGGGCGGTTTCGCTTCGAGCGACAGAGCACGGAAACGCCCCCGGCCTGGCACGACAGCGTGGTGTCCTCCAGGGGTGATTCCGTGGTGCTCTCCTCCGTTGCCGGCTGGCTGTTTCGCGGGACGCGGGTCAACGGCACCAACCGCTGGGAGACGATTCGCACGCCGGATGCCGCCTGGAGTTTGGCCCCGTGCATGGATCGGCAAGGCGTGATTTGGTATCGAACGGTTGGACTACAGCTTGGCCAGGTTCGCAGCAACCAGTTCGCGCCGGTGTTGAATCCGCCGGGACTGCGCAGTCCGCAAATCAACTCGCTGCTCACCGACGCCGCCGGCCAGATGTGGGTCGGCACGGAAAAGGAACTGGCGCGGTGGGACGGCGCGAAGTTCGCGAACATGACGCCCACCAATGGCGAGCCGGATTTGCACGTGCAGCAAATGGCCGCGTGCCGGGACGGTTCGCTGTGGGTGCAAGCGGGCCCGGAACTGCGGAAATGCCGGGACCGGGAATGGGTAGCGCGGGTGGAATCCTGGGAGGGCGGCGGACCGAA
>CAIKLQ010000224.1 GCA_903828255.1 uncultured Verrucomicrobiota bacterium
GGCTTGGCTGCGGTGAAATACCTCCAAGCGGGCAAACCGGATTTGGTGGTGCTCGATCTCATGATGCCGAAGCTCTCCGGCGTGGAGGTTTTGAAGTTCATCCGCTCGAAGCCGTCCCTGGTTGACCTGCCGTTGATCGTTTTATCCAATGCTTACATGACGGACTTGGCGGCCGCTGCCGCCGCCACCCACCAGGTCCAGAAGGCACTGTTGAAATCCAGTTGCACGCCGGCCAGTTTGGTCTGCACTATCCGAGAGATTCTCGCGGGTCTGGAAACCAATGAGCCAAAGGATCAGTTGCTGGCGACCACGGTTCGCGCTCCGGCGGCTCCGGCTCCTGCCCCCGCGCAACCACCGGCGGCCTCGGCGGCTTCGTCTCGCGGCGACGACGCTGGTTCCGCCCCCCAGGGAGGGCAGGGGAGTCTCGGGATTCTGAACCTGCCGCAAAAGGATCCCGGTCGGGAGGACGAAGCAGCCAAGAACCGTTTTCGGCTGAGTTTCCTGGGCGGTGCCGCGGCGGCCAACGCCTCGCTTCGCAGACTGTTTCGGGCCGTGAGCACCGCTCACTCCGAGGCAGAACGCGGGGTTCGACTGGACGGCCTCTGCCGCGGGATTCATTTTCTGACCGTCGCTGCCGGGCAAGCGCAGTGTCGCGAGATCGCCCAGATGGCGGCCGTGCTCGAGGCGTTGCTCCGCGAGGTGATCGTCATTCCCAAGTATTTCAGCCCGTCAGTGGCGCGGACGATCGCCTTGGCGATTGACTTCTTGGGGGAGCTTTTCACACACGCCAACGACCCCGAGCCCGATCGGGCCGCGACAGCCACGCCGGCCAAGGGCCTGGTGGTGGATGACGATGCCGCGTGCAATCGGCAGGCCGTGGCCGCCTTGCACCACGCCCAATTCGAGGCGGAGAGCCTGACTGATCCCCTCGCCGCCCTGGACCAGCTAGTGCGCAAGCGCTATGACCTCATTCTGCTCGACATCGAAATGCCCGGTATTGATGGCTTCGAGTTCTACAAGCGCGCTCGCGCGCTGCCGGATTATCGGGCGACCCCGGTCATTTTTTTCACCCAGTATGACAATTGCCAGAACCGTGTCTTGAGCGTGTTGAGCGGCGGCGCGGACCTTATCAGCAAGCCGATTTTTCCGATGGAATTGGCAACCAAAGCCGTCACTTTCTTACTGCAGGCCCGCCACGCGGCCCGCCGCAAGCAGCGCATAAACCAGATGGGTCCAAACGATGAGGGGTGGTTGGGAGGCGATTGACACCCAATGTCCCTAACCGGACCGAACCTGAGATGGGACAGGTCGCTCCACCGGAAAGCCCGCTGGCATCTTTCCTTTATCGAGTAGGTATTTCCGAAGTAAAAGCCTGTTTGAAAACTCCAAACTCGGTGGTGGCAGCCGACGTAAGAAGGCTCGATTCTCCTGGTTTTTGTGGACCTGTACGCTCAAGAGTCAGAGCCTCCTTAACCCCAGGTATGAGCGTTCCGCAAATCGTAGTGCGGGAGTTGGCCGGGGTCCCACGCCGTGCCGAAGCGCGCCCCGCGTTTGCGTCCGGCAGCGGGGGACAGTGGCCGCAAGCTCGCCGCACTCGCCAAACCTACTTCGCCGCGCGGCGGGCCAGCACGGCGGAGCCGGTGATCCCAGCATTGTCGCCGAGCTTGGACGCGATGATCTCGACGCCCTTGAGTGTGCCCGGCATGGCGTGGTCTTTGGCCGTCTTGATGATGACGCTCATCATTTCGTCGGCCAGCGCTTCCATCACGCCGCCGCCCAGCACCACGACTTCCGGGCCAAGAATGTTCACCAGATTCGACACCCCAATGCCGATGTATTCCGCCGCCTGTTCGATGACGTGCTCGACGAATTTGTCGCCGCGCCGAATGGCCTTTCGCAGATCGTTGCTGCGCATGTCATCCAAATCGTCGCCCAGCATTTCCGTCAAGAGCGTTTTCTCGCCCTCCTTGATGCCGGCTTTGATCCGTTGAAAGATCGCGCTGCGGCTGGCGAGCGCCTCGAAGCAGCCTTTGTTGCCACAACCGCATTTCGGCCCGTTCACGTCAATGAGCATGTGGCCAATCTCGCCCGCCGTATGGTTGAAGCCGCTGTAAAGCGCGCCATTGAGAATCAGTCCGCCGCCGATGCCGGTGCCAACAAAGATGCCGACGACGCTGCGGGGTTTGCCTTTCAGTTCGGCCTCATGCACGCCCACCACGGAGACGTTCGCGTCGTTTTCCACGACTACAGTGATGCCGAGGCGCTTCTCCAGTTCCTTCTTGAGCGGCACGTCCTTCCAGTCGGGGAGGTTGGGCGCAAAGATCACTGTGCCGGAGTCGCCATCCACCGCGCCGGGCGCTCCGATTCCCACGGCGCCGATTTGCTTTAAGTCCAGATCCGCTTCGTCGGCCACGTCCTGCACGCTGCGAACGATGCGCTCAATGACCGCGTCCGGGCCGCGTTGCGCCTTGGTGCTGACTTTGGTGGTGGCGACACATTCGAGCGCCGGGTTGAATACGCCGGCGAAAATCTTCGTGCCGCCGAGGTCCACGCCGATCACGAATCCGTTTTTGGGGTTGGCTTCAGGCATAGGGCGTTGGGTGAATCAAGAGAGGGTAAACCACAGAGCGACACAGAGGGACACAGCTAAGTTCACTCCTGGACGCCAAGGATTTGGAGGCAGGCAAACCCGCCTTCGCTCCCCGGCCCTCGCCGCCATCCGATGGAGGAGGGGGAGTGGCTGCGGCTTCGCTGATCGGTGTTCATCGGTGTTCATCGGTGTCCATCGTGGTTTCAATTGCTTTCTTTAGGGTCACTTGCCGGTGCTGATCGGGTCACGAGGGGGAAACTATTTTCCCGCCAGCACGGCGCTGATTTTTTTCTGCAATTCCGCGTGGATCGTCTCGGCGGAACGGTTGCCGTCAACAAAGGTGAATCCATAGCTGTCTTGCATGCGCCGGAACGTCGCCTGCATCTCCGTCTGA
>CAIKLQ010000225.1 GCA_903828255.1 uncultured Verrucomicrobiota bacterium
CGGCTGCCAGCAGCCGATTCCCAATTGTTTTCAGCACAAAACCCCTCATTTTCACCCCTTTGCAGCCTGCCGCGCATTGCATAGCCTCCGCCCATGAACAACCGCCTCCAAGTCCAACTCAACATGGTCGGCGCGTGCATCACCGTCGCCCAAAGCTCCGATTACAAACCCGCGTGGAACGGCAAGCCGCCCGCGGATTTCGGCACGGACATGGTGCTGCTTGCGACAAACTATGGCGCCGTCCCCGCCAAGGCCGCGCAAGCCGACGGCGCAACCGGCGGCATCAAGCAAATTACCTTTGCCGTTGAGAATCTGCGCGGCCCTGGCGAAGTCGGCGGCGGCCACGTCAAGTGACACCCCCAACGGTGCCAGAGATTCGAGTGCCCGTGAATACTTCAAGCGTGGGTTGCCATTCAGCACCACGGTGCCGGTATCGCCTCGTGACAACCGCTTGGCAACTTTCTTGGCCTGCTTCTTGGCCTCCTTGAGGGTGACGAACGATGGGCGCATCCGACGACCGTCATCGGTGAAGTCCAGCGTGTAGCACCGGTAATTCGGATCATCTTTTGTCGGGCGCTGAAGCCTGATACACACGGTCACGCAGCCACATTTTACCGGCCATCTTCGCTTCTCGTTCATACAGCGAAGAACCGAATTGCGATGGAAATCAGTGCGACTCGTGTCAAGAACCTGTCAAGAGCGGGCGACGGTGAATGAGACTTTATGTGGAAAGTCTTTATAATCAACGATGAGAGATGGTGCGCGAGGCGGGGGTCGAACCCACAACCTTCGGCTTCGGAGGCCGACACTCTATCCAATTGAGCTACTCGCGCACTGGGATGGCAGAATACGCGCTGGTGGGCGGCGGCTCAAATTGTTTTTTTAGTTCCGTTTTGCAAGGTTACTGCGGGAGCCAGCGGGCTCCGTTTTTTGCCGGGTAACCGGTGGCAGTTCTTCTCGCCGAACGGCTCGGACTTCGCGCGTTGGTCCGGCTTGAGCGGAATCGGGATTTCGTCGGGCGCGGGGCCGAGGCGTGTGACCTGGTTTTCTTGCGGGCAGCGCATATTCCGCATGGCGTGATATTCGGGAGCATCCTTGCGGGCGGTGACGGGCAGGGATGAAGATTCGCGGATTCGTTTGGAAAGTTTGCGCGAGTTTGCGTAGGCTGGGATCGTAAGATGTTACGCAAGAATTCTATTCGGAAGGCCAAGAACAACGAGGGCCGCTTCGTCATTGTGGCGTCGCGCTACAACGCCCGCTTCGTGGACTCCATGCTGCGCGCGGCCACGGCGGAATTACGTCGCGCTGGCGCTCAGGTGCGCGTGGTGCGCGTACCGGGCGCGTATGAAATTCCTATCGTCGCGGCCAGGCTTGCCGCTAGTTCACGCAACCCGCAACCCGCAACCCGCCTCTCCGCCATCCTCTGCCTCGGCGTCATTTTGCGCGGCGAAACCACGCACGCGGCGCACATCGGCGAGGCCGTGAGCCGGGCGCTGATGGACATCCAGGTGGCGCACGGCGTGCCGGTGATTCACGAGGTCTTGCTGTTGGAAAACGAACCGCAGGCGAAAGTTCGCTGCCTGGACCCGAAGCATAACCGCGGTCACGAAGCGGCGCAGACGGCCTTGGCGATGGCGCGGGTCATGGCCGAATTGGAGGAAAAATCGGTTTGAACAAGCCGGCCCGGCGCGCGTCAAACCGCAGATGAGAGCGCTGAAATAACTTTAAGCAAGCCTTGCCTCGGAAAAACTAGGCTGCTAAGGTCGCGCCTCATTTTTCGGATAACAAAACAAAAAACATGAAACTGAATCGTTCACTCGCCGTGGTCGCCGGCTTTACCGCCGCGCTGCAACTCGCGACCGCGGGCAACATCACCGGCAAGGTCACCCTCAAGGGCACGCCGCCGCCGGAAAAGGAAATCACTCAGGTCAAAGAGGACGCGAATTGTGGCAAGCTGCACACGGAAGCCGTCAAGACGCGGTTTTTCGTCGTGGGCGCGGGCGGCGAACTCGCCGACACCGTCGTGATGCTCAAGGGCATCACCGGCAAGTCCACGGGCGCGGCGGCGGCGCCGTTGCAGGTGGATCAAAAAGGCTGCGAATACATCCCCTATGTCTCGGCCGCACAGACCGGCCAGAAGATTTCGGTCAAGAACTCGGACCCGGCCATGCACAACGTGCATCCGTCGCCGGCTGCCACGGGCAACAAGGAAGAGAACCGGGCGCAGTTTCCCGGTGGAGCGGATCTCACTTTTGAGTTTCCCACGGCCGAGAACTTCCTGAAGTTCAAGTGCGACGTGCATCCGTGGATGTTCTCCTACATCACGATTGTGGATCACCCGTACTACGCGGTGACGGGCAAGGACGGCACGTTCACCATCAAGGACGTTCCGGCTGGCAAATACACCATCGTGGCGATGCACCGCAAGGCCGCGCCGACGGGCGTGGAGCAGGCTGTCGAAGTCACGGGCGACGGCGCGAAGGCGGAGTTCACGCTGGAAGTGAAGTAGCCGAAAATCTTTCGACGAAGCCGCTGCGGCCCAGTTTGGCCGCAGCGGTTTTCGTTTTCTGAGGCAATGGAGCAAAGTGGTTAAACCCAAATTTTGTGAACCGCAGAGAACATTCAGTCTTCGACATTCAACGTCGAACGCCCAAAACGGCTCCCTGTCGGGCCGGCGCTGGGTGTTGCATGTCGACTGTTGGGAGTTGAATGTTCCCCCCGCGCTCCAACTCGCGCAGTAGATGTCACGCTCCACCCACAATCCCTGGCGGCATCGCTTTGCCGTTCTGACGGCGCTGGCGACGCTGGGGCTCGTGGGCATGGGCGGGTTGGTGACGAGCCACGGCGTAGGCATGGCCGTGCCGGACTGGCCGACGAGTTACGGCTACAACATGTTCGCGCTACCGGTCTCGACGTGGTTGACCGGGGGCATCTTCCATGAGCACACGCATCGGTTGTGGGCTTCGTTCGTGGGCGTGCTGGTGGTGGCGCTCACGCGCTGGCTCGGCGGGCGGGAGTCACGCCGGGCGCTGACGATCATCGGAATCGCGGAAG
The DNA here is from genome assembly GCA_903828255.1 of uncultured Verrucomicrobiota bacterium. Classification (GTDB taxonomy): domain Bacteria; phylum Verrucomicrobiota; class Verrucomicrobiia; order Limisphaerales; family JADLHS01; genus CAIKLQ01. The sequence goes on from CAIKLQ010000225.1 coordinate 3,055, forward strand.
TGGTGCTTGGCTGGCTGCTGCTTTGGGTGAGCCCGGATTTGAAGGGCGCGGGACATTTTCTTTCCGGTATCGGCTCGGTGGTTTTGGTGGCTGGAATCGTGTGGGTGAAGAACGAAGCCGCCGCGCGCCCGTTGCCCAAACTCGGTTGGTGGGCGTTTGGTTTGGTTCAAGTGCAAGGTCTGTTGGGAGGATTACGCGTGGTGCTGGACGCGCAAGTGGTGGCGGATGTGCGGCTCGGCACGGCTTTTGGGATTCTCCACGCCTGTCTTGGGCAGGCGTTCTTGGCGCTACTTGTCGTCATCGCGCTGGTGACAGGCCGGTGGTGGCTGGAGCGCTGGGTTCCGGCACGGCGCGTTGGTCTGCCGCTTGAAATTGAGCAACGCGCCGCGCTGGAGGTCGACTCTCCGCTCCGCTGGTGGTTCCTCGCCGGCACCACCCTGATCGTTCTCCAACTCGTGATCGCCGCGACGATGCGGCATAAGCATGCGGGGCTGGCGATTTCGGATTTCCCGCTGGCGCACGGAAAGCTCTGGCCGGCGATGGATGCGGCGGCGATTCAGAATTACAACGCGCAGCGGTTGGAAACCACGGCGGCCAATCCGATCACGGCGTTTCAGATAGGGCTGCAAATGGCGCATCGGCTGATGGCGCTGGCGATTTTGGTTTGTGTTGGCTCAGTGGCGTGGCGGGTTAGAGCGCCGATCTCCGATCCGGCGCGTGACCGAAGTGATTATCAACGCGTCGGGCCGGAGACCGGCGCTCCGCTACGGCGGCTCGCCTTCCTCTGGCTCACTTTGATTTTCATCCAAATCGGCCTCGGGGCCTGGACGATTTGGTCGAATAAAGCGGCGGACGTGGCGACGGCGCATGTTTTGGTCGGCGCACTTTCGCTCGTGACAGGCGCGCTTGGTTGCATTATCTATTCGCCTCGATTTACCCGGGTAATGGAGGTGCAAGGTGCGCCGGCCACAGGGGATTCCTGTACCCCTCGCCCGGCAATCACTCTAAACTCGTGAACAAAGCTGTAACGCAAGAGCTAGCCGCCGTCTCGCCCGCCAAGGGTTGGGTGGCCGTCTATGCCGATTTGGTCAAAGCGCGACTCACGCTGCTCGTGTTGCTCACGACGCTGGTGGGCTTTTACGTCGGTCATCGTGGGCCGATGGATTTTCTGCTGATGTTCCACACGCTGCTGGGCACGGCGCTTGTGGCGAGCGGTGCCGCGGCGCTCAATCAGTTGCTCGAGCGTGAACACGACGCGAAGATGCGACGCACCGCCAGTCGGCCCCTGCCTTCCGGTCGGCTGCAACCGGTGACGGTGATGCTGTTCGGCGGCGTTTGCGCGCTCGTGGGAACTCTTTATCTCGCGCTGCTGGTGAATCCACTGACGAGCGTGCTGGGCGCGGTTTCGCTGATTTGTTATCTGTTCATCTACACGCCGCTGAAGCGGCTGACGTGGCTGAACACGGCGGTGGGCGCGGTGCCCGGCGCGTTGCCGCCGTTGATGGGCTGGGCCGCGGCGCGCGGCGAATTGAGCGGGGGCGGGTGGGCTTTGTTCGCAATCCTGGCTTTCTGGCAAATGCCGCATTTCTTCGCCATCGCCTGGATTTACAAGGACGAATACGCCAAGGCTGGCTTTCAGATGTTGCCGGCGGTGGACCCGGACGGCAGCCGCACGGCGCAGCAATCCGTCAGTCACACGCTCGCGCTGCTGCTGGTGGGACTGTGTCCGTTTCTTTTTCATCTGGCCGGGCCGGTTTATCTCGCCGGCTCGCTGCTGCTGGGCGTGGGTTACCTGGCCTGCGCCATTCGATTTGCGCGGCGGCTCGATCTCAAGAGCGCCCGGCTGCTCTTCATCAGTTCGATCCTCTACCTGCCGCTGATTTTGATCTGCATGGTGGTGGATAAACTCAAGTGAGGCGAATCGGCCATTGACAGCAGCGCGGAAGAAAAGTTTACTTTCGCGTCCACTTTTTTGACTCGGGAAGAACGCCCGGGTTTTGCGGTATTTAACGAACGAACGACATGCACGCGACGACGCACACGATGCCTCATGATACGGCGCCCCACGCGCACCATGAGGAGACCGGGTTCTGGCGCAGTTACATTTTCTCGATTGATCACAAGATCATCGGCATCCAATACGCCATCACCGCGCTCGCCTTCCTGCTGTTCGGGTTCAGCTTGATGGGCATGATGCGCTGGCA
>CAIKLQ010000226.1 GCA_903828255.1 uncultured Verrucomicrobiota bacterium
AAAACGCAAAATCCCCGATGGAGACCACGCCGCTGCCCAAGGGCATTTGAACCAAGCCGTAGCAACCGGCGAACGCATCGCTCCCCAGGTTCGTGACGCTGTCAGCAATAGTCACGCTGGCCAGGTTGAAGCAGCCGGCAAAGGCGAGTTCCCCAATGTTCACCACACCCTCGCGGATGGTGAGTTGGCTCAGGTTGGTGCAGGAGCCGAACGCACTGTTGCCCACACTGAGGAAATGACCGCCGACGGTCACGTTGGTCAGGCCAGTGCAGAGGACAAAAGCGGATTCGCCAAGGTTGGTCACGGTGTCAGGGATGGCAACGGTGGTCAGCCGCGTGCATTGGTAAAACGCCCAACTCCCGATGCTGGTGACGTTTTCTGGGATCGAAAGACCGGTGAGATTCGCACAGTCGGAAAACGAATAGTCCCCAATGCTCCTGACACCACTGCGGAGGGTGGCGTTCGTCAGGCTGTTGCAGCGCATGAACACAGAGGGTTCCAGGTTTATGACACTCCCGGGGATGGTGATGTTGCGGAGGCTGGAACAGTATCCGAAAGCCGAGTTGCCAATGCGGGAAACCGCGTCGCCAAGGGTCACAGCCGCCATGCTGTCGCAAAACCAGAAGGCATGGTCCCCGATGTTCGTAATGCTGTTTGGCATGATCACCTCGGTCAACATGCGGCAAAACCAAAACGCGCTCTTTTCAATGCTGAAGACGCTGCCGGGAATACTGACGCCCCACAACCCGCCGCAACCAGAGAACGCAGACTCGCCGATCCTGGTCACCGTGTTCGGGATCGCATAAGCGCCAAGCCGGCCGCCCGGATACATGACCAGTGTGGCTTGGCTGAAGTCAAACAGCACCCCATCCACGCTACGGTACGAAACATTGAGCGGGTCCACCGAGAACTCGAACAGGTGGTAGCAGAAAGCAAAGGCGTCCGGCCCGATGCTGGATACGCTGGCCGGAATCTTGACCCCAGACAGGATCGCGCAGCCTTGAAAAGCCGAGCCTCCGATGCTCGCGACGCCATTCGGGATCACGACTTTGGTCAGCATGGAGCAGGATGCAAATGCTTCGCGACCGATGGTCACCACGCTGGCGGGAATTCGCACGTCCACCAAGCTGTACTGCCCTGAAAAGGCATTGTCCCCGATGCCAGTCACCGGCAGCCCGTTGATCGAATCCGGGATGGCGACGGTTCCACCCGCACCGACATATCCCGTGATCGTGATCGCGCCGTTGTTGGTCGTGAAAGTGAAATCTTCTGCTGCCGCCGGGGCAGGCTCAGCCAGCAGGATGACGCGATAAAACCGCGCTTGGCCAGGGCCGATGGCGATTGAGATCGTGACCACGCTGCCTGCGGCCCTGATCGGACGTCCCTCATTCAGCCAGTTCGTGGGATTCAATCCGGGGTTCGATTGCACTTGGTAGTCATGTCCCAGGACGGCGGACCAGGAGAGTTCCAGCGTGCCGCCAGCTTGCCGCTTGATCGAAATCACCGGCGCGTCGGAAACAATACCGAGGCGGAAGATCGTTCCCTTGCCAAACTCGCCCCCGTCCATCGTGGCGCCATAGAAGTCGCCATCGCTAGCCAGCACCAAGCCGGCGGAGGGATCCGCTCCGTCGAAATTCGTCGCCATATTACCGGCCCGTTGGCTGAAGGAATAAAGGAGCCGGCTTTCGCCATTCGTATTGAGGGCGAAGACCGTGCCGCTGCCATTGGCGCCGCCACTTTGAGTTGTGCCATAAAACTCCCCATCTGGACCCAGACTCAGCCCGCCGAAGTGGGGATGGGATCCGTCATCCGGGTAGCCTCTGAAGAAATGGAGCGGCTTG
>CAIKLQ010000227.1 GCA_903828255.1 uncultured Verrucomicrobiota bacterium
CCGGGCGCGAACCTTTTGTCCCTCGATGGGGCAAAAGCGTGTAAAAGCGGGGCTGGGCGGGACCAAAGCGGGACAAAGCCGCGGGCTTGCCGGGGCTTGTGCCCCTCCCAATTCCGCACCATCATCGGCGCGGCTCAATGAACCACGGCAACTGACAACATGACTGCGGCAGAGTTTAAGAGAAAGTGGGCGCGCTACCAGGGGAAGGAAACCTCCGCCTACCAGGGGCACTTCGACGACCTTTGCCGCCTGCTGGGCCTGCCGACGCCTGCCGAAGCCGATCCCAGCGGCAACGATTTCTTCTGCTTCCAAAAGCGCGTCGTCAAGGACGCCGAGTTGTTTGAACTGGACGCCACCGGCGGCGAGGTCGAGCCGGATGAGCGCGGCTTTGCCGACGTGTGGAAAAAGGACTGCTTCGGCTGGGAATACAAAGGCAAGAAAAAGAACCTCGACGAAGCCTACAAGCAACTGCTCCGCTACCGCGAATCGCTCCTGAATCCCCCGTTGCTCGTCGTCTGTGATTTCGACCGCTACATCATCAAGACGAATTTCAACGGCACGGTTCAAGTCATCCACGAGTTCAGCAACGCGCAGATTGACGATCCGAAAAACCTCAAACTACTCCGCGATGTTTTCACCGATCCGAATTATCTTCGGCCGCAGCAAACGACGGCGGAGATCACGGAGAAGCTCGCCGCCAAGTTCGCCGCCGTATCGCGTTCGCTGCAAGGCCGTGAAAGCGTCGAATTGGAGGATGCTTTCACCCGGCGGGAGTTGCGCGTGGCGCAGAGAAAGAATCTCCGCATCGCACGCTTCCTCAACCGCGTCATGTTCTGCTTTTTTGCGGAAGACACCGGCTTGCTGCCAAGAAAATTGTTCTCGGAGATTGCGCGCGTCGGCCTGGAAGACAAGCAGCAGTTTGCCGAATCGTTGGAGCAGCTTTTTCGGGTGATGTCCAAGGGCGGCCTTTTCGGGCACCACAAAATCCGCCACTTCAACGGGCACTTGTTTGAGGATGTCACGGTCTTTGAATTGACCTCTGAAGAGATCCGCCTGTTGGCGGATGCCGCTGAATCCGACTGGCAATTCATTCAGCCCGGCATCATGGGCACGTTGTTTGAGCGTGCTCTTGATGGCGAGGGGAATTTGCGCGCCCAACTTGGGGCGCATTACACCAGCGAAGTTGACATCAAAGTCCTGGTGGAGCCGGTGCTGATGTCTCCGTTCCGGCAGGAGTGGGAGAAGTTGCGTGAGGAAGTCAGAGAGATTCATCTTTCTGCATTGCGTAACCGCAAGCCGGGACAAAAAGCCCACGCGACCACAACCGTTGCCAAACGCCCCAGCACCGCTCTGCTGCAGACCATGCAGCATCACATGCTAAACAAATTCGTGGAAAGGCTGGCCGCGGTTCGTGTGCTGGACCCCGCCTGTGGTAGCGGCAACTTCCTTTATGTCGCTTTGCAATTGCTGCTGGGTCTGGAAAAGGAAGTCATCGCGTTTGGAACGGAAATGGATGTGGCGGTTGAACCACGGGTGGGCGTGCGGCAATTGATGGCCATTGAAATCAATTCCTACGCTTTCGAGCTGGCGCAAGTCTCCGTGCAAATCGGCTTTCTGCAATGGCGGCGCGACAACGGCTTCGACAACGACTGTTCGCCCGTGCTGCAAAATCTCGACGGCTTCCAAAACGAGGACGCCCTGCTCGTGCCGCACTTCCGCAGCAAGGCGAAGACGTTAAAGGAGGCGCAAGCAGGCGAACACGCTGGCGACGATGCCTTGAAGTTCTACACCGAACGTGAGTGGCCGCAATGCGACGTGATCGTGGGCAACCCGCCATTTCTTGGCGGCA
>CAIKLQ010000228.1 GCA_903828255.1 uncultured Verrucomicrobiota bacterium
CAAAACCCCGATCGCGTGCAGGCGGCCAACGAACTCCGTGCGTTCAATGCCGCCGTCAACCAGCAGCAGCGCCTCGTACCTCAGTCGGAGACCAAATGCGTGCTCGAAATTGGCACCAACGCCTGGCCGTTTCCGGTGCCCATCGTCAAGCGGAATGGCCAGTGGTTCTTCGACACCGAGGCCGGCAAAGAGGAAATCTTCAACCGCCACATCGGCCAGAATGAGTTAGCCACCCTCCAGTCAGTGCGCGCTTATGTGGAAGCCCAGCGGGAGTACGCCAGCAAGGATCGCGATGGCGACGAGGTGCTGGAGTACGCGCAGAAGTTTCGCAGCACCCCCGGCACGAAAGATGGGCTTTACTGGCCAGCCGATCTCGACGGGGAAATCAGCCCGCTCGGTCCGCTGGTGGCCGAGGCGCAGGAACAGGGTTACGAGCGCAAGTCCCGGGAGGAGGGCGCGGCCCCGCAACCCTTCCACGGCTATTACTTCAAGGTTCTCACCCGCCAGGCCAAAGCTGCGCCCGGCGGCAGATACGACTATGTTATCAATGGCAACATGATCGGCGGCTTCGCCCTCCTAGCGTGGCCGGCGGAATATGGCGAGACCGGTATCATGACTTTCATTGTGAACCAACAGGGCCGCGTCTATCAGCAAAACCTGGGTGCCACGACGGCGAAAGCTGTCGGGACGATGAAGGCCTACAACCAGGACAAAGCTTGGACCGTGTCAACGGACTGACCCCGCCACTAGCCACTTGCCCTAGGGCGTGTTAGTGGATAGCAAGACAAAGCTGGAGACCTCTATACACATTGGGTCGCTCGACGGCGGCGGCGGTGCCGGCGTGAAGGATGTCCGCGCCATCTTTGTCTTCCATGATGCCAAAGTGATGAAGCAGTTCGTCGAGCAAGGCTGACTGTTCGGTGGGCAGGCTGATGCGGCGGCCAAATATCGGGACCCGGGGACTCCGCAGAGCAGAACGTGAAGGGCCACGTAGGTTCCACCGCCGGCACGGGTTTGGTCGGCACTTTCACTGACGGGCGGGCGGGCACGGATAAGCAGGATGCCACCCGTGCCGGCATGGAGGTCTATCAATTCACTGAAAGCGGCGGGGCCATGCAAGCTACTGTTTCGGGCCCCAAGTATTGGCAGGGTTTCAAGTTGAACAGAATGGGAACTAGCCAGTGCATTGTTACGGCTAAGCGCCGGTTTGAAAAGTAGCAGCCGACGTAAGGAGGCGCTAACTTTTGACCGTTCTGGTCGTCTAGATCCGCAATAACCAGGAGATTTGAGCCTCCTTACGTCGGCGACTACGACCGAAATTGGAGTTTTCAAACAGGCTCTAAGCCTCGCTTGGTTACTTCACCGCACCCCGCCCATGAGCTTTTTCAACCACGGTGCGACGGCAATCAAGACCACCGTGAACGCCCCGACCCAAAGCGCCTGGTGCAGGAAGAAGTTCGCGAGTTCTGCGGGATTCGTCGAAGTAAATTCGCCGGCCAGAACGCCGGAGAGCTTGTTGCCCAGCGCCGCGGCAAGAAACCAGATACCCAACACCAGCCCGATGAGATGATTCGGTGCGAGCTTGGTCATCGTGCTCAAGCCGACCGGGCTTAGGCACAATTCGCCGAGCGTTTGCAGCAAGAACAGGCCGACGATCCAGAACGGACTGACCTTGCCCGCGGCGGTTAATTTTGCCGCCGGGACCATCAGCACGAAGGAAAGTCCGAGGAATACGAGACCGACCACGAACTTGATCGGCGAACCGGGTTGGCGATCGCCCAGCCGCAACCACAGCCAGGCGAAGACCGGGGCCAGTGCGATCACGAAGAGCGAGTTCACCGATTGGAACCACGCGGAAGGAAACTTGTAGCCCAAGAGCTCACACCGGGTCAGTTGGTCGCCGAAGAGCGCAATCGTGGACCCGGCTTGTTCAAAGATCGCCCAAAAGACCAGCGCACAGAGTGAGAAAACCAGGATGGCCGCCAGGTGCCGCGAGCCTTCCGCGTTGCGTAGCCCGAACCAGATCACCGCCAGCACCGGCACGATCACATAGCCGTAGGTGATCCACGCGAACTTCGGATTGGTGTCCGACAGCCGGACCAGTCCGAAAAGCGCCGCCGCGCCGAGCAGCACGAGCACGAGTTTGCCCCACGGGCGCTTGACCTCCGGGCCAGGGGCGTGGCCCACATGCGCGAGACGCTTGCCCGTAGCCACATAAACTATCAACCCGATGGTCATGCCAATGCCCGCGGCGGCAAAGCCCCAGTGCCAACTGTGGGTCGGATCCAACCCCCACTGCGTAAGCCAGGACTTAAAGGTTTCGCTCTGCGCGAGCCAACCGGTGACGAGCGGAGCGATGAACGCGCCGATGTTGATGCCCGTGTAAAAAATCGAGAAGCCGGCATCGCGCCGGGAGTCGCTCTGTGCATACAGGCTACCGACCAGTGCGCTGATGTTGGGTTTCAGGAAACCCGTGCCGAGCGCGATCAGCACCAACCCGAGGAAGAACATCGTCTCGGATCGCAAGGCCAGCGTGAAATGACCGCACGCGATAATGATGCTGCCAATCAATACCGACCGGCGCGCCCCGATGAAATTATCGGCGAAAAATCCACCGGGGATGGAGAGCATGTACACGGTCATGGTGTAAGTGCCGTAAATCATCGCGGCGCGCTTGACGTCGTAGCCCAACCCGCCGGCGACAACGGGCGCTACCATGAACAGCGTGAGCAACGCCCTCATGCCGTAGTAGGAGAAGCGCTCCCACAACTCGGTGAAGAACAGCGGATATAAACCCGCCGGTTGACCGGGCGGGGTGGCGGTGGTGGTTGGGGTGCTCATGTTCAGGCGTGGCTATTCAATCGAACGATCCCCACCCCGACCCTTCTCCCCCGCGACCGGGGAGAGGGGACAGCAACGCACGTTTTGGAAAAGTGCCAAAGGCCATCCAGCTATCCGCAGTCACCGGTTTGCGCTGAGACGGCGAACAATTCTCCCGCTCCCCTTCGCAAGGGGAGAGATACGTATCAGGGCCGGGGTGGGGGGACATTTTCAATGAAGATTACGAATCAGTCGCCGCGCTCCCACCCATCCAATTTCCACCGCAGCCTGCGAATGACCGGCTTCCCGACAAACACCTCGCCCTGTCTGATTTGTTCCAAGCCGATGGAAACCTGGTCGCGAAGCGCGGCGCTGTTGGAGTGAATAAATTCTTCCGGCGTTCGCAGTAGTTCCAAGCTTTGCGTCCCCACATCCGCAGCGGAGCGGGAGTAACCGCTTTGCATTTGCGCAGCCACGAATTCCTCCAACTTAGGCGTCAAGGTAACAGCCATGGCCCCATTCTAGCCTTGCGCCGAAGACCTCTCAATGAGGTTCGCCGCCAGCGGCTTTTCTCCAAACTGCGCCTTCACCCTCGCCACCGTATTTTCCACGGTCAACCCGTGGCGCCGGCGCAGTTCGTCCTGGGTGGTGGCGTGTTCGATGAATTGATCCGGCCAGCCAATCCGGACGACCGGGGTCTCAATGCGTTTTTCACTGAACAGTTCCAACACCGCCGAACCGTAGCCCCCCACGAGCGCGTGATCTTCCAACGTCACCACCACGTCGGCCCCGCGGCCGAAAAACTCATGCGTGCCCACATCAATCGGCTTGGTAAAGCGCGGACTGATCACTGCTGCGTCATATCCCTCCGCCATGAGGCTAGCCGCCGCCTGCCGAGCCATCGGATTCAGATTACCAAGGCCGAAGAGCGCGATCTTGCGCCCCCCGTTATTGGCAAAGTTCTGCACCACCTCGGCCTTGCCGATTTCGAGCAGCTTGGGTTGTTCCTTGAGGGGCACGCCTTCGGCCGGGCCGCGCGGATACCGGATGAACGCAGGGTGCTTTTGCATCGTGGCGGTGAACATCATGTCCTGCAATTCATCCTCGTCCCTGGGAGCCATGGCGATGACATTCGGCAGGCAGCGTAAAAACGAGATGTCGAATAGGCCGTGATGCGTCGGGCCGTCGTTGGCGGAAAGGCCCGCGCGATCCATGCAGAAAATCACCGGCAAATCCTGCAAACAAATGTCGTGATGAATGCAATCGTACGCTCGCTGGAGGAACGTGGAGTAAATGGCGACCACTGGATGAAAGCCCATCGTCGCCATGCCGGCGGCGAAGATCACGGCATGCTCTTCGGCGATGCCCACATCGTAATAGCGTTCGGGCATCTCCTTCTCCAGATATTTTAGCCCCGTGCCGCTGGGCATGGCGGCGGTGATGCCGATGACGCTGTTGTCCTTCTTGCACAGCTTGACCATCGTCCTGCCGAATACGTCCTGATAATTCGGCGGCGTGCCGGGCTTGGTCGGCGGGGTTTCCCCAGTGCTCACGTCGTACGGCCCGAGGCCATGGAATTTCTCTGGCGATTTGAGGGCCGCCTCGAAGCCTTTGCCCTTCTGCGTCAGCACATGAATGACAATCGGGTGATCGCAAGCCTTCGCAAACTCCATGGTTTGGATCAGCAACGGCAGATTGTGTCCGTCAATTGGCCCGAGGTAGCGCAGGCCCATCTCCTCAAAAAAGACCGGGCTGCCGAAGCCGCCGCGCCCATCCGATTCGGCCAGCGTGCTCTTCTGATGCATTCCCACTTCACTGATCGCGCCCTTAAAACCCTCCTCAGCCTTGTGTGCCAGCTTCAAAGCGACGTCGCCCTTGGGCAAACGGAGCATGAACTTTTCAAAATCCCGCGCCAGTTTGTTGTACGACGGATTGGTGATGAGCTTGTTCAAGTAACCGGAAACCGCGCCCACGTTCTTGGCAATGCTCCATTCATTGTCGTTGAGAATCGCGATGAATTTCTTCGTCGTGTGGGAAATGTTGTTGAGCGCCTCGAACGAGATGCCGTTGGTCAGCGCGGCGTCCCCAAAAATGGCCACCACGTTTTCGTCCGAGTGGCGCTGGTCGCGGGCGGCGCACATGCCGAGGGCCGCCGAGAGCGCCGTGCCAGCGTGGCCCGCGCCGTAGCAGTCGTGCTCGCTCTCAGAGCGGAGCGCGAAGCCATTCAAACCGTCGGTGGTGCGGATCGTGTGAAAGCGGTCTTTGCGTCCGGTAAGCAGTTTGTGAACGTAAATCTGGTGGCTGACGTCCCACACGAACTTGTCCTTCGGCGTGCTAAACACGCGATGCAGCGCGAGGGTCAACTCCACGACGCCAAGATTCGGTCCGACGTGGCCGCCGTTCCGGGCGAGCACGGTGATCAGTTCGTGGCGGATTTCGTCCGCCAGCAGATGCAGTTGCTCCAAGGTCAGTTTCTTGACGTGAACGGGACTATCTACCATGTCGAGGTATCGGCTCATAATTTTTCAGTCTTGAGTCTTCAATCTTGAGTCCAGAGTCGTCAGCTTTCGGACAAATCGGGCGCCAATGGCTTTAATTTCAGTTCGCCGCTCGCGCTCTTTTCCAACTGCTGAATCTTCAACTCCGCTTCGGCCAGTTTTTCCTGGCACAACCGCGCCAACTTCGTGCCCTCTTCGTATTTCGCCAGCAAGGTCTCCAACGGCAAATCGTCGGACTCCAGCGCTTCCACGATGGTTTCGAGCTTCCGGAGCCCCTCTTCAAAAGACACGCCCGCCTTGGCGGTCGGGCTTGGTCCCGCAGTTTTGGACAAATTCGGCACGGGCAGAGATTAAAACAAGGCATCCCCGCCGTCCAGTTCGGAGTCGCAGGCTTGTCTTTGCGGGCATCTGCTTGCACTCCGCGGCGCTTTTTCCGAAGCTATCTCCGATGCATGACGCACCCTCAGTCTCCGGGCCCAAGTGGCCGTTCTTCCTTGGCGATGCCGCCTTGGTTGCGCTCGCGGGATTCCTCTTTGCCGCGAGCCGCCCGGCCCCCGGCCACTGGGAGATGATCGTGGGCGCAATTTGCGTCGCGCTCGGCGCGGGGCTTGGCGTCTGGCCGTTTCTCCTCGATCATCGCGAGCGGGTGAAACGGCTCGACACCGCAGCCCTCGGCAGCGTCAGCGAAAAACTCCAGAATCTCGAACAGCTCGCCGCGCAAATTTCCAGGGCCAGCAGCGAATGGCAAAATGTCCACCTGCAAGCCGAGAGAACCTCCACCTCTGCAAAGGAGATCACCGACCGCATGGCGGCGGAAGTCCGGGACTTCACCGCGTTCATGCAAAAGGCCAATGACTCCGAGAAAGCCACGCTGCGCCTCGAAGTCGAAAAACTGCGCCGTGCGGAAATGGACTGGCTGCAAGTGCTGGTGCATGTGCTGGACCACGTTCACGCCTTGCACGGCGGCGCAGTGCGATCGGGCAAAGCGGGCGTCATCGAACAACTCACCCAATTTCGCAACGCCTGCCAGGACGTCGCGCGCCGCGTGGGCCTGATGGCTTTTGTGCCCGCGCCGGGCGACGCGTTCGATCCCACCCGACACCAAACCGCCGACGGCGCCGCGGGGCCGGCGGATGCGGTCGTAGCCGAACCCCTCACGGCCGGTTTCACCTTGCAAGGCCGGGTCGTGCGGCCCGCCATCGTGCGGCTGGCCGCAAAGGATGTGGCCCCCTTGTCCCGGCCCGCGCTTCCCGATCCCGCAACGCCGCTCACGCCCGATTCCGGCCCAGAGCCATTCGCGCTCCAAGCACCCGGGCCGAGCTAAACACCGGTTTGTAATTTGGTTTGCTTGCGGTCGCGAACTTGACCGCCGTCAGCGTGATGGGGCGCTGGCAGACGCTGTCCAACTGTGGTTTCCCTGCTCTGCACAAACATCAATTGCCGGATTCAAGATGAGCGGCTCTGCGAAAGTGGGGTAAAGGAAGACAGACTCCGCTGCACATCGCCAGCCCGCGCCAAGCCACAGCCACCGCGAGCTTCCGGCATCGCAACACCTTGAGAACTAGCGGGCTGCTCACCGAGGCTTCAACCTCCGCGTTGGGGATTGTAGTCGGGATTGGGTGACGGCATTTGCGCGCCGACCTTTTTCCGCCAGGCGACCAGTTGGGCGCGCAGTTGCGCGGCCTTTTTCGGCAAGCGGCTGGCGAGGTCCGCGCGTTCGCCGGGATCGTCCTTCAAGTTGTAAAGCTCCACATGCTGGTCCTCGAACACTTCGATCAATTTCCAATCGCCCTCGCGAATGGCGCCGTAGGGCGTCGCGCCGCCGGGGTGGTAATGCGGGTAATGCCAGTAGATCGCGGCACGCCGCAGGGGCCCGGTTTGCGTGAGCAGCGGGACGATGCTTTCGCCGTCAATCCCCTGCCCTTTCGCTGGCTTGAGCTTTGCCAGCGCCAGCAGCGTCGGATAAAAATCCGGCGTGATGACCGGCACGTCACAGACGCTGCCAGGCTGGGTGACGCCGGGCCATTTGATGCACAAGGGCACACGCACGCCGCCTTCGTATTGCGAACCTTTGCCGGCGCGCAACGGCAGGTTGCTGGTCACGTTATTCAGAATGAGTCCGCCGTTGTCCGAGGTAAAAATAATCACCGTCTGATCGGCGATCTGGAGTTCGTCGAGCTTCTGCCGGATTCGCCCGATGCTATCATCCACGCTTTCGATGAGCGCGGCGTACTTCGCGTTGCGCTGGGGGTTTTGTGGGTCCGCCTTGCGCGCATACTTCGCGACGACTTCCGGCTTGCCCATCAGCGGCGTGTGGACGGCGTAGTGCGGCAGGTAAATGAAAAATGGTTTGGCCCGGTTCTGCTCCATAAACTTCAACGCCTCGTCGGTCAGGCGATCGGAAAGGAACTCGCCTTTCGGTCCGTCGGACAGCGTCGGGATGCCGTAGGGCGAAAAATAACTCGGCGGCTGGCCGCGGTCGCAGCCGGCGAGGTTCACGTCGACGCCCTGCCGGTCGGGATAAAACTCCGATCCGCCCAGATGCCATTTGCCGATGCTCGCGGTCGCATAGCCGGCCGCGCGCAACGCCTCGGCAATCGTGCGTTCTGCGAGCGGCAGGTGCATTTGCCAGTCAGGGACTTTAAGCTTCGCCTTCGGGAGGACATGGCCGGCGATCCAGTCGGTGAGGTGCAAACGTGCCGGATACTTGCCCGTCATGAGTGCCGCGCGCGTGGGCGAGCACACGGTGCAAGCGGAGTAAGCCTGCGTGAACCGCATCCCCTCGCGCGCCAACCGATCAATGTTTGGCGTCTCGTAAAATTGGGAACCCTGGCAGCCCAAATCCGTCCAGCCGAGGTCATCGGTGAGGACGAAAATGATATTCAGTTTCGCCGCCGGGGCCCCGCCGGCACCGGTTAAACCGGCGACCATTGCCAGGAGTAGGCCCAAGAACCTCATAGCTCAGGCTCCTACAACTTGAACTGCGGAATCTTCAACAGCTCCCCCCCCTTCAAAGCCGATTGGTGCGAGACAAAGCCAGCCACCGTCATGTTCAGAGCCTGGGCAATATCCACCAGCGGCTTGCGGTCCTCGAGGATAGCACTGACGAACTCGTTCATCAGGTAGCCGTGCGAGCCGCCGTGTCCGCCGGGATCAACTGTGGGCGGCAGCGCGGGACGATTGAGATCGGGGAGGGTCTTTTCCAAGCCTTCGTATTTCCCATAGAACGAACCGCGCTGGCCCCGAATCCGCCCCACCTCGCCGCCCGATCCAGGCGTGTCCCAACTGACTGCCATGCGCGACATGCCGCCTTCACTCGTGCGCAGCATCGCGATCTCCGTGCCGAAAGCGTTTTGGTAGGGATTGTTGGCGGGCTGCAAATGCTGAATCTGACTGGGCATCCCCAGACAGCACACTTCCACAAAACTCCCGCCCGTCACGCCCACGTAGTAGGCGTTTGAGTGCGTCGGATACCACTGCGGCGGCAGCCCCACGCGCCAGCCTTTATAGGAATCAATCGGCTCAGCCATGTAGTGGTAATACTCGCCCTCGGAATACACGAGCTTGCCCAACCCGCCCGCGCGGAAAATCTGTCGCATCGCGTACACCTCAGCGTGAAAGTAGGAGGTCTCAAACATCATGTACTTCCGACCGCTCTGCTTCACTGCTTCAAACAGCTCGTGGGCATCTTCAACCGAACCAAACACTGCCGGCACCGCCGAGGCGACGTGCTTGCCATGCTTGAGAACCTCGAGGCAATGCCGTGCGTGGCTAGGCGCATCCGTGGCCACGAAGACCGCTTCGATCCGCTCATCCTTGACCAGTTCCTCCAGCGACGGATAGGTCTTCGCGCAGCGGCAAACCTTGGCCAACTCAGCACAACGATCCGGGAGCAAATCGCTGACCGCCACCACCTCGACATTCGGATGATCCTGGAAACCAAACGCCGCCGCGAACTTGCAGACGCCGTAGCCGACCAAGCCCACGCGGATCTTGCGGTCGGAAATGGGTCTCCAGGTTTTTGCGGCGTTGGGGTCCGCAACGGTTTTCTCAAAACCCTGGATCACTTTCTCCTGGGCCAGAGCCGTTGGCGACAGCGCCACGGCGGCTGAACCCAGCCCCGTGGCCAGCAGGAACGAGCGGCGACTGACCGGTTTGATGGCGGGTTGCTGTTCCAGCCCCGCGCGGCGGGAAGCCGAGTAGTCATTGAAAGAATTCATGCCGTCGAACATGTCCGACGCGAAAATCTTGTCAAGCCTGCTCCTCCGCTCAGGTTCGATTGGGGGGTGGTCGAAAGTGGGTGAGACCCGGAGGTCAGCGCCGACTCACGGCAGCGGCTCCGGTTCAGGGTTGCCTAGCGCGAAGTTCCGATTCGAAGCAATCCCACCCCGCGACCCCCAATGGGGGAAAAAGGAGCGGGCTAAATAAAAAACGCAGCCTGACCTCGAAAGGTCAGGCTGCGGCGATTCAAGTTGACTCCGGCGGCCTACGGATAGATGAGCCGGAAGTAGCTGCTTCCCGAAGCCGTGGAGCTATAGCCGTAATGGTCGGCGTACATCCCGATGCCTGCACCCACGTCAGTCCAAGGACCAGCGAGGTTCGCGGCACTCTGCAACCGGAACGGGATCAGCGGCCACGAGAGCGAAAGGACGCCCCCGGACATACTGTAGTCAATGCGAGGTTCCGCTCCGGTGATGAGGAAGTTGTCAAACGTCGCATCACCCGAGGCCGTTATGGGTGCCTGACTGGCGGCAATCAGACCTACCTGGCCGGCGGAGAACGAACTCGTCAGATCCGTGCCATGCGTGGTAAGAATCGGCACCGAAGGATTCTCCGTGAGGTCGTAAATCTTGCCAATGAAATCGAATCCCTTTGCTAGCAAGGTCAAGCGATATTTCCGACCTTTTACGAGATGGACAGTGCGGCTCTCTTCGGGCAGATAAGTCACCCCATTTGCAGCTTCATTTCGGACGATGGAAATATCGGTGCCACCGCCGTTGGTGTTGGGGAGGGTTCCGCTACCTAGCTCCCAAGTGAACAAGTAGCCGGTAGTTGATCCCAGGCCGATATTACTGGCGCGGGCAATCAGTCCGAAAGCCTGCCGGGTCGTATCATCCCAATCGAGCAGGTCAACCGACGAATAAAAGTCGGTGTAGATCTCGGGCCTGAAGCTGGCAGCCCGGGCCGGTCCGGCATCCGGGGCTAACGCCAGTGGGGCAATAATGCGGTAGCTGTTGCCGCCCGGGAAAGTGAAGCTCGCTGGCGGGGCCGTCATCCCGCCAATCGGATCGTATTGAATCCATGCTGGCAACGGCTGAGTGTCATTGCCGTCATTGAAACTGTCGAAGTAGGTCGGACCTTCGGTGGTGGGAACGAAGAGCAGGTAGTCCAGATCTATCAAGCGCTCATCCTTGATCGCCGTGCCGCCGATGGTCAACCGGAGAGTGTTCGTTGCTGCGAGGCTCAACACCGCCGGGAACGAGCCAGCCATCAAGGGTTCGTACTTGTAGTTGAGCCGCATGATGTGGTTGCCCACGTTGAACGCGCCCAGGCGCACGGTGGTCTGGTTGCTGAGTGCGGGGTTGCTCGTCACCTGGTCCAGGTACACCGTCGTTGCGTCGAAGCTGCTGCAGCGCAGATAGACCCTGTAGTTCGAGGGGGCGAAAACCCGCGTGTAGTTCATCCAATCGCCAGGTGAGGTGAGCCGCACCTGATACTCCCAAACATTCGTCGCCACGTACTGCGAGCGCTGCGTGTCGTTGATGCGCAGCGGAGGAGAATTCGTGGTATTGTCGTTTATGTCTCCCGCCTCATCCCTCGCGCCCGCGACATACGAGCCTTGGGTAATCTGAACGCGGTCCGCGGTGCGGTACTCTGCGAACACCGCATTGTAATTTCCACCTGGCTTGCTGAAATCAACATCCGGACTCCCCGCCATGTTGAGATAGCCCAAATCGTTCCCACCATAGGTGGAATTCCCATTGATGTAGGCAGAGCCGTCCGTGGTCAAACCGGAAACCGCAATGGGGTCCAGTTGATAAACCCCGTTGGAATAGTTGTAATCCTCAGCCTCGATGGTTTTGACGTCGGCCGAGAGCAAATACGCACCGGAAAACGTGTCGAACCAGAAGGTATTGGTGGACTTGAACGTGCCCGTGGTGTCCTGCAGTTCGATTCTCGCGGCATAATTTTGATTGGCTACCAGCGTGCCCGCTGCGGTGGTAAAATTGACCGTGCTGGCATTGACCGCAAAGGGGATCAGGGCCGTCGAAACATCAGCCCCATTGAGATACAGCTTGGTGACGCTGGCGTTGATCAGGCCGGCCGTATAGGTCTTGGCGGTGAAACTGATCCCACTGGCCGGAGGATGAAAATTGGTGAACCGATCCACCGGGGTGCGGCTGGTGACGTGCGGCACACCCGTCGCGCTATCCGTGAAAAGAGGATGGTGAATGGCTGGGGCAATGGCCGTGTTCGGATCCGAAGCGGCGGCGTAGTAGTTGTCAACGGTGACATCCGTCGTACCAACGACACCATTGCGGCTGAACGAAAGGAACCCGCAAAGGCCGCTGGTGAACGACACAACGGTTGGAGGCTGTGTGTCATCGGCGTAGAAAGTAACCAGTGGCTTGGCGAGATCGTTCAGATCGTAAGCTTGCCCCTTGTAGATCGAGCCAGTGGCTTTGAAAACTAGGCGATACGAATGTCCCGGCTCAAACGTGATATTTGCCGCCGCAAGGGTTTTGGTCTTGAAACCTGCGGTAATGGTGTTGATCTGCAATTGGCCTCCCTTTCGATCCCCCGGAGTTTCCCCATCCTGAGCCTCGTCGTAATTGAGAATCACGCCCTCCCCACCATCCAAACCGATGGCCCCGCCCGGGGTAAAACGGCCCAAAAGAACCATCGCTTGGTCTTCCACAACCCAGTTAACCACATCCACCGCGACATAAAAGTCGCTATAAACATTGGTCTGGATGACTGCGGCGAGCGCCGGAAGCCCTGCATCAGCGAATGGATTAGACTGAATCCGTAACGCCTTGCCGCTTCCAGAACTTGGGAAGGTAAATGAAACAAGGGCTGGGTCTGCGATTAGCTTCGTCCACGCGGCGCTTAAGTTGCCGGAGTCAAAATTGTCCAACTGCGCCATCCCGTTAGACGGGGCGCCAAGAAGAGCCAGCCCGGTCGCCAAAGCGGCGAGGCTGCTGAATACTGCATCCGATGACCTCCGAGCAGGCGGAAGTTGAGCCAGTGGGGATTTTATGGATTTTTTCATAACGAACTTTTAAGTTTAGTCGTATTGTTATTTCTATGGAGTTAACGCGCGAAACGTAGGGCCGGTCCGCGAGGCGGTCAAGGTTCTTGTTGTTTTTTTTGCGCAGCGTGGGCAAAGTCACCCACAAGTGAGGTTGGGCGGCAGCATCCGCTAAAATTTCGATCCGCCCTGCTGCTGGCGTGGGGAGGCTTTGACAGAAACCCCGGGGCAGCCCAGAATCCAGCCGTTCCCGGAATTGGTGGAGAATTTCTGTTTTGATATGAGCCGAGTGAAACGATTCATTTTGCGGATGCTGAAATGGGGCGCCGTGCTGCTGTTGGCCGCCGCCTTCCTGCTGGTCGTGCGTGGCAGCCATGCCTTCCGCGATCGGACGCCAGGTTACGTGCTGGATTTGAAGATTGACGCGGCGAAATCGCGGGCGGAACCGCGGCCGCTACGGGTCGGTTTCGGTCGGGTGAAAATCAATCCTGACCTTTCCGACACCAATCAGCCGGTCTGGGTGGCGGGCTTCAGTCAGCACCGGGCCGCCACCGCCATTCACGATGATCTCTGGGCGATCGCTTGCGTGGTGGACGATGGCTATACGCGTTTCGGCTTGGTGGCGTTGGACGCCATCGGCTTTTTCCACGATGACACGCTGGAGGTACGGGGCGGCTTGCCGGCGCGATGGAAGCTCGATTACGTCACGGTCTGCGCGACGCATAACCACTCCACGCCTGACCTCATGGGAATGTGGGGGCCGGACATCCTGCGTAGCGGCGTGGACGCGCGCTACCGTCGGCAGGTCATCGCCGCGGCCACGAAGGCGCTGGGCCAGGCGGTGAAAGCGTTGGAATCGGCGCGCGTCGCGTTCCACGAGCTTCCCATGCCCGCGGAGGGGCTGGTGGCGGACACGCGCAAACCGATCGTGTTTGATCCGGACATTCGCGTCATGCACTTCACGAGCGCGGTCACGGGTGCCACGATCGGAAGCATTGTGGGCTGGGCTAACCATCCGGAAACTCCCTGGGGCCAGAACACCGAGATCACCGCCGACTTCTGCGGTTACCTGCGCGCGGCGTTGGAAAACGGCGTCATTCATGACGGCCACACGCTGGCCCCGGGGGTGGGCGGAATTCATCTCTACGTCAACGGGGCCATCGGCGGCCTCATGACCACGCACCCGAGCGTGACGGTGCGCGATCCTTTCCTGCAGCAGGATTTCAAGCCGCCCTCGCACGCGAAAGCCCGGGCCGTCGGGCATCAACTCGCGGCCCGCATCCTGCCCGTCCTCCGGAGCAGCCCGGCCTCCGGAGCACTGCGGAGCGGGGACGCTGCGGAGGGGGGGGCGGCATTGGGCGACCCCAATCGCGCGGCGACTGACTTTGCGCCCATCGGCCTGCGGGCGCGCACCATCGAAATGCCGGTGGACAACAAGCTGTTTCTGGCGGCGTCGTATCTCGGCTTGATTGACCGTGGCTTCGTGCGGTGGAAAACCATGCGCACGGAGGTTGCGCTGGTGACGCTTGGCGGGGCCAGCATCGCGTGCGTGCCGGGGGAAATTTATCCCGAGATCATCAATGGCGGCATCGAACGCGCGCCGGGTGGGGATTTTGAACTCGCACCGGTGGAAGTCCCGCCGCTGCGCGCACTCATGCCTGCGGGGGTGAAGTTCATCTTTGGCCTGGCCAACGACGAGTTGGGCTACCTCATCCCCAAGAGCGAGTGGGACGAAAAGCCGCCGTTCCTTTACGGCTCGAAGGGCGTTTACGGCGAGCAGAACTCCTGCGGGCCGGACGCGGCGCGGACCATCCATGCGGCTCTGGCGGAACTGTGTCGGGAAACAACACCGGCGAAATAGAGTTCCGAGTCCCGAGTTTGGACTTGCGATCCGGAGGCGTTGGCTTTTGCGTTCAGGCCTCCAACTCCCAGCCGCTCTCACTATGGTGCCCGACCGCGACGCCGGGTGATGTCCCCCAGACTACCAGCGGGGGTTTCCTGAACTTCCCAAACCGCCAAGCGTAGGTGACTTCCTGCGACCGAGGACGGGCGCACTCCGCCACGGCGGTACGAAACCAAATCTTCCCTCCCCCGCATTTGATCACCCCCGGTTACTGAATTGCGCCTTTGCGTTGTGCCTCATCTGTGCATAATTGGAGATCAATTCATTCATGTATAACAGGCCTCAAACCTCCCGGCGCGCCGGAAGTATTCTGCTTCTTGGCGTTTTGCTTATTTCGACGACTCTTCACGCCCAAACCACAGTTACCGTCCGCGTCATGGCGTCGAACCTCACGTCCGGCAACAACCAGCGATACGAAACGCCAGGCTTGGACATCCTGAAAGGACTCCGTCCGGACATTGTCGCCATGCAGGAGTTCAACGTCAGCAATAGTTTTGGCATCAATACCTCCGCCGCGTTCAGCAACATGGTGGCGACCACGTTTGGCATGGACTTCGTTTACTTTCGGGAAAGCGGCTACACGATTCCCAACGGCATCATCAGCCGTTACCCGATGCTCGCCAGCGGTTCTTGGGTGGATTCGGATTCGGGCGTGAACGATCGCGGCTTTGCTTGGGCGAAGATTGGTCTGCCAGGGACGAACCCCCTTTACGTCGTCAGCGTTCATCTCAAGGCCAGCAGCGGCACCGCGAACGAGGATCGGCGCACCGCCGAGGCGGCTGAAGTGAAGGATCTGATCAGCACAAATTTCCCCCCGAATGCCTGGATCATCGTGGCCGGGGACATGAACCTCTACTCGGAAACGGAAGGCGCGATCACCACGCTGAAAACTTTTCTCAGCGACAGTCCCGTACCCGCCGATCAAAATGGCGATCCGGACACCAACGCTGGACGGAGTTCGCGTTATGACCGCGTGCTGCCGAGCTTTTCCATGACCAACACCCTCACCCCGGTCGTGATTGCTGCGCACACTTTCCCGAACGGACTGGTGTTCGACTCGCGGGTTTATTCTCCCTTGACCGATGTGCCACCAGTTCAATCCCCCGACTCAGGCGCACCCCTAATGCAGCACATGGGGGTGTTAAAAGACTTCGCCTATACCATCACCGTCACCAACAACGGAACGCCGCCCTCAATCACGAACCAACCGCAAAGTCTTGCGGTCAATCAGAGCGGCACTGCCACGTTCACTGTCGGTGCCGACGGCCCCGCGCCGCTCACCTATCAGTGGCGTTTGAACCTCGCGAACATTCCCGGAGCCACTGCCGCCACCTACACGCGCACCAATGCCCAAACGGCGAACCTGGGCAGCTACTCCGTCGTGGTCAGCAACCCCGCTGGCTTCACCACAAGTTCCAATGCGACGCTCAATCTCATCGTTCCGGCACCCGTCTTGACCGTGCCGGGCGCGGGCGTCCTTCAATGGCAGGGCTTGAGCAACCTCAATTACACCGTGCAAAGTCGTACGAATTTGGTGCAAGCCGACTGGCTGACGCTGGGGGTCGTTGCTTCCCCGAACAACACGATCTCGTTCACCAATCTTCCCGGTGGGGAAGCGCAACGCTATTTCCGGGTGGTTTATCCGTAGTGGCGCGGCGACAAGCCTGTCGTGGTCTTCCGCTGTTCCAACGGAGCGCGACCGGTCCCCGGTCGCAGCGGGCACTGGTGAGGAGTGGTCCCAGAATTTATGGGCGCTCCCCCGTTTGCCTACGCGCTGCGCGCGAGGGTCCGCCCGCGCTCCGGGGCAGTGTGCGGATACGCCCTTGCCGGGACGATGCTACGCGGAAGCCACGCTTTGCACCTCGCCGGTTTTCAGCCGCGTCTTGAGCCGCTGACCGGCTTTGATTGTTTTGGCGTCCCGCAGAACCTCGCCCGTCGTCGCGTCCGTTGTGATCGAGTAGCCGCGCGCCAGCACCTGCTCGGGACCGAGCAAACGGAGCCGGGCTTGCAACTCCTGAAATTCGTGCCGCCGATCTCGCAATTGTCGCTGCGCCTGCTCGGTGAATCGCCGCTGGGCCTGCACTAGAATTTCTCTCCGCTGCTTGATCCCCAGCGCCGGTCGCGCCCGCGCGAGCCGCGCCATCAAGTTCGCGCAAAGGACGGCGACTTCCCGCACCGCCTGCCGGCCGCACCGTCCGAGCGCGGAGGACAAATCGTCCAGCCGCTGCAAATACTCATTCAATCGCCGCTCGGGATGCGCCTGGCGCACCCGGTGACGCAACGCTTCAAAGCTCTCCAAGCGCGCCGTCAAAGCCTGGCGCACCCGCCGCGCCAGGATCGCCGGCACTTCCGCCACAAATTCCCGGCTCGCAAACACGTCCTCGGTGATGATTTCCGCCGCCGCGCTCGGCGTGGCAGCCCGCACATCCGCCACGAAATCGCTGATCGTAAAATCAATCTCGTGCCCGACCGCTGAAACTACCGGAATCTCGGATTCAAAAATCGCCCGCGCCACGATTTCCTCGTTGAACGCCCACAAGTCTTCGAGGCTGCCGCCGCCCCGCGTAACGAGGATCAACTCAATTTTGGATTTTCCATTTTGGATTTTGAATTCATTGAGCAGCCGGATCGCCCCCGCCACCTCCTCCGCCGCGCCATCGCCTTGCACCCGGCAGGGCACGAGGATGATTTCCAAGCCGGGATTCCGGCGCTGCACGACGTGCAGCACGTCCCGGATCGCCGCGCCCGTCGGCGACGTGACCAAGCCGATTCGTTGCGGAAACTCTGGCAGCGGGCGTTTCCGTTCCTGGTCGAACAACCCTTCCGCGGCGAGCTTCTGCTTGAGTTTCTCGAAGGCGATCTGCAACGCGCCCACGCCCTGCAACTCCACGGCGCGCACGATGAGCTGGTATTGCCCGCGCGCCTCATAGACCGTCACGTCCCCTTGCAACAAAACCTTCTGGCCGTCCTTCAAGAACTCGCGTTGCGCCACCGCCCCGCCG
>CAIKLQ010000229.1 GCA_903828255.1 uncultured Verrucomicrobiota bacterium
CTCCAAGTTCGCCCCGCCGCGTCGGCGACCGCTTCGGTGCAGGCGTTGAATGAATTCAACGCAACGCTCGGTATTGAAAATTCACTGCCAGGTGAACTGCGTCGCATTCTCTACAACCGCGAACTCGAAACCGAACTCACGCGCCGCTTTGAGAACGATCCGCCAAATTTCATCTACGAACGCGCCTCGCTCTACGCAACCGCCGGCGTGGGGCTGGCCAAGAAGTTCAACGTGCCGTTGATCCTCGAACTCAACGCCCCGCTCGCCGTGGAGCAAGCGGCGTATCGCGCCACAGGTTTCGGTGAACTGGCCGCGCACGCCGAACGTTGGACGCTGACACAGGCTGACGCGGTGTGCGTGGTTTCCACGGAACTGGCGAAACACGTGAAGTCTTTGGGCGTGAAACCGAGCCGGATCCGCGTGATGCCCAACGGGGTGGATCCAGCGCTGTTTTGTCCGGCGGCGGAGCACCCTAGTCAGACGAGTCCGACAAGTCCGACCCGTCCAACAGAAAACAGCCCCACCTTGGGCTTCGTCGGCGGCCTGCGCCCCTGGCACGGTGTGGAGGTGCTCCCAGAGCTTCTAGCCCGCCTGCAGAAGCGGCATCCGGGCGTGCGCCTGGTCATCGCTGGCGACGGCCAGTTGCGCCGCTCCCTAGAACGCGAGTTCACCAAGCGCGGCTTGAAAGACAGCGTGACGATCACCGGCCTGTTGCCGCACGAAGAAATTCCGGCGGTGATCCGCCAATTCGACGTCGCGCTCGCGCCGTATCCGAAACACGACCACGATTTCTATTTTTCGCCGCTCAAACTTTTCGAATACATGGCCTGCGGCGTGGCCGTGGTGGCCGCGAAGCAAGGACAGGTGGCCGAGGTCGTGCGCCACGGTCAGACCGGTTTGCTCTACCCGCCGGGAAATCTCGACGCGCTCACGGCCAATTGCGAGCGGTTGCTGAACAACCCGACCTTGCGAAACCAAATCGGGAAGGCCGCCGCACGAATCGTCCACGCCCGCTTCACTTGGGATCACAACGCCGCCCGCGTCGTGAAACTGGCCCAGACGCTGACCATCGCCCGGAAGCGCTCACCATGAACCTCTGCCTTTGGAGCGCGGACGCCCTCGTCCGCGCGGACCACAACTCGTCAGAGCGCGCGGACTCGGCGGTCCGCGTTCCAGCCAACTCCGGAGGCTCTTCTTTTTGCGCCTCCAGAGTTCGAGGCAGCCGCTGGTCATGACCCCCCAGCGCCTAGCCTACGTCCTGAACATTTTTCCGAAGCTCTCGGAAACCTTCATCACTGGCGAACTGGCGGAACTGCGTCGGCGCGGCGTCGAACTTCGCATTCTTTCCCTGCTCCCGCCCCGCGATGAGTTACACCACGAACTCGTGAGCCGCGCGGGTTTGGACCAACTCGTCTGCTACGAACCGGAACGCTTTTCCGCCATCGTGCGCGAGTTTCAACCGCAACTGCTGCACGCGCACTTCGCACGGGAAGCGACGGCGGAGGCGCGGCGACTGGCGACGGAACACCAGTTGCCGTTCACCTTCACCGCCCACGGCTACGACATTTACCGGAAAGCTCCGGCGGACTTTGCAGCGCGAGCAGCGGCGGCGCAGGCGGTGGTGACGGTTTCGGAAGCGAATGCGGCTTACATCGCGGCAACCTTCAAAGTGCCGCGCGAAACCATTCAAGTGATTCCATGTGGCGTGGCGACGGATACTTTTCAGCCCAGTCCTCCCGCCATGCGGGCCACGCCACCAGTAATCTTGTGCGTCGCCCGACACGTCGCCGTGAAGAATCTCGGCCAGTTGCTCGAAGCTTGCGCTGAACTGCGGCGGCGCGGCCTGGTTTTCCAGTGCGTGATGATCGGCGACGGGCCACTGCATGAGGAGTTGAAGACGCAACGCGCCGCGCTGGGTTTGCAGGAAATTGTCACGATGCCCGGCGCCGCGGAGCAAGGCGAGGTGCTGAAGTGGTGGCAGCGGGCAAGCATTGGCGTTTTATCGAGCCACAGCGAAGGCATGCCCGTGAGCCTGATGGAGGCGGCGGCCTGCGGCGTGCCGGTGGTTGCGCCTGCGGTAGGTGGCATCCCGGAACTGGTGCGCGAGGGCGAAACTGGTTTGTTGGCAAAGCCGGGCGATGTCGCGAGCCTCGCCTCGAAATTGGAGCAATTGCTTCGTGACGAGTCGTTGCGCCAGCAGATGGGTGAAGCCGCGCGGAAGCGAGCGGTGGAGAAGTTCTCCGTCCGGAATCAGGTGGAGCAACTGCTCGCGCTTTGGTCGGGCGTACTGAGCGGAGGCCTCGGGCGATGAGCATCAAGGTAAGCGATCCTTTCAATGCCGCAGCCGATCCCGCGCTGCCGACACTGACGGCGGCGTTGAATCCAGAAGTGGCGCGGCACGAGTTCAAACGCCGCCTGCCGCACCTTTCCGGCGATGGTCGCCTGCGCTTGCGCGAAATTCGCGTGGTGCGCCACAAGCCAGGCAAGCGTTGCGTGGTGGAATACGACGTGGAAGTGGAACGTCCC
>CAIKLQ010000230.1 GCA_903828255.1 uncultured Verrucomicrobiota bacterium
CGCGTCATCCTGCCGGAACAAAATAAATCCGACTGGATGGAAGTCCCGCCCGAGGCGCGCAAGAAGATCAAAGCCCACTTCGTCAGCCATATTTCGCAAATCATCCGGCTGGCGCTCGAACCCAAATGATCACGCGCTCCGCATCGGCCACGCTGCTTCTGCTGGCCACCATAGCGAATCTCTTCGCTGGGACTACGAACGACCTCGCTGAAGCGCAAGCCGAAGGTCGCGACCTGGCCCGCCAGCTTTGCGAAGCGCGCCCTGCGGAGAGCTTTACCAACGCAAGCACCTTGATCATTCGTCCCGGCAAGGGGCGCAAACTGGAATTGCCGCTCCGCACGATCACCACGGTCACCGAAACCAACTGGATGGCCGTTTACGAAATCCCGCCCGACACCAACGCATCCGCCGGCCAGCGCCTCACCGTCACGCACCACGGCCTTGCGCCCAACACCTACACGCTGTCCGCTCTGCAAACGAACGGCACCGTGGCGCCCAGCGGACTTCCGGAGCGCGCTTTGGCGATGACGCCCTTCGCGAATTCAGATTTTTGGGTGGCGGATTTGGGGTTGGAGTTTTTCCACTGGCCAGCGCAAAAGCTTTTGAAAAAGGAATTAAAAAAAGGCCAGTCCTGCGCCGTCTTGGAGAGCCAGAATCCCGCGCCGCCCCCCAACGGCTACTCGCGGGTGGTTTCGTGGATTGACATAGACACCGGCGGGATCGTCCAGGCCGACGCCTACGATGCGAAGGGGAAATTGCTGAAGGAATTCGAGATGAAGGAAGCCGAAAAGGTCAACGGCGAGTGGAAGGTCTCGGAGATTCAGATGCGGAACCCGCAAACCGGCTCGCGCACCACGCTCAAGTTCAACTTCGACAAGCCGTAGTGGCGCGGTTAGTGGCGCGGGCCTCCGACCGGCGACCGTGCGGCGGGCGTCTCGCGTGCCGTTCCAGCTCCCGTCATGCTTTGGAATTCCTGCTTGGCCTGCTCACTTGCGAGTGACCGGCTGCAACCAAAGTTTGAGCCTGTGAAGGTCAATTATCGCGCCTGTGGCCGCGAGCAAATCGCCCCCCAGAATCCCCTGCACCTCGCTCAACGCCTTGTCCGGCGCGGCGAATCCCCAATCCGCCAAATCGAACAGCGCCAGAGTGGAGTCCTTCAATTCTACCTCCCCGAGTTGCAGCGATCTCACCTCCGCCACCGCCACGCCGCGCTGACCGGTTTTGCCCGCGCCCGTGACCCGCGCGGCGGACGCCAGTGGTTTCAGTTTCAGGCGGGCGCACTGGCGCTGGTCCACGCAGCTCCACACCGCGCCCGAGTCCAGCAGCATTTCGAGCGGTTCGCCGTTGACCCGCGCGGCAAGCGTCAAGGCGGGCACTGGCTGGAGTCGCAATCCGATCTCGCGAAAACCCGCGCCCCGCAACGCGGCTTCGAGATCGCGTTGGGCCTCGTCCGGCAGCGCCGCCCGCCGGGTGAAGAGCCGGCGCCGCCCGCAATCCAGCACGGCAAAATTGCGCCGCAGAAAATCCAGCCCCAACACCACATCAAATGCCGCAGGTTGGCCGTTGAAGACAATTCTCTCCGTGCGCACTGGCTGATTGGGGAACGTCGTCCGGCCGAGCTTCAGGGTTTCCACCGCCGTCCCTGGCGAGTGCGGCTCCGCTTGCAACGTCGTGAGCGACCACCCCGTATCCACCAGGCAACTCCGCTTGTGTCCGTTCACCTGGCCGAAAAGGAAAAGATGATTTTCCCCAGTGCGCCGCAACTCGATCTGGTCATAACCGAGCCGGGGGAAAATGTCCGCCACGCCGCCCACCGCGGCAGCTTGGCCCGCCAACCTGCCGACGAGGAGCAGAACCACCAGGCTGCCGCGCGCCGCGTTCCAAGGAAGTGAACTGTGCATGTCCAAGCTTGGCAGCGGACGGACGCCCGTGCAATTCCACGTCGCCTGCGGCGGCGACTCCCCGCGTTCCGCCGGTTGGGTCCAGATCTGCCGGGGGCTTCAGCCGGCCCGGCTTTTCTCTGGCTTTTCAGTGGATTCCGTGTTATTAGGTTTTCCCAGATACCCGGACTTTAACCAAATTCAAACATGAAAAAAACACTGCTCCTCGCGGCCCTCTTGGTGCTCGCCTATCCCTTTGCGCCCGTCCACGCCCAACCCGGTCCGCGCGGCCCACAAGGCCCGCGCTTCGACGCCAGCCTATCAAAACTCTTCGGCGACAACTCCGCCTTTTCGGCGGCTCTCGATTTTCAGACCAAGGACAAAGCCAGCGGCGAAACCGTGGGCATGCCAGGCAAACTGGCCTACCACGAAGGCAAGGCACGCTTCGAGATGGACATGACTCAGATGCGCAGCGCGAGCATGCCGCCGGAGATGGCTGAACAGATGAAAGCCATGGGCATGGGCAACATCATCATCATCTCGCGCCCAGACAAGAAACTCGCCTACATGATTTATCCCGGCCTGAAGGCCTATACCGAAAACGAAACCAAAGACCTCGAGGACGCAAAGGCCGCGGACAAGTGGAAACTCGAAACCACCGAACTCGGCAAGGAAACCGTGGCCGGTCATCCCTGTGTGAAGAACAAAGTCATCGTCACCGACGACAAGGGCGTCAAGCATGAATCCACCGTCTGGAACGCGACCGACCTCAAACAATTTCCGATCAAGATCGAAGCCAACGAAAACGACACGCCGGTGACGATGGTCTTCAAGGACATCAAGCTTGCTAAACCGGACGTTGCGCAGTTTGAACCGCCCAAGGACCTTAAACGCTATGACAGCATGCAAGCGTTGATGCAGGAAGAGATGATGAAGCGGATGGGCGCCCCCGGTGGCCTTCCGGTTCCGCAACGGTAATTGCGCCTTCGGGGCAAACCATTCCCTCGCCGCATCGGATAGCGAGAGGGTCAGGGGTTGGCTTCGTGGGAGGTCCACCATAGCAGGCTTGGGCGAACCGTATGCCGCCGAGCACCGTCCGCACTCCGAGACGCTGCCGCGCTTCATCCTCCGCCAGAGCGGTACTGCGGTTCAGGGGTTCAAAGCGCGAAACTTTCGTTCGGCGAATTTCCACCCCTTCTCTTTCCACCTCGGCGGCGGAGCGGCAGGCGTCGCCCGCGAACCCCTTCACCGTCCGCTCGGTTCCCGTCGCCAGCGGGCATTCAACTCCGCAATCAGACGCAACTGTTCGCGGCGCGAATTTTCCGCCGTAATGTTCCAATCCTTCGCCTGCCCGGCAAAATCGAACACCCACAACGCCACCAATGGCACCCCGTTGGTGTTAAGCGCGTCAAGCCACTCTCGAAACTGTCGCAGCGGCGTTTCGGTGGCCGGGTTCGGCACGCCAAACTCGCCGATCAAAAGCGGCTTGCCCAAGCGCCTTGACTCCGCCATCGCGGGCGCAAGCGCGCTGAGGTCGTTGGTTGAATAGAGCCGCCCGCTGAGGCTCGCAATGGGAGCGGGATTGTCCGCTGCCAACATTTCCACCCACTGTTCCGGGGCGTCCAACTTCCAGTTCCCTTCGTGCTGTTGATGCCAGGCGGTCGGACGCGGGAAGGCATTCCCGCTGATGAGCAAGCGGCGCGGGTCATGCCGGCGCACTTCGAGCGCGAACTCAGCCAGAGCCGTGCGGATGTGAGCGTGTGTCAGATCATCGCGAGCCGAGCGCGCGGCGGCGGTGCCGACGCTCGGCACGACGGGCGCGCGGTGGGTTGCGGCGTTCGGCAAGTCCGCCGGCAGATTGAATTCGTTGCCAAACTCCCAGGCCCAGATGGCCGGCGAATCTCGAAACCGCGTCACCACTTCCCGCACATAGGCGCGCATGAACTCGTGCGTCTTGCTCGCGGCATTGCCCCATTGATCCACCGGCTCGCCGACGAGATCGGAGACGGTTGGCTGATGCCAGAAGCAGGACGGGATCAAGCCGATGCCGTAGCGCTCGCCGAGTTTCACGACTGCGGACATCCGGGAGAAATACTCCTGGCGGTTGGTCTGGAATAACTGCCAGTTGATCGGCCAATAGCCGCAAGCCGAGAAGCGGATGAACGGAATCTGGTTCGACGCCAGCGTGCGAAAACCCGCCTCCACGTCGGTGAGCTTCCCGTCGTCGAGTAAACGGACAAACGCATCGTAGTAATTCACGCCGATGCCCCGAAACGCTTTGCCGTTGAGCAACAACTCGCCATGCGATCCTGCCGACAAACCGCGATTCGTCTCCGCCGCCAAGCCAGCCGCGGCCATGGCCCAGACCAACAGCACCCAGACGCAGGCGAACTTGCGCCAGGCCAGTTGGCGGGAGTGGCGGGTGCCGGGCAATAATTCGCAGGGGTTTGTCGCCATAAGTTTTATCAGCCGAGCGGCTCGTCCACGGTGAGCGTCCAGGCCTGCGCATGCTGCGTGAAGCCGATTCGTGGGTAGTAGCCCACCGCCTTGGGCGCCGAGAGCAGGACGACCGTCGCCGCGCCGCCGAGTGCGCGCGTGCGACGGACCAACTCGCGTCCGATGCCCTGCTTCCGGTGCGACGCCGACACCGCGAGATCGGCGGGATCGAGGGCGTTGCCGGTGCGGTAGGTGATCATCGGCTAACCGAGCAAGCTCCTAGCTTTTGCCAGCGCCTCGCCCAGCTTGCTCGCGTCTTTACCGCCGCCGCGGGCGTTGTCGGGTTTGCCGCCACCTTTGCCGCCCACGATGGGCGCGATCTGTTGAATGATCTTGCCGGCTTGGACTTTGGCGGTGAACTCCGCGGAGACGGTGGCGATGAGCGTCACCGAACTTTCCGAGCCGCCGCCCAGAACGACCACGCCTTGGAAACGGCCTTTGAGCGAATCAGCAATGGCTTGGAGGAAATCCGCGTTGGCGTCGCCGAGATTGTGCGTGATGAGCGGGATGCCGTTCACGGTCGCGGCGTGCGCCAGCAATTCGCTGGCGGCATTCGACGCGTTGCGTTGCAGCGCGACCTGGACTTCTTTCTCCAACGCTTTCTGATGCGCGAGCAGGCTCTCGATCTTCTTTTCCAGTTCGTGGATGGGCGAATTCACCTTGCCAGCGACGGTCTTGATCAACTCGCGATCCAGC
>CAIKLQ010000231.1 GCA_903828255.1 uncultured Verrucomicrobiota bacterium
ATCCAGCATCTCGTGCGCGGACATTACGATCTGAATGACGACTACCTCACGCCGGTCAGCGCGCGTCGTCTGTTCCAACGCCTCTGCCGCAACCTGCACCTAATTTTTCTCCAACTGGAAATGTCCGAGCCGGCCACGCGCTTCCAGCGTTACCTCGTCGCGTTGGGAAAATAACTCCGCTCAATCCGGCAGCGCCCGCCACTGTCGTCGCGCGTTAACCCGTTCGCGCTGCGCCAACTCGGAATAAGTTGAGCCGCGCCGCCGGAACCGTGCGTTGCAGGCGCGGTGGTTTGCGGCTAGGGTGCGCGCATGAGCTTCGACTACAACCAACATTTCGAGCGGCGACGCCACATCTGCGGCGGCGAACTTGTCGTCAAGGGCACGCGCGTAACGTTGCGCACCCTGCTCGCCAGCCTTGCGGAAGGTGCCTCGACGGAGGAAATCCGCGCCGACTTCCCGACGGTCTCAGCGGAAGGCTTGCGCGCCGTGGTGGCGTTTGCCGCCGCTTCTGCGGAAGAAGACCTGCCAGTAACACCCGCGCCAGTGATGGCATGAAGCTCAAACTGGACGAGAACCTGCCCGAGTCGTTGCTGTCACGCCTTGCCGCCCTCGGCCACGACGTTGACAACGTACGGCAGGAACAACTGAGCGGCCAGCCCGACCCTGAAATCTGGCAGGCCACCCAAACTGCGAAGCGGTTTTTCATCACCCAGGATTTGGATTTCTCGGACCGCCGCAAATTTGCGCCCGGAGGTCACGCGGGTTTGATGTTGGTTCGATTGCGGGTGCCCGGTCGCGTCGCCCTGGCGGCCCGAATCACCGAAGCCTTTCAAGCGGAGGAAGCCGATTCGTGGGCCGGTTGCTTCGTTCTGCTCACGGACCACAAGTTGCAACACCGTGAACACCACTGCCAACAGCGTGAGCGTGAACCAGACGCCGCTGCCCTTCAACGCGCAGTTCGGCGGCGTGCGCACCGGGGCGGGAAGAACCCGGTAAATTTTGCCACGGATTGAACACGGATAACACCGCTGAAACGGGCTTCATCCGGGGTGCGTTCGTGTTTTATCCCTGGTTATTTGGCCAGCCACTGGACCAAGGTTTTTAGGACGCTGTCTTCGACCTCCGGAATCGCGAGCAAGCCCCCGCACAGCCGCGAAACTTCTGCAAGCTGGTAGGGGACGACGCGAGTAGGGAGGTAGTCCGGCTTGTTGTTGTCCTTGATGGCGGCACCAGCCACATAAGGTTGAATATTAGTCAGCGCGTACCAGACTTCTGGGGTGGGCTTCGGCGTGTCGCGGTGGTGAATAGAAAACTCAAACAGGACATCGCAATGCTTCAGGTCCTGCTGCAACCTGGCATAGTTGGTGGCCCAGCCGAGGTATTGTCGGTTGGCGTCATAGATGGCTTCCAACGCCAACCGCTGCCGGTGGAACTCGGAATAGGTGCAACCCAAAGTTGCGGCTTTCATTTGCGCCACCGCATCGCGGAATTCTTTTCGGGCGGTGGCTTTCGGACTCGGCCCGCAACCGCAACAAGCGGCCATTATGGCGAGGCTGATAACCTTGTGCGTTATGCGCATGGTCCGAAAATAATCGGCCTCCGCGGAGAGTGCAAGCCACGGATGAATCCCTGCTCCAGTGTTTTCCGACAGGCAACGCTGTCAAATCTAAAAAAGGAGAAGCCATTAAACTGTTTTACGGTGGAGTGGTGCAGCATGATCTCGGGGAGTTCGCCGTGAGCACCAGCACGGGATTCGAGGGCGGCAACGACGCCCCGCAACGGGCGCGTCACGCTCAAGGTTACGCTCTCGATGTTCGCCGGCGATCACGAGGCCAACGCCGCCCTCGTGAGGTCGGCCCGTGCGCGTCCACCGTCCAGCGCACTGAGTTTCAATCCGGCAGCGCCCGCCACTGCCGTCGCGCGACGAAGGGATCAATTCGCGCCAGAATGAAATGCGCCCAGCGCTGCTTGAAGCGGGTCCACAGCGAGCGCGACGTTTGCCAGGCTTCCAACTCCACCGGGCGACAGTGGCGCAAGGCGGCCCCGAAAATTTCACGCGCCTCGCGGGCCATCGGCGCATCTTCAAAGCGCACCATCAACTCGTAGTTGATGCCCAAGCTGCGCGGATCCAAGTTCGCCGAACCGACGTACACCACGTCATCCACGATGAATAATTTCGCGTGGAGAATCTGCGGTTGATACTCGAATACCGCCACCCCGGCCTGGAGAAAACGGCGATACAAACTTTGCCCAGCCAGTTGCGACAGCGCCACGTCCGATCGGCCGGGCAGCAGCAATTGCGCCGTGCCGCCCCGGCGAGCCACGCGCGCTACATCCCGCCGAAAACCCCGCGTCGGCAGAAAATAGGCCACCATGATCTGGACGCTTTGCGCCCGGTGCAGATCGGCCCGCAGCGCGCGCTGGATGGGATTTCGCCCGCGGCCCGGGCCGCTCAGCAGCAGCGTTTGCTGCACGTCGCCCACGGCCCGTTTCAGCGCCGCGCGGCGCAAGCGGATGAAGGGCTTGTGGCGGAAATCCGCACGGCCAAACATCTCGTCGAACGAGCGCGCGAGTTCCGCCACCAGCGGCCCTTCCACGCGCAAACCCAGGTCGCACCAACCGCGGGCCACCCCGTCGCCTTCGTATTCCGGCGCGATGTTAAAGCCGCCCACGAACGCCACGCGGTCGTCGCACGCCAGCAGCTTGCGATGATTGCGGATGCCAAACCGCTGGAGCGCGATCGGATTGAAGAATTTCGCCGCACCGCCCGCCGTGCGCAGCGGCGCCCAAAAACCATCCGGCAAACTTAACGACCCGGCGGCATCCACCAGCACGCGCACGCGCACGCCCCGGGCCGCCGCGCGCGTCAGCGCGTCGCGAAAGCGCAGGCCGGGACCAGCGTTGGAGAAAATGTAGCTTTCGAGGCTTACCGACTGCCGCGCGGCGTCAATCGCGGCGAGCATGGCGGGAAACATGTCATCGCCGGTGCGCAACCATTTCCATCCGCTGCCTGCAAGCGATGCCATGGCGGGCAGTGTAGGCAAACCCCAAGTCAGGCGCAATTCCGCCGCGCGACTTGGCGGAAATTGGAAGTGGCGAGCGCGAATCCTGATGGAACGCGGCGGTGTCGGCCTCGGTCAGCCGTAGCGCATCGGAAAGAGGCGAGGCGACCGAATAATTTCCGCGCTGAGCCATTGCGAGGTTGCTGCGGCTGGTCTTCGACCCAGCCGCGCTTCGGCACCAGAGGTCGCGACTTCCAGTCACACCCACACAAGCCGCTCGGTTTGCGGCCGGCTCGCCGAACCTCTGGCTTGGCGAAGTTCGTGCCGGCTCTCAAGTTGGTTCGCCGGCAACCCGGGGGGGTGCGCCACTACGCTGTCGCTGGATCGCCATCCAGATCGCTTCGCCGGTGGCGGGGGAGGCCAGCGGCACTTCGCCCGGGCGCGAACCAAACGCCGCCACGGCATCCCGAATCGCCTCGCGCACGGAGATGGCGAGCATGAATGGCGGTTCGCCCACGGCTTTGCTGCCATGCACCACGTTTTTCTGCGGCGCGTTTTGGAGCAGGGTCACGTTGAAAATCCGCGGCGTGTCGCCGACGGATGGGATCTTGTAGGTGTCCGGGGAATGCGTGAGCAAGCGGCCTTGGTCATCCCACAGGAGTTCCTCAGTGGTGAGCCAGCCCATGCCTTGCACGAAGCCGCCTTCGATCTGCCCGCGGTTCACGCCTTCGTTAATCGCGTCGCCGACGTCCTGCAAGATGTCCACGCGCAACACCCGGTGCATACCAGTGAAACCGTCCACCTCGACCTCCGTCACCGCGGCGCCGTTGGCGAAGTAATGAAAGGGCTTGCCGCGGCCCGCCACGCGATCCCAATGGATTCCCGGCGTGGCGTAGTGGCCGGTGGCGGACAGGCCGATGCGCGATTGGTAAGCCTGTTGCACGACGTCGGCAAACGCCACCCTCGCGTCCGGTTGGTCGTGCTGGAAAACGAAACCATCGGCGAAGATCAAATCTTTCGTAGGCGCCGACGTCAGTGGGCGCTGACTTTCGCCTAGAGCGCGCCGATTAGCGGTGGCGGCTACTAGCTCAAACGCGACCGGCATGAGGCGGGCCCGCAGGGTTTCACAGGCATTCTTCACCGCCGCGCCGTTCAAGTCCGTTCCCGCCGATGCCGCCGTGGCAGAGGTGTTCGGCACCTTGTCGGTGCTGGTCGGCATCACGCGGATGTTTTCCCGCCTCACGCCGAGTTCCTTGGCCGCAATGAGCGCCATGTTGGTGTGGATGCCCTGTCCCATTTCCGTGCCGCCGTGGTTCACCTGCACCGTGCCGTCCTGGTAAATCAAAACCAGTGCGCCCGCCTGATTGAGATGCGTGACGGTAAAGCTGATGCCGAACTTCACCGGCGTGATGGCGAGGCCGCGTTTCGCGTGGGGATGCGTGGCGTTCCACGCGGCAATTTCTTCGCGCCGTGGCACCAGCGCGGAGGTTTTCTTCAACTCGTGCCAGATCGTTTGAATCCGGTTGTCCTCGATGAGCTGGCCGTAGTGCGTTGTGTTCGTCTCACCGGTCCCATGATAGAGGTTCCGCTCCCGCACAACTTCCGGCAGCCATCCTAGCCGGCGCGCGATGCGATCCAGAATTTCCTCCATGACCAGCATCCCCTGCGGCCCGCCGAAGCCCCGGAAGGCGGTGTTCGACGATAGATTGGTTTTCGCCACTTG
>CAIKLQ010000232.1 GCA_903828255.1 uncultured Verrucomicrobiota bacterium
TATTGGGCCTCGACATTTCCCTGGCTGGCAGAACGCGTGAGCCACTGAACCACCTCCTCGCCGGCGTCATTGCCCCGCAGCAAAAGCAGGTTTTTGGCATAGTTGAACTGGGCATGATCGTCGCCCTGCTCGGCAGCTTTGAGCAGCCAACGCATGCCTTCTTCGGTCCGGGGCGGCCGTTCCTCAAAACAGACGTTCGCCAAAATGAATTGAGCGACGCCCTCGCCGCCCTCGGCGCGGCGCTTCAATTCATCCAGCGACCCTCGATCTCCGGATTTGCCTTGGGTGATGGCACTCACCATGGCGAGCAGGTTCTGGCTGCTAAGGCGAAGTGCCGCCGAGATTTCGCCGCGATCTAGCCGCAACGCCGCCTCGGTGTGTTCTTTCCCCTTCTCAAGCTCATTCAGTTGGAGGTGAACGCTGCCGAGTTGCGCGTGCAGGAGGGCATTGCTGGGACTCAACGACAGCGCAAGTTGCAACTCCGCCAGCGCCGGTTTCCAGCGTTTGCCCGCCATCTCCAATTCCGCAGCGGCCTCGTGAACATCCCAGCTTGCGCCGCCGCTTGAACGTACTCGACGCAGTTCCTCCGCCGCGACCGCAGGTTCGCCAGCTTTCGCCATGCCGCGCACGAATTGCAGCCGCGTCCAACGATCCTCGGGATTCAACTTCAAGCCGGCCCGCAGCCGCGCGGGACTGTGCTGGCCGGCGGCCAGTTGCATGGCTTGGTGCGAAATCGCCTGCAGGTCATCGAGGACGGTGAACGCTTCATGCGCGATGCCGAAGGCGCGCCACGTCGGGTCCACCAGCAGTCCCCGACCTTCCAGGAAGAGCGCCGCGCAATCGTGGTAGCCGGGAGAACCGTCCGCGCAGCGCTCGACGTGAACCAGCCACGCTTCCAGCCCGAGCACCCGGGCCAGCGCCACAAACAACTTCGCGTACTCCTGGCACGAGAGCCGGGTTTGGGGATCGCCGGAATCCTTCAACGCCTCGTTGGCGGTGCGCCGCCCGCCGTCGCCGGCGCCGCGCCCGCGCCGCGTGACCTCAGCGAAGAGGGCGATGGCTCGCTGCGCGTCGTTAGTCAAACCGACCGTCAACCGGCGGGCCTCCGTGGTAATCTCGAGTGTGATCTCAAGTGGATTCACCACGAGCTTGCACTCCTCGGCGGTCAGGCGGCGACCGAGTTCGGCACTTAATTCCCCCGGCGCAAAGCTGCGGGGGCGCACGATGGGCGCGTTGGAACTGCGGTCGCTTTTCCAGGAGAACAACACCGAGGCCAGCACCTCGCGGATACTTTCGCTCTCCGCCGCCTGGGGGCCGAGGCGCGTCAGTTCGCGGCCCACAAGCTCAAGTTCCTGCGTGAGTAAAGCGCCCCCTAACAGCGCAAGGTCCACGAACTCGCTCTCTACCGGTAACTCATTGAGCGAGCGCAAAAGGTTGCGGGCACCCTCAAGATCCCCGCTCTGCGCCCGGGCGAACGCCAGGAAGATCGTGATGTCAGGATCATGGGGGCGGTCGGTGTGAGCCGGTTCGAAAAACTTCAGCAAGTCCGCCCAGCGCTCAGACTTGCCAAAGAGCGCAAACAGGCCCTGGGTCGCATCGGGGCAGCCGCGATGGAGCTGCATCGCGGCGCGCACCTCGCGCTCGGCGCCTTTGCGGTCGTCAGCCCGCGAAAGCCGCCGGGCGAGCGCCAGATGCGCGGCGCACAATTGCGGCTGTTGCCGGACAAATTCATGGACGGCCTTCTCCCAGTCGTTTGTTCGGTCCGTATTGCGGAGGATTGCGCAGAGGGAGGCATGGGCCAGACCGCAGCGCGGGTCCGCGGCCAGCACCTCGCGCCAGGCCTGCTCCTGTTCCGCAGCCGGGGGCTTCTGCGTCTCCAGCGTGATCGCTTTAGCCAGACAGCCGTCGGCCTTTTCGGAATCGGTCATGAGCATCCTCCACTGCCGGTCGTCGGCAGCGATGGGACAATCCAATTGTTTCGCCAACCCCAGCGCGAGCGACTTCGCCAGGTCCACCCCGCGTGGTGAGGTGAACTGGAGTTCCACTGGCGCCGCCTCCGAGTCGGCACGAAGCACTTTGACCTCAACCGCCCAACCGTTCGTCAAGTGCCGGAAACTGCCCCAGACCGCGACGTTCGCATTCAACTCTTGCGCGATCTGACGGGCCAGCTTGACGTCCACCGCGCGCGCGGCGGTCCAGCCCGCGCGCTCCAACGGAGGCTGGATCTGCTTCCAGCCGGGATTGCGCGGGAACTCGGCCAATGTCAGGTAGGAACGCACCAGCGCCGGCAATGCCTGCTGCCAGTCCTCCCCGGCGGCGGCGCCGATCGTGTTTTGAAACGGGAGCACCACGATACGAAGCGTCTGTAGCTCGGACGGTGCCTGCGGTTCGACGGCGAACAAGTTGCCGACGAGACAAGCGGCGAGGAGGAGCAGATTTCGTTTCATTGTAGGTATTCCTTTCCGGCGCGGGCCTTCATGCGTTTTTTCTTTCGTCTCAGTTGACTGTTTCAGATTGGTCTTGGCTGCCAGTGACCTGACGAGGGCACGGACCGGCACAAGCCCTCGCTCACGCTGGCGATTAAACCCAGAAGCGCCATTCAGTGTTAATTCAAAAAACTGCGGCGGGCATCGGTTTTATCGAAGGACGTGAAAACGCAGTGGTGCAATCCGGGAGTTCGCCGATCCATCGCTTGCTCGGCTGGACGTGGAATTCGGAGGGTTTTGTCCGGAGTGTGGCGAGCGGACATTGCAACGAGCCAAACACGCTTACCAGACTCGGTGACTGGTTTGCGGTCGGGCGATGAGTCGCCGCAAGTCACGCCACTACAGAATTCGCGCTTGCACCCATTGCGGAGTGATGTTGGATGAGGAAGGATTCCAGAGAAATGAATTGGCGAGCTCGCGGGCTGGTTGACCCGGGATTGGCGCCGTTTCTAATCGCGCTGACGGTGGAATGAGTGGGGAATGTACTGGTATGATTCTCGACCCGGATAAAAAAACTTTCAACGCTTGCGGCGATCTGCTCCAGATCGGTGAAGACGATATTCTTTACGTGGATGGAGGAAAGGAAGCGGCCGCAGAAAAGCACAAGTCCTACTTCAGGGACATCGCCCGGATCACAGTGATCCGGAGCAAAGCGAATCGGCGGGTTCGCGCGGTTGAGTACAAAATGAAGCGACAGTTGTTTGCGTTCACGGCGTTCCGCATTGACGGCTGTGGGCGTGCGGAAATGGAGGAGATCGCCGGCTTGCTGAAGAACCGAACCCAGGGGTTTCCGATTCAGTGGGTGGACAAACGGGGAGATGTGGAACTCTTCCCATTTTTCATCTTAGCAGTCTTCGCAGCGATCCTCGGCTATATCGCTTTCCTCGTGTGGCGCTACCCCGTCTTGAGTTCGAGCAAATCTGGCAATGGAGTTCTCCTCGCGCTGACCCTGCTCGGCAGCATTGCTATCTGTATTGCTGTTTACGGCGCCCTCTTCTGGCGAAAACCAAGATAACGGCCATGAGCGAGTTCAAATTCTCCTGTCCCCACTGCGACCAGCACATCCTGTGCGACGAGCAGTTGTCCGGGCGCGAGATCCATTGCCCGAACTGCCAGCATCTGTTCCAGGTCCCACCGGTGCCGGGCAAGCCGGGCCAATCCAGCCCGGAATCAGGGAGGAATCTTCTGGAGCCGCCACAGCGCCCGCCGGATGCGTGGGTGCCGCAGCCCATCGCGGTCCAGCCTCTCCCTCTGCAGAATAAGCTCAATTCGCCGACGCGCTGGGAGGTTCCCTTCGTCAT
Organism: uncultured Verrucomicrobiota bacterium; assembly: GCA_903828255.1. Taxonomy (GTDB): domain Bacteria; phylum Verrucomicrobiota; class Verrucomicrobiia; order Limisphaerales; family JADLHS01; genus CAIKLQ01. Next base: position 3,788 of record CAIKLQ010000232.1, read on the forward strand.
CCTCGTCAGCCTTGCGATGGTGGTCACTGACCCGAATGGCGGTTAGATAAGACCTAAAACTGTCTTGCCCAAGCGTTTGCGACGAGGCGGATGCGGGCCAGTTGCAAAGAGAACCTGGCGAGAGAGTCGCTGCGCTCACCGTCTTGTGGCGCACCTTGCGCGTCCATTGATAGCAAGGACCTCCCGCCCCGGGCCCCCGATTCTGCGCGTAGCCTTCACTGATCCAACCGGCCTGGGCCAGTTGCCCGCGCAGAGTTTCA
>CAIKLQ010000233.1 GCA_903828255.1 uncultured Verrucomicrobiota bacterium
AGCGCAGCAGTCTTGAGCGTCCGCCAGCGATACCGGTGCGCCCGTTGTCGCAATGCGGCTTCTGTGACAGAAACCTTTTCGGCAATGGCCTTGTAGTTGACGCCTTGCGCGTAGAGAACTTGGGCCAAATTCCAATCGGCATTTAATGCTTTCGGCACGGTGGGATTCTACACCGGCGCGGGAGTTGTCACAAGCACGCCCAAAAATCCCAAAATGTTTCGGGCGTGCCTAGCGTTGCGATGGTGGGGCCGGAAAGGTGCCCGCCGCCGTCGCCTGCCGCTGGCCGGGCCAAAAAGGAAACCCTTACTTGCTCGCCGCCCGCCCGCCGTGGACGCCACCGCGCACCGCACCCGCCGCCGGACGCGCCACGACTCGATTGCCGCCGTGTTGGCGACCGCGCCGACGGACCGCGCCACAATGCCCTTTCCTGCGCCGCATTTGCCGCAGGAGCGACTTTCATGGGCGCGACCAGCAACGACAGCCCAAAACGCCAAAATCGCTTTGCTACACTTTGCGACAGTATTTGCGACAGTATGGCCTTGCGGAACGAAACCCCGTCGCGGCACGGTGAACACGCATTTAATCCAATAGAATCAAGGCGTTGTGAGAATTCTGTGTGGCGTTTGGAAACCGTGAGAAGTGGCTAAAAATGGAATCCTAAGTCTGGCGCGTCTGCCAATTCCGCCACACGCGCAACCTTATCAACAATAACTTACACTAGAAAAACCGGATTCTATTTGACTCTTTGCCACTGTTTGCCTATGCACGGCAATGACGTCCAAAGCCACCCACCGGAGGGATAGCAAATCCAGTTCGTTTGGCTCCACGCTCGCGCATCGATCTACAGTCTATCAAAGGGTCTTCGACGGACGCAAGCAACCGATTCGGGGGCTCTGGATCCGCAACGGGAACTACTACGCCCGGCTGAACTTTGCTGACCCCCAGACCGGCGCTCGCGAAACGCGCCGCGTGCGGCTCACCGCCGCCCACACCCTTCCACAGGCTCAGGCCGAATTGCGCCGGCTCCAGACCCGCCGCGAAACTGAGGAACTCCCGGTGCTCCGCCGCTGTCCGAAGTTTTCCGATTACGTTCGGAACACATTCACGCCGGTCTCCAACATTGTCTCGGCCAGTTCGAGTCGGTGGCTGATGTTCCCGGCATTGCCATGACAGACTAGTATGGTCAAGTCCGCTCGGCGGGACTTCGCGTTCGCCGGCAAGAACCAGCCGTTGAGTTTGGTGCCGTCGCTCGCCTTGAAATGCACGTCTTCCCAGAGACGACCCAGCGCACCCCCGGTGACCTCAAACGCGGTATCGGGCTGATATATTAGCCAGTTTAGCATAACGTGAAATAAGTGATCGTGAATTAAGTGTTGTACCCGCCCCGGTTCGGTTGTTCAGGTGAACAAAGCGTAAGAAGTCAACCGACCTTTCACTTCCCCCCAACAGACCATGGCCAACCGCGCTGAATAATTTAACCCCGGCACGGTCAAGCGCCGCGGCTTTGCCAGCGGCGGGGATTGAGAAAGCAAATTCCTACCAATACCAATACCAATTCCAATACCAATGGGCGACGGCGACGGACTGTTGCGCTTTGGCGACGTTACGATTCGCCCCGGGGTTGCGCGGGGCGGTGGAGGCTGCCGCCGTCCCCTCAGATATTGAAAGAACAGACGGAATTTGGACGACCGGCGCCGTACTCACGTCGGCGCGGAGGGCGGTCCGAGCGCTTCGCCGATGGCCACCAGCAGCGCCGCATGGTCCAGCGGTTTGTGGAAAACCTTGCGCACCCCAGCAGCGAGCGCCCGCTGGTCGTTCTTTGCCGATTCGTTACCCGTGATAACGAAGATGGGAATGCCTGTGCCCTCGTCCATCAGACGCATCCACTCTATGATGAGAAACCCGTCCCAAGGCACGCCCCCGCCGTGCCCCACGTCCGGAGGAAAATTGAGATCCAACAGAATCAGGTCCGGCTTTTTGGTCCGCACCGCCGCAATCGCCTCGGAACCATCAACGGCCGCGAGCACGTCATAACCATTTGACTTAAGTTTGAATGAAAGCACCTTGAGAACGACCAAATTGTCGTCAACTACCAAGATTCTCTGCCGCGTTCGGGCGGTTGGTTGTGTTTCCATGAGCGGGGTAAGTATTGCCAGGCATTTGCTTTCTGAACGCGGCGCGATTCTTCTGTTTCCGGGACCGAGCTGCGGCTGGCGCGGGGCGAGTCCCCACGCCCACGGGGTGTCCAATGCGAGTTTCAAAAAGCTTTGCGTGGACAAGGGAAACGTCGGTTACGGGCTCCTGGACAAGGTGTCGCCCGGGTTTTCGACGCCCCAACGTTGGTTACGGGTAACGCATCCGGAAGAACACCGCGGGGTTGTTGGTGTCAATGGGCATGAAGATTTGGTTGGTCAGTGGGGAGCCGGAGACGGTGAACCAATTCGTCCGCAAGCCCACGTTGAGCGCGTTTGTCTGCGACTCCAGCCGCCAGCCGATGTGATCGCCCGGCCACGCGAGGTAGAGGTGGGTTGGGTCAAGATTCGCCATGAACAGATTGGGCGCGGCGGTGTTTGTCACAGCCGGGCGGCTGACCACGGACAGGGCAAAGGCCGTGGGGCTGTAATTCGTTTGCCAGGTGAACGACGGCGGCAAAACAGTGTTGGTGAAGAGCACGCCCGATTCGGAAGTGTAGTTCAACAGGTTGAAGGAACTGCCCGCGCCCGGCCAAAACACTCCGTTCAAATTGACGCTCAGGCTACCACTGAAGGACGCCGGACCCGAAAGCGAGATGGAACCATTTCCCAGCCAGCCTTCCAGCCCGAAGCCCATTTTCGTGCCGTTGGCCAGCGTGTATGCGCCCAGCAAAGCGATGTTGCCTTTTTGCGCGTCCAATTTGCCAAAGTTGTTAAACGTGACGCCGCCGGCCAAGGCCGTGGTGCCGCTCGTCCCGTCCTTGCGGAAGGTGCCGAAGTTGTTGAAGACGGTGCCGACACCAAAGGCCGCGTTCAATTGCTGGTCGCACTGCGCGTCCCACAAACCGTAATTGTAAATAAAGGTGCCGCCGTTACCGCGAATCTGGCCGCTCGCCCACTCCACCGTGCCGTTGTTCGTCACGATGCAGTTGGGCATGTCATTGAGCCCGCCGCCGCCGGCTACGGTGACAGTGCTGTTGGTGGTGATGGTGACAACCGTACCGTTCCAATTGCCCGCCGCCCAGGTTAAAGTGCCGTTGATGACGTTCGTGCCGACCAGATTGCCGGCGTTCTCGATCACGTTGCCGCTGGTGGTCGCACCGTTGATGTTAAAGCTGCCCCCGTTCAGATACAGCACGGCGATGTCGCTGCTGGTGACGGAGCCACCGGTCAAATTGCCGCCTCCCTGCAATAGGATATTACCCGTCAGAGCACTCAACAGCCCGCCGCTCTGGTTGAACAGAACTCCACCGGCAAACACGGTATTGCCGGTCCCCGCCGATTTGCGGAAGTTGCCGAAGTTGTTGAAGACGGTGCCGATGCCAAAGGCCGCGTTCAATTGCTGGTCGCTCTGCGCATCCCACAAACCGTAATTGTAAATGAACGTGCCGCTGCCGCTGCCGCCGCGAATCTGACCGCTCGTCCACGCCACCGTGCCGAAGTTCGTCAACACGGTATTGGCCATGTCATTGAGCCCCCCGCCGCCGGCCACAATAACCGTGCTGTTGGGGGTGATGGTGACGACCGCACTGTTCCAATTGCCGCCGACCCAGGTCAAAGCCCCCTTGATCACGTTCGTGCCGACCAAGTTGCCATCGTTCTCCCAAGTGTTGGTGCCCGTCACGGTGCCGTTGAGGTTAAAACCGCCAATGGACAGCACCGTCAAACCGGATTGGTTGGTGGTGATATAGCCGCCGGTGAACTGGCCGCCGCCTTGAAAAGCCAGTTCCAAACCATTGGTGCCGTTCTGCACGTCAATCATGCCGGCAAGTTGATTGAACACTACGCCGCCGGTTAACAGCGTGTAAGTGGGGCCAATGCCCGCCCCGCCCGATTTGCGGAACGTGCCGAAGTTGTTGAAAATCGTGGCCCCACCATACCCCGAGTTAAACTGCTGGTCGCTTTGCGCATCCCACAGACCGTAATTGTAAACGGTTGCGCCGGTGCCGCCGCGCAATTGCCCGCTCAACCACTTCAGCGTGCCCGAATTCGTCACCACCGCCGCGTTCAGGTCGTTGAGGCCGCCGCCGCCAGCCACCACGACCGTGCTGTTGGCCGGAATGGTGACCACCGCGTTGTTCCACACGCCGCCGACCCAGGTCAAAGTGCCATTGATGATATTGGTGCCGACCAGATTGCCGTTGTTCTGCCAGGTGTTGGTGCCGGTCACGGTGCCGTTCAAGTTGAAACTGCCTACGGATAAGACGGTCAAACCAAACTGGTTGGTGGTGATGTAGCCGCCGTTGAAATTACCACCACCCTGAAGCGCCAGTACCAAACCGTTTGTGCCATTCTGCACGTCTATCACACCGGCTTGCTGGTTGAACAACACGCCCCCCGCGAACAGCGAGTAAGTCGCCCCGCCCGATTTTCGGAGCGTGCCAAAATTGTTGAAGACCGTACCATTCCCGCCGTAAGCCGTATTGATTTGCTGGTCACTCTGCATATCCCACAGGCCGTTGTTGACAATCAAAGTGCCCGGCGAGCCCCCGCATTGGATGGTTCCATTGTTCCACGCCACCGTGCCGTTGTTGGTCACGGTGCAGTTCTGTAGGTTGTGATTGTTCCCGCTCGTGATGAGCAACGTCGAGTTGGGCGCGATCGTTTCGGAGGCGGAGTTGTTCCAGTCGCCCACCATCCAGGTCAAAGCGCCTTTGATAACATTGTCGCCAACCAGAAT
>CAIKLQ010000234.1 GCA_903828255.1 uncultured Verrucomicrobiota bacterium
GTCTGGTCAGTTGAAATAGTGGGTCGTTTCCGGCTCTGGGAGTCGCCCAAGGTTATGATACAGGGCCAATTCCATGGCTTTATAGGTGCGGAAGCCATAGGACCGTCTGGTCACCACTCGGACCTTGTTGTTGAGGCCCTCGACGGGGCCCGTGGAAATCTCCCCCTTGGCCTTGAACCAGTTTAAGATGAGGGCTTCATGCGTGCGCAGCATGCGGGCGACGCGCTTCATGGGTGCGAGGCGGCTGCGCAGCGCCCGCTCCGTCCAGTAATCCAGGAAGGCGCCGCCCCAAACGAACGATTTGTAAGTCCAGAAATGCTCGAAGGAGTTTTTGAGCATCCAGGCCCGCGCCGTCGCTAGTTGACTGGCTAACAGGGCATTCAACTTGATCCGGGCCTGACCGCGCACCCGGCTGCCCCGCCGCAGCAAAGTCCACCGCATCTTCTTGAGTCGCGCGGCGGCGGGGGCTTCACCCAAGCGGGTGCGTTCGCCGCGGCGCACCTGGTCCACCGCCTGGTTCAAATGCCGCGTAATATGGAAGCGATCCAACACATGCACCGCGTGGTCGATTTGGGCCGCGATCACCGTGAGGTAGGGCTTCCACATATCGCTCGCGACAAAACGCAACCCTCCAAGGACGGCCGGCCCCAGAGCGGCCAAACCCTTGCGCAAGGTGGCTTGGGTGCGGCGCGGCCCCACCCACAGCAGGCGACGGCAATGCCCGTCGATTTGGTAGATCAACGTCAAAAACCGGTCGGCCCCCTGGCCTTTGCCCCAATGGATTTCATCAATGCCAATGGCCGTGATCCCTTCGAGTGGGCGCTGGGCCAACCCCCAAGCCACGAACCATTCCACCGAATGGAACACCGTCGCCCACCCGGTCTGAAAGGTCCGGGCCGTTTCCTGCCACGACAGCCGGCGCGCCCAGCGCGCCAAGAAACCCATCATGGCGGTGGTCACGCGCCGCTTGCCCTGACTCCACGGAATGTGCTCCACGCCGACGCCGTGCGTCGGGCAGGTCACACGACGGGGCGGATAAAAAAAGTGGACGACAATCCCCCAGAGCGGGACAAAGAGCCAGCGCCGCTCGGCCAGTTGGTCATAGCCCGGACACGGTTGCTGGCAAGTGGAACATTTCCCGCGAATGCCCCGGTGGGGGTGAATCCGCACTTCGACCCGCCGCGAAGTGCCCACGCCCCGCAGGCAAACGCTGTGGTAAACGAAGCCGACAAAACGTTGTATCTGGTTCAGGAGGGTCTTAACCTCCAGTTGAGTGGTGGGCTGTTTTTTCACACCCGATTCAACACCGAATCGGTTAAATGACCTACCACTCATTCTATCCTCCCACGCGCCCGGGCAAACCTCCGGCCCCCGCTCGCCAACTAAAGCGAGCAGAGCGGCGGCTGCCGAGCCACAGTTCGCGCCGCTCTGCGGTCGAAGTCTTGAGGTTCTCTTTTCCCCGTTTTTACCCACAGATCACACAACAGAGCCGTTTCTGTAGTTCGCGGTCCATGCTCATGGCGCGCCAGCCTGCAAAAAAAACCAATGCCGCGCCAACTTTTTCTCCCAAGACTTCTGACCGGCGGAGCGGAGCGAAGTCCGGCGCCAAGCGGTTGGATCTCAGTTTCATCAACAACGTCCCAGCATGAAATCAAGCCTCTCCCATGACCTTCACTCTAAAGGCTCTTTCCCTTTTGGCCTTCACCCAGCCTCTAAATTCGCTGGCGTCGAACACCTTGAATCCCTGCCTCGCCATCTGCACGATGCGCGTGGAGTCGGATTCAGCGTCGAGCACTTCTTGCAAGTTCTCGGTCGCCGTTCCAGATGGCCGAGATTGATGGTGGCCGGGTCACCGTATCGAGTCGCCCCATCGTCGCCTGCTCGGCCTGGTTGCGCTTGATCGAAGCGATGAGCTTTTGCTGGAGGACGACAAGCAGGTGATGCAGATGCTCACAGCGTACGACTTCCTGGGGTTCACCCAGGACCATACCGGAAAACTCTATGCGGTGGTGAAACAGAAGGCGGAGCACGAGGTTTACGATGACGGACACGGCAATTACATCAAGCGCACCCCGGCAGTAGGGAATGGAGTAGGGAACCGGGTGATGGGGGCGCACCGGACTTGGTTGGATTACTTCAACCGACTGGAGCTGCATCGCAAGCTGTTTCCTGACATCATCATCATCCGCGAACCCCTCGCGCTGCTTGAAATTATCCCGTCTCTGCTCAAATTCGTTATTATCCAGCATCAGCCCATTCTTCCGGGCGTGCTCGACCAGTGCCGCTTCCTCGCGGGCGGCTAACCCGCGCTCCGATTTAGCCGATTCAGCA
>CAIKLQ010000235.1 GCA_903828255.1 uncultured Verrucomicrobiota bacterium
CAAGCCGTCACCGCCGCTCGCCTCGCCCGCCCCGAATAAACGGCGCGGCGGGCCCCGGGAAAAGTTCGAATGAAAAAAATCTTAGTCGGACCCAGCAAAGTGGTTGACACCCTTCATAGGCGCTGCAGCGCATGGTTAGGCGGCGTGGCTCTCATACTCAAAATGTCTGAACAGAAGTCCGTCCGTCGCTCCATGTCGCAACGAAATGGCGGTCGGCCGCGCGACGAACGTTGCCGGCCTGCTCAATCTCTCTCAGCCAAGACAACAGCCTCGGTAGCAACTCTCCCTCAAGCGCCGACTCCACCTCAATCCGCCTCTCCGATGACACAGCATAAACGGTAATGGAAGACTGCCCGGCTGCTGCCCAACCGCGACGCTGCTCGCCACAATACTCGCCTCGCAAAACGATGTCACCAGACTGTCCGAGCAAATACGAGATGCCGCTGAGTGCTGACAAGCCAGACTCCAAAAGCGCTGCGTCGAGTCGGCTCCGCTTCAAGGGAAAGGACATGCCCTTGGGAATCTTCGCTTTTCTGAAATGGTAGTCAGTGACCATACGCGAACGCCGCCTAGTCAGTATGGCTTTCGCTGGGAGCGGAAGCGGTGTCTGCTCTCGGGGATGGGCGTGGGTTGCGACCCGATGCGAATCGGGCAGCCGAGCCACAAGTTGTGGGACGCGCGCCCCAGACAACCAATGAATGACCGCAAAGCAAATACCATGAAGACCTACATACTCCGCGACCCAAAAACTGTCGAGCCGCAACACCAGAGCCCCCAGCCGCGCCCGCCGCGCCCGGAGCCCGCCGTGACCGCCACGATGGACGTCCTCTGCGACCGGCCCGCGCCCCCGCCGCCCGCACGGGCGGGCCGCTTCCTCCACATCGGCCTGGACGTGCATAACGATTCCATCGCCGTCTCGCTGGCCCCCGCCGACAGCCCGGAAGTGCGGCGCTACGGCATCATCGGCGGACACCACGACGACGTTCTCAAGCTGCTCAAGAAACTCCAGGCCGCGCATCCCGGCAGCGCCCTGAAGTTCTGCTATGAGGCCGGCCCGCGCGGCTATCCCTTGTGCCGGTTCCTGCGCCAGCACGGGGCCGAGTGTCTGATCGTCGCGCCCTCCAAAGTGCCGCGCCAGCCCGGCGACCGCGTCAAGACCGACCGGCGCGATGCGGATCAACTCGCGCGACTCCTGCGCGCCGGCGAACTCACCGGCATCTACGTGCCGGACCCGCAGGATGAAGCGGTGCGGGATTTGATCCGCGCACGCTACCAGGTCGGCAAGCAGCAGCACCGCGCCCGGCAACAGCTCAAGATGTTTTTGCTGCGGCAAAATATCCGCTACGCCGGCACCAAGCCCTGGACGCAAAAGCATCTGAACTTCCTCGCCACCGTGAAGCTGCCCTTCGCGGAGCAACAGTTCGTGTTTCAAGAAATGGTCAACGTGATCACCGAAGCCGGCCAGCGCTTGGAACGCTATGAGCAGGAAATTGCCAGCGTGGTGGCAGGGTGGCGCTGGCAGCCCGTGGTCCAAGCCCTGATGAGTTTGCGCGGCGTGGCGTTGTTGACCGGCGCGACGCTCGTGGCGGAACTGGGCGATCTGCACCGCTTCGCCAGTGCGCCGCAGTTGATGAGCTACCTGGGGTTGTGTCCCAGCGAACACTCGACGGGGGAAGGCCGCCACCAGGGCGGCATCACGAAAATGGGCAACGGCAGCGCGCGCAAGGCCATGATCGAAGCCGCGTGGAACAACCGCACCCCGGCGCGCATCAGCCGCACCGTGCTGGCGCGCCAGGAAGGTTTACCCAAGGCCGTGACCGAAATCTCCTGGGCCGCGCAGACCCGCCTGCACCAAAGATACAAACACCTGACCGGCGTGGGTCGCAAGAAATCGCAAGTGGCGGCGGCGGCGCTGGGCCGGGAACTGGCCGGCTTCGTCTGGGCCATTGGCCGCCTGGTCCAACCGCGGGCCGCAACGGCGGCGACCACCGTGGGGCCGGGAAAGGCGGCGTGATGATCGCTCCCGCTGACGATAGCGGGCCCGCCAGGTCGCGCCGATTCGGGCCAGGCTCGGCGAGTCCGTTACGCGGTGGCGACCGGCGACGCCGCGAACGGGAGTTCGACCGCCCGGCGCCGCCGCTCGCCTCGCCTGCCCCGAATCTACGGCGCGCGGGCGCCCCCGGTGGCCGCACGAAAAAACCGGCGCCGCTTCGAGGAACCGCCACGAAGGAAAACCAAAGTCCATCACCCTGGATCGTGCCAGAGATCGGGACGCGCCGATAGACAAGGTCCCCCCAACCGCACCCGCGCGACGGCGGCAAGACTAAGACCAAGACCAAGACCAAGACTATGACCAAGACTATGACTAAGACTAAGACCAAAACGCTTTTAAGAAACGGAACGAATGAAACCCAAAGCCCGCAAGACTTGATCGTGCCAGAGACAGGGACCCGGTCAGGCGAAACGTTTGATGGTCGTTTGAGGCGGTAAGCAAAATCCGACCCTCGTGCCTAGACTAAGCAAGACGCCGCGTCGGACCGTGTTCTGTTGATAACTTCGGGGCGTGCAAACGCTGCGAGTGGACTCACGTATCTCAGCATTGATAACCGCAGGAATGAAAGCGTTCCTGTCTCTGACCCGATCCAGAAGGCGGTGGCGCCGAGCCGAAAAAAAGATGAAAATTTTCGGAGCGCAGAGTTATTGTGCGCTTGACAGATTTAAGCCATATCAACGACCCAAGCTCAGCGACCCGGCCCACGGGACGCCACGATGGCAACAGTGATGCGATGGCCGGGTTAGATGCCATGATGGGTTGAAACGCTGGCCGCACGGGTCCACGCTGTGAAAGTCCGAGTTAGTTAAATCAAAACTAAAACCTGAACCAGTCCCACTCATATATGAAAAAAACCTACGTGCTCAAGCCCACCATGACGCTCGCTACCTTAACGCCCACCAAGGCCGGGCACAAGCCCGCCGCGCCCACCGATCCCGCGCTCGCCGCCTTGGTCCACCGCATCGCTCCCGCCCCAACCGCCAAACCCTTGCCGCTCGCGCTCCCGCCCGCGCTCCCGCCCCGCCCGCTCCCACCGCGGCAGCCCTTGCCCACTGCCACCTTCGATCCCAACAAGCCCGCCCTCAAACTCGGCCTCGATGTCCATCTCGAGTTCATCATGGCCGTCGCCCAGAAGGATCACGCCAGCGCCCAGGCCCCACGCAAGTTCTCCCGCGCGCAACTCGTCGAACAGGTCCGCAAGTGGGGCGCCGAGGGCCTGCAAGTTTTTTGCGTTCAGGAGTCCTGCGGCTTTGGCTTCGTGTTGCATCGCGAACTCGTCGCCGCCCGCGCGCAGAGTTTCTTGATCACTCCCATCGCCCTCAACGGCAAACGCAAAACCGACAAGCTCGATGCCCGCGCGCTCTGCCTGCGCCTCGCCCGCTGGCTCGACGGCAATCGCGACGAACTCGCCCCCATTCGCATTCCGACCGAAGCCGAGCAACGCAACCGCGAGGGCACCCGCCGCCGCAAATTCCTGGGCCGCCACATCCGCGCCCTGGCCAATCGCGGCCACGGCCAGGTCGCCGAGTATTGCCACGTCCCACTCCCGAGCCGCTGGTGGGGGCCGCGCAACTGGCTCAAGCTCGCCACGTTGGATCCGTGGATCCTGAACGTGCTGGCGAAATTGCGCGAACTCATCGTGGCCTTGGAGGCCCAACTCGCGGCGTTGGAAACCGAATTGTTAGCCCGGGTCGCCGGCCAGGAACGGCCCAAGGGCCTGGGCGAAATCACGCTCGTCACGCTCGACGGGGAGGTCTGTGACTGGGCGCGCTTTAACAATCGCAAAGCGATCGGCAGTTACACCGGCTGTTGTCCCGGCGAACACACTTCCGCCGGCAAGCGCCGGATGGGCAGCATTGACCGCATGGGCAACGGCCGAGTGCGCTGCCTGCTGGTCGAAGCCGTTTGGCGCTTCCTGCTCTGGCAGCCGCAATGGAAAGCCGCGCTCAAAATGAAAGTCCGCCTGGCCGACGGCGTGGCGATGCGGAAAAAAACCGTCGTCGCCCTGGCGCGGCAACTGGCAGTGGATTTGTGGCGCTGGCGCACCGGCCGCGCCACGCTTGCCGACCTGGGCTGGGTCGCGGCGTAACCACCAGCCGCCAGCCGCAATCCGAAAACTCACCACGCGGAACGCGGAACTGAATGAAATTTTCCCTGAGCCAAAAACGTGAAATCCTTTTCGACCGGGTGTCTCCTGCTCGTAGCTGCAGCTGGTGGGTGCAAACCCATTCGTCGGTTAGATGGGGCGGAGGCCCCGGTCGTCGCCGTCACTTACGCATGACACCGTGGGCGGAGAATTTTTCTCCTGCTCGGATAGGAGCTGGTGCGGGACCCCTTGGGCGCACACACGTCACGCGGCGACCCCGGTTGAAGACCCTCACGGACGCCCTCACGGATCGAACCCAAAGGAAAAACGGATGAACTGATTTCCTGAACGGACGTCGCGGGTCGCGCCGATTCGGGGCAGGCTCGGCGAGTCCGTTACGCGCGGCGACCGGCGGCGACGCGAGCTTGAGACTCGCAAGCCGTCACCGCCGCTCGCCTCGCCCGCCCCGAATAAACGGCGCGGCGGGCCCCGGGAAAAGTTCGAATGAAAAAAATCTTAGTCGGACCCAGCAAAGTGGTTGACACCCTTCATAGGCGCTGCAGCGCATGGTTAGGC
>CAIKLQ010000236.1 GCA_903828255.1 uncultured Verrucomicrobiota bacterium
GCCTTTGCCCCCGGCGGCGTGGTCCTCTACATCGGCGACACCGAAAACAAGTTCGTCCACTTGGAGGCCACAGGTTTGGCGGCGCTCGGAGTTACGTTGGATTCCGCCGCCAAGATTCCCGATGTCATCGTCCACCACACCGCCAAGAACTGGCTCCTGCTCATCGAAGCTGTCACCAGCGCCGGCCCGGTGGATGGCAAACGACGCAAGGAACTCAAAGACCTGTTCGCCGGCTGCAAAGCGGGTCTGGTGTTCGTCACCGCCTTCGAGAACCGCCGCGCCATGCAGTCATTCGTCTCGCACATCGCCTGGGAATCCGAAGTCTGGATCGCCGAAGATCCCGCCCACATGATCCACTTCAACGGCGAGCGGTTCCTCGGGCCGTATCCCGACGTGATGCCCAACAAATCCATGACTACGCCAACATAATCGCCAACCTCCACCAATCCCGCACTCTCGCCACCCTGCGCGACACGCTGCTGCCAAAGCTGCTGAGCGGGGAGTTGAGCACGAACACCAAACTACAAAACTGCGATGCTTGATTTCAACGAACTGGAGGAAACTCTGGCCGACGGGGATGATGAACCGCTTGAAGCGCGCAAAGCTGACTTGCCCCAATTGGCTCCTTTGTTGAAATGCCGGAAGGCGCAACTGTAAGAGTGTTTGATGACTACTTTCCGGAGACAGCAAATTGGCGGGAGGGAGACCAGATTGTGGCGGAAATCGCGGAGCATATCTACACGAAATACTGGGAGCACAAATGGCACGGCGCGGTGTATGCGGGTGCGATGATCCGCGCCACCAAGCGGTTCATCGCTGAGGGCCACCCATCCACTGAAGGCAGCATCGAGAATGATGACGACCTACACATTTTCATTCGGTGGCAGCTCCGACTTCCTGCGACGACCAACGGCAATGTCTTAGTGGACGCAATTGACGCGGCTCTTAATTCCGTTGGCGCGCGCTGATTTGATACTGGAGAATTCGGAAACTGTCTTGGTGCTCGGCAAAGACACAGGCGAGGGACCCGATAGACTAAGGTTGATTGCCGCGCGGCTTGAAGCGCTAGGGTATTTACACCGTCATCATCAAAGACCAGCCCGACAAGCCCGGTAAGTCGGTCCTCCAGAAAGTCATGCGCCATGCACTTTCATCGAAGTTCGTGATTGTCGAAAACACAGACCCATCGGGACATCTCTACGAGATACCGCATGTGGGAAAGGCCGCAGAATGCGTGATTGGCTTTCTCCAAGAGGACGGGAAAGGCGCAACGTGGATGTTTGAGGATACCTTCGCCCGCAACAAACATTGGCAGAAGTTTGTGTATCCTGCGGGCGGTATCGAGATGGCGGTCAATCAGGCGGCAGCTTGGGCAGAGGACTTCGTTAAGCAATTTGGCGCGTTCCAACAAAGAGTCCTGCCTTGGATGAAGCCAACCAGAACACCATAAAACCCTTGCATGAGTAGCGCCATCAACAAATCCATCGTCGAGGACGCCACGCTGACGCGTCTCGGGCAGATGGGCTATGCGGTCGAACACGGGCCGCATCTCGCGCCCAGTGAACCGGCGGCGGAGCGGGAAAATTCCCGATGAATCGCCCCGCAGCCAGTATGGGTTTAGCGGCAAGGTGAATGAGAAGACCGGCGAGATGTCCTACTGCTTTGCCAGCAACTTGCGCGATACCTTGCCGGATGCGTCGTTCAACGGTTTCACCGGCACAGCCATAGAGAAAACGGCCGCGAACACGCGGGCGGTGTTGCTGGTGGCGGACTCGGGGCTCTCGTGCGCGGAGTCTTGCGTGTTGCTTTGCCCGCGGCCGACCCGGCGGCTACCCCGGCGGCTCCTGGTGCTTCAGCATCTTCCGCTCAATGCCAGATGACGCCGGGATGCTTCTGCTGCAAGGCGCGCTTTAATTTCGGATACTGATTGGCGCGGAAGGCCGGCCAGTCGAGGGTCGGCTCCAGGCGCTTCCCGTCCGGGGCACAGAGCCAGAGCTTCACCGGCGCACGACCTTCGCAGAGGCGGGGGTGCTCCTTCAGCGCGAAGCACTCGTGGAGTTTCATCTGGAGTTCGGCATGGGGCACCCCGGCTCCAGCAGCATCGCGGTCAACGTAAAGCAATTTGACCTGGCGGTCATCGGGCCACGGGACGGTCAGTGGCGCGAGTTCGTCGAGCCACGTCAGTTGTTCCTTCGCGAGGTGCTGGCGGAACGCATTGCCGAGGGGCGTCACCTGCGCTTCCTTCACGGTCGTAATGCCGCGCAACGCCCGTGCGAGGCCAGCGGCAATGCCCGCTTCGTGCAGCGGCGGAAAGTCCATTTCTGGCAGCGCGGCACAGACGAAGTTGATGCGCGCGATGAATTGCCGGAGTTGATAGTTGAACAGTGGCAGTTCAAACCAGCCGTTGCCGTGGGCCTCAGCCAGACACCGACCCGCCGCTTCCGGCTCTACCTCGCGCTGGTGTTCATGGTGGATCACGAGATCCTGAAACCGCACCTGCCTGATGGCGGCGACGCGTTTGTGGGTGCGGTCAAAGAGGTGCTCCACGCGGCTCGTGATGAGCGCCGGAAACATTGCCTCCACCCACTCGCGCTGCACTGCGGTGGCGAGACTCAGAAGCGTCATGAGTCCGGAGCCGCGCCCGCTCACTTCCCGGATACTGGCGGCGACCAGGATCGGCGCGGTCTGGACCACGCTTTCGCGAAGGAGCGTGCCGACGCGGCCCTCGGTCATTTGACATTCCAACGTGCCGGGGTCGCGGCGCAGACAGAGTTGATCGGCAAAGCCAGCGAGGAGGCAACGGAGCAAGGATTCGTCCGCCAACTTAGCTTTGCGGGTTTCCGCTTCCGGGTTGGCCGGCGTGGCGGGTTCTCTGGCTTCGACTCTCGTTTTGCGGGCCTCCACGAGGCGCTCCCGCTCGGCAATCTGGAGTATCTGTTCGTAGGTCTGTTCGACCTGCCGCGCCGTTTGCGCGTGGATGCCATAGCGCCGGCAAGCCTCGACGTTGAAGCCGCAATCCTTCGCGAACTGGTAGGCGCGCATTAGCGTGAAGAAGTCGGATAGCGCGCTGGCTTCGAACAATTCGCGGGCCGCGGCGATGTGACTGTCATCCCGACTCAGGCGCATAAGCAGATCGCGTCCACTGACCAGTGCGGCGCAGAGCGCAGCTTGCGGGACGCAGTTGTGGCGGGCGGCTTCCACCAGCATCCGCGAATAGCGTGGGTGCATAGGCAAGCGCAACATCTGCCGTCCGATAGGTGTGAGCATGGAAGGCCGCGCAGGCGGGGTGGTGTCCGGCGCTTCGGGGACACCCGGTTCTTGCCGCGCGACTTCCTGGAGCGCGCCCAGCGTGAGGAGCAATTTTTCCGCCCGTTGCACTGCTTGCGGATCCGGCTTGGCCAACCAATCAAACTCCGCCGCGCGTTGGATGCCCAGCGAGTGCAACAGCAACACCACCTCGGCAAGATCACTGCGCTGGATTTCCGGCGTGTTCCGCTCGGGGCGGTTGAGATGCCCACTCTCCGTCCAGAGCCGATGGCAGGTGCCCGGCGCCGTGCGGCCCGCGCGGCCCTTGCGTTGATCGGCGGAGGCACGACTGATCGGCTCCATGGCCAGCGTGCTGAGGCCGCGTTCTGGATCATAGCGGGCTACCCGCGCCTCCCCGCTGTCCACCACATGGCGGATGCCCTCAATAGTAACCGAGGTTTCGGCGACGTTGGTGGCGACCACAATTTTCCGGCGCGCGTTGGGGGCGAAGGCGCGGTCTTGATCCTCCGGCGGCAAGTCGCCATGCAACGCCAGGCAGGCCACCGGTTCGCGCAGGCGGGCGGCGCCGAGCGCGCGGATGGTGGCATTGATTTCCGCCATCCCCGGCATGAACACCAGCACGTCGCCGGGTTCGCCAAGGTTGACGATCTGCTCGACCGCGGCGGCGGCCTGCTCGGGTGTCGGCCGCTCATCATACTGCTCGAGGAAGCGGGTTTCCACCGGCCAACTCTGCCCCTCGGAAATCAGGATCGGACAATTATCCAGATACTCTGCCACGGGTTCGGCATCGAGCGTCGCCGACATGACGGCGAGCTTCAGGTCCGGTCGCGTGGTGAC
>CAIKLQ010000237.1 GCA_903828255.1 uncultured Verrucomicrobiota bacterium
AAGCTAAGGCCGAAGCGCCGACAAAGTTGCCAGCCAATGTCCCGTCGGATATCAGGAACATCCATCTGCCGCGCGAGGCCTACCACAGCCGTTGAAGCGTAACAACTTGATCGGAATTCAACGCAAAGGCGCAAAGCCGCCAAGACGCAAAGTCAAAACAGCGAAACCGGAGCGAGGGCTACTGGCAACTCCCCTTCCTATCGAATCCCCTCCAACCGATCCTCATACACGTTGACCAGTTTGTGGGTCTTGAGCAGCGCCTTGATTTGCGGCCAGACGCGCGCCAACCGGGTGTGAAATTCCTTCCGCTTCAAATTGCCGAACCGCAGGTGAACCACCCACGGCGGCGGCGATTGCAGGATGATGCGATCCGAAAAATCCGCATCCTTGCTGACGATGACCAGTTCGTGCCGTCGGGCATAATGTCAGAGGTCCGAATCGTTGGGATGCCGGCTGACTTGGGAAGAGGCGATGACTGGCAGGGACGGCGAACACTGCAAACGGGACGGCAGGTTCTCGTCCAGCAGGAAGCCCTTCATGCCGCCCGCACTACGGAAAAATGATTCCCCATCACGCGGGCGGCGTAGTCCAGGCACGCCTGCACGTCGGCCCGTTTCAAAGTCGGATACTCCTCCAGCACGTCCTCCACCGAGTCACCGGCGGCGAGAAACTCCAGCACGGTCTGCGCCGTGATCCGCGTGCCGCGCACCACCGGGCGGCCGTTGCTGATTTCGGGATTGATGACGATGCGCTCAGACATGCTGCCAACCTAACGCAACCGCCCCCGATGCCAAGTTGGAAAATAACCCCTTCACGATCTGTGGCTCTCTCCATCGGCTTTGCCAACGCCGACGCGGAGACGACCTTGCCAGCCAAAGTCCCGGCGAATATCAAAGACATCAAACTCCTGCGGGAGGCCGGCCACAGACGCGAACGCGAAACAATTCGGTGGGAATTCTACGCAAAGGCGCCAAGTCGCCAAGACGCAAAGTCAAAACAGCGAAACCGGAGCGAGGGCTGTTGGCAACTTCGGCAGAGCCAGGCGGTCACGCCCAATACTGCCGGCACCGGTTTTCAAAATCCTTGCGCCTTTGCGCCCTGGCGTCTTGGCGTTAAAACGCTGCTGTTGAGAAAAAGGCAAAGCGCGGCAGGGGCGCGGCATTGATGCCGCTTCATTTCTCGAACACTTGAACGCCACGGACACCAAAGAGCTTTGTGTCAATTTTCCGGACTGACCCGTTTAAGGCCGCGTTGTCATTCACCGCGTTGCCGGCGAGGACCAAATCCTCCTGCCATCTTGGAGTGCGGACTTGAGGTCCGGATCTCGTTTAATCTCTTCAAATGTTCGGAGCCGCCCATCCGGCGCAAAATAAATGTGCGTCCGGATCGGTATGCCTTGAGCCTCCAGAGTATTGTCTATCACGCGTGTGACCTTCGGCACGCTGGGCGCAAAATCCATGTTGGCCCCTCCGGTCCCAACGGAGGTCGTATAACCGTGAACCGTCCATCTTGGCTCCAACTTCCCGTTCGCGATATTGGGCATGTAGTGGACGACTCGCCACTCTAAGGGGAGAGTCAGCCCCTGGGAATTTGTCCACTGCAAGACGGAATAGGTGGCGTTGGTGTTCTCTCTGTCAAACGGGCTGGGCATTTTTTCCTTGAGGAGAATCTCGCCTTGCTCTTGGTACCGGTACCCGTCGGAGAAATCGCACATGTACTCGAGAACCGGAGGCACACTCGTCGTCAGTTTCCACTCGCTCTTTACCTTGAGATGGTTCTCGCGAACACCGTTTACCATAATGAAAACGGGATCGGTCGTGCCGGGTGTCGAGTGCTGATAGAAACAGGCGGAAGCGTAGGCCAACCACACATGGTCTATCTGCCCGTTGATCCAGTCCGGGACTGGCCCAGTGTTCAGCGTCAGCGTCGCTTGGCTAGCGGAATTGGTATGAGGAACGTAATTGATAAGCATACTGGAGTTTGTCCCGTCGCAACAATACTCGAAGTACTCGATACCAATGCCAATATTCCCCGCTCCGCCGGCAGTTATCCTGGAGCGGCAATCAGCGACCACAACGCGGAACCAGTTACTCACGGTCTTAATGCTCCCATCGTTCTTCACGGAATCCACGATAGTGCTCCCGCTTACTTGGTATGTCACGGCCACCGGCACTGGCTTTTCCCAGAGCGTTTGAAGTTGGCGCGCTTCGTAGATTCCCGTGCCGACGGCCGCGCCGATGGCGGCGGTGATGAGAATTTTTTTCGTTGTGGTCATGGCGATGGTTTTGACGGCGGTTGGAGTTGTGACGGCGGCGGCGGTTGAAATCGTGACGGCCAATCCAACGGGCGCGGCTTGGACGGCGTTGGCCATGAGCACCACGCCGAGGCTGGCGGCGCTCGTCGTGACACCCCGGCGCTTCAGGAGGCCCTCCAATTTCTCCAACGCGCGGTTCACTCTCATGCGGGCAGCGTCTTCGTTGCTGCACAGCGCCTGGCCGACCGCGCGGAAATCCTGCTGCTCGAAAAAGCGGAGCAGGATGGCCGTGCGATCC
>CAIKLQ010000238.1 GCA_903828255.1 uncultured Verrucomicrobiota bacterium
CACGTCCGGTTGCGCGCCGGTGCGTTGGCGGGGCGGGGCGAGCTAGGTTGGCGGAATGTTCTCCCTCACCCCGACCCTCTCCCGCTGGGAGAGGGAGGCACTGGCGGTGCTCGCGGGTGGTTTGGATGCGCGTTGTGCTGTCGCAACTGCTTGGCTATTCGCACCTGAAGCTCGCTCCGCGGCATGGAGAGGGCGGGCCACTCCTCCAGCCAACTCCATTTCAAAAACCTGCCATCTTCCATTCGTGCCTGGCATCGAAAACAACGCGCGATCCGCTTCCCAATGCAGGTCCACGTCGCCGAGAAACTTTCCGCCGGGTTGGAACAAGGTGCGCGGCTCTGTACCTGTGTCCTTCAACGACCACACGCACAGTTCGTCATCGTAGCCTTTGCCAGGCAGGGAGCAGTTGCTCTCCCAGTTGTGGGGCAGTCCGAGTGACGGCGACTTGGCCGGTCGCTTGACCAGCAGCAGGTCCTGGAAATCCAGCAGCGGATTGGCGAGCAAGGCCTCGCGTTGGAGCGCGGTAAATTCCTTGCGGATGTCTTTTTCAGCGACGGCGGCAGCCTCCAGTTTTTCGAGGCGCGCTAGGTAGCGGCTGCCGTTCCCGTAGCTTTTGCCGAACGTGTGCGCGAGGTCTTCGATGGCGCGGCGCAGGGCGGGCAGGTCCACGGCGGGTTCGTGCAGTGCTACAGTCGGAGTCGGAACGCCCGCGACGAGCTTGCGCGCTTTGGGGCGGTTGACGACCCAACCGGTCGGCAGCGGCAGCGCGCAATCGAAGCGCAGATTCATCACATGCGGGAACGCGCCGGCACGCTCGAGCCTGAGCGTGTGCTTGCCGGAAGTGAGCGGGAGCAACGCGCTTTCCTCCCATCCCGCGCCGCTGGTGTTCCACGAACCCGTCGAGCCCCGGCATAAGTTCGTAACGGCGCGCCCGTCAATCGAAAGCACCACTGGCCGCGCCTCCGCTGCGGCGTATTGCACGCGCAGCCGGTAGTCGCTGGTGTTCGGAAAACTCACATCGTATTCCACCACAACGGGCGACTCGCCGCCGAACGCGACCATTGGCCCGGCGTCGGCATAGTCTTTGGTGAACGTCTGGGCATTGCCGCGATCAAACGCCCACGCCGGAATGCTGAAGGCGTGCGTGGGATTGTCCTCGCAGCCACCGGTGGGCTTCGGCGATTCGGCGGAGGCGCTGCCTGTGACCAGCAAAATTCCGAGAAACCAAGGGGGCAAAAAGCCGCCTGCAACGTGGCGTTGGTTGGGGTGTAGTCCGGGAATTTCACAGCCCCTCTCATGAACACCGCGCTTCAGCGCGGTGACATGAGACGCGCGTGGCGAAAACCGTTTGAACGGTTTTCGGCCCCCCGGCGAAACCGTTGAAACGGTTTCGCCATCGCCGTCCCCGAAAACACCTCGCTGAAGCGAGGTGCTAATGAGATTGCGACGAATGTCATTTCGACAACCGCGAAATATGCAGGTTAAGACTGCGGAATTTTTCATAGTTGCCTCATTGTCCTCCGCCTTGGCGGGTGAGTTTCGCCTTGGGTTCTTCGTAGCCACCGATCCGCGCGCAAGCGGCCTGCAATACTTTCCGGACGGAGACTTCCGGATAATCCGCCGCCAGCTTGGTCAACTCCGCGAGATCGGATGGCTCGGCTAGTTTCCCCAGCGCTTCCGCGGCGGCGTGCCGGACATCCGTCGCGTTGGTGAGGTTGCGCACCGCGCCGAGCAACGCGGGTCGCGCCCGGCGCTCGCCAATTTCCCCGAGCGCCCAGGCCGAAGCGGCGCGCCAGCAGGGCGTGTAGTCCAATTGCAGCAAGTGGATCTCCGGTTGCGACGGATCGGGCCGACCATGCCGCGCTTCGTTCAAGTCGTCGGACAGGACGGCGGCCAGCGTGTCCAGCGAGGCCGGGTCATGCAGATTGCCGAGCGCGCGGGCGAGATAGAACAGCGTCCAATGCCGCACGGGCGTCCAGGTTGGATTCCCCAGCGTGCGGCTGATCGCCTCCTCGGGGCGGGCGCGAAAACGGGCGAATGCGGCCCGCACGCGTGGTTCGTCAGCTTTGTCGCGACAAGTCAGCGAGAGAATCTGCGCAGAGCGATTCTCCGGTCCCGGATGCCCGCCCCACGCGGGATGCGTCTTCGAGAGGGCAGCGTTGAGGTCTTCGGTGGGCTTGGCGGTCGGGTCGCCGAGCAAAGCGAGGCAGTTTTCGACGACTTCGTTTCCGCGTCCGCTGCGGCGAATGAGCCGGCCGACCAGGAGTTCGTAGTCATCGTTCTGCGGGAACAAGGCGCGATCCGGGTCGGTGGGAACAGAGCGAATGAGTTGCGGCACGATGGCGGCGGCGCGCGTGGAGCCAATCGCATCGAGTGCCGCGATGATGCGCGCGTGGAGCGGCGAGGAATGGCAGGCGTAGAGCGCCGGGTGGTCGCTATACCAGCCGACGTAATGCCAGTAGTCCTTGAGCGCGGCAAACGTGTCGAGCAGCGCCGCCTCGGCTTCCGGGGAGCCGATGCGCCCGAGCGACTCAATGACCGACTCCGCCAGGTAGAGATTGCCGGTGCGCGGCTCGATGTGGTTCGCCAGCAATTCGCGCAACAACGGCAGCGCGTTCGCGTCGCGAAGTTGCCCCAGCGCGCGGACGGCTTCCTGCAAGGTGCGCGGGTTCAACGGCGAAGCGGCGGGAAAAGTGAACGTGTCGGTGCGATTGTCATTCACGAACGCCGGGTAAGGACTCTTGGCGGTTTCCGTGTGAACAAATTCCCGCAGCGCGGCGCATGCGGCATCGCCACCGATATGGCCGAGGGCAACGATGGTGGCGCGGTGGGAGGTTTCCGCTGGATAGGTTGCGCTCGTCTTCTCCTGGAGGAGAGCGCCGGGGTGCGGGCGGTCCGACGACTCACTTTCGTTAGCGCTGGCCGCTGGATGCTGAAGTTTGGCAATCAACTCTCGCTCGATGACGTCGCATGAATTCGCTGCCAGCCAGGCTTTCCAATTCGCGGAAGCGCCGGTCGGCTCCGCGTGGGCGGTCAGATTCTCCAACGCGACATTGGCGGCTTGGGCGACAACCGGATCGCCGTCGAGCGCGGCCAGCAGCGACGGAATGGCGTCGCGCGTGCCGCATGCAGCCAGCGCGAGCGCGGCGGCGAGGCGGACTTCGCGTCCCGATTCCTTCAAAGCCTCGGCCAGCGCGGGCGCAGCGGAACGTTCGCGAAGCAGTGCCAGGCGTTGGGCGGCGGAAATCTTTTGACCCTCGTCCGCGCCGCGCAAGTGCTGGAGGAGCGCGGCGATTTCGTCACGCCGCGAAGCGTTCGGCGCATCGCGCAGCAGATTGCGATTGAGCGAGGCACATTCGCGGAAGCGTTCAAACTGCAAGTCCATCATCCCGGTGACGCCGGAGTTGTTCCCCCGAAAATGATGCGGCTCCCCCTGACCGAGCAACTTCACGGGCGGCGCGCGGAAAGCGTCCGCCGGTTGACCGGCAAAGGCGGGCGTGGTTTCGCGCGATTGATGGCAGCCAATGCAGGAGCGCCGTTCGCCAGGACGCACGTAGAGCCAGGACATTTCATTCAACTCAGAGCGGCCCTCGGCGTCCACGGCCTGAAGCGCGAGCGGCATGTCGGCGGGCACTTCGATGTTGAACGAACCATCCGGCGCGAGCGGCACCGTGCCGAGTTCGACGGTTTCATGGCCCACATGAACAATGTGCGAATGCGACGAGCGCGTCGTCAGCGGCACCGCGCCGAGCACGCGAATGGCGCGGACGCGTTCCCAATCCGCCTTGGTCTTCGTGGTGAAGCGGGCGTCCTGGCAAAACAGAAAACCCGTCGCTCCGGGCCGGTCGGCGCGGGCGCGATTCACGTAGTCGGGGATCACGGGCAGCCGGCTGCGAGCGCCCAAAAAGACCGGCG
>CAIKLQ010000239.1 GCA_903828255.1 uncultured Verrucomicrobiota bacterium
AGCGGAGTAGTCGGAGTTGACGTTGGTGCGCGTGATGGTGAAGACGCCGGGCGTCGGTCCGCTTTGCGAGGCGTTTGGCGCCGTTGCTTCCACAATGACGGTGGTAGCCGGGACCGACGCGCTGCTGGACACGTAGAAGTTGGCCAACTGCTCGTAGATATCCGCTCCGGTGCCGCCGCTGATCGTCATGGAGCTGAGCGGATCGTCGGAGGAAATGCCGAAGAAACCGTACGCGCCGGACGTGGTGCTCGGCACAGTGGCCGTCGTTCCGTCGCTGAATGTGACCGTGATGTCACCGTTCAGGCGGTCACCGTTAAAATTCAGCAGGAAGAAATCCGCGCCGATTGTGCGGACATTGGGCGTGTTGAAAGTGACCACGATGTCCGCGGACGCCGTCCAATTGCCCAAGCCCACGTCGGGCGACGGCGTGCGAAACAAGCCGGAGGCAGAACTCACCGTGTAACCGATGGCGGCCGTGGCGTTGGTGAACTCCAGCGTCATGTAGGGCACGTCAAAGTTGACTGGGATGCCGGAAAAATTCGTGTAGTAATACCCCGGCTGGAGGTCGCCGAGGACCGCGGTTTTGGAGGTGTAGGTCAGCACCCCAGCCGAAGCCGGGTTGAGGCCGAGCAACAGAACAAGTAGAGGCAGGATTCGATTTGTTTTCATGGTTGGTTTGGTTTGAGGTTTTATGGAATCAAGAAGTTGTGTTCGCCGAAAAAGGCAAAGTCACATGGATTGTAGCGCGCTCCAGAGGATCAAAACGTGCGCTCTTGCCACCAGAGAATTTCCGGCACGCCGCACTTGACGGTTGGTGCAGAATAGAGGACCGCATCGGCCCTTTTTAGGTTCAAATCGCGCATCGAAGGAACCCCATTATGTTGCAGTTCAGAGGGAGGACACGCCCAATTTTACCCCTAGTGCCTTAGAGGCATTTGACTCTAATGCGGTGACCGCAGATAGCTCGCGGTCACAGGTGCGCAAGCATGTACAAAGCGCAGGTTGCATGAACTGGCAATCGTTCGCCGCTAGTTTGGCCCAGTCTTACGCGCCGGCCTGGGCGATGCTGCTGGTGAGGTCACGCTTTCTATTGTCAGTTCAACCCGACTTCGGCAGCCAACCCGGGCGGCGAATCAAGCCCGCTTCGGGCGAACAGTTCGGCAAACCGCCGCCGCGTTTGAGTGGTTACTGGGCCACGCGGAAATACAAACTTCCGCTGGTGGCTGGCAACACCACCGGCGAGCAACCGGGCACGTTCGTCCAACTGCCCGAGGTCAGGCTGGGCCGGGCTTGCAGCCTGCCATTCATCTGCCAGGACAAGGTCACCGAACCGCCCGATTGCGAAAGGGACAACGCATTGGGCACGTCCGGAAGCGGGACGGCGGTCGCAAAGCGGCTGCTGCCTCCGCTCACGTCATCGCCGCAGGTTTCGTTGACGGTGATGCTCGCACCGGTGGAGGAAATCGGCAGCGAGCAGATTCTGAAACGGAAGTAGTTGGTGGCCGGATCCAAATCCTGCGGACCGTTGTCTGCATAACTGGCGAGCCACTTCTTGCCCTGCGGACGATCCGCCGCGGCGGTGGGGTCGGCCTCGTAAATGTGAATCTGCGCATTGGTGCGGTTGAGCGCCGTCGGGTCGCCCGAAACCGGCACCCAGCCGATCAACTCCGCCCGGGTGGTGGCGTTCGACACCACCGGACTGATCGTTGCGGTGTCACCGGAACTCAAAATCACGCCGTTATAGCTGTTTTGATTGCCGCTGGTACCGTCGAAGAAATCCGCAGTGTTGCCGAAGAACGTATTGCGCCGGAAAACGATGGAGGTCTTTGCGGACGGGAACTTGAACACGCGGCTGACCGTGGTATTGGCAATGATGTTTTCCTCGATCTCATCCCGCAAGCCATCACCGTTGGCGCCGACCAACCACGAATTGTCGCTGCCCGCGTTGTCATTGCAGATGCCCCGCTTGTTGGGCAGGGGCGTAACGCCATCAATCCCCACGCCGAAGTAATTGCCCATGATCGTGACGTTGGTGCCGCCGGACCACGCGGCGATCGTCTCGCAATTGCTGTCGGAACCATTGAGGCCGCCAATGAGGTTGCGTTCATTTTCATCGGAGATGCCATTCGAGTCCGTGCCGATGATAGTGTTGTTCGGTCCGCCATCCTCGAGATACACACCGTCGCCTTCGCCCACGGCGACGCCGCTCGAATGCAAGCCGTCCGGCAGGACGTTGATGAAATTGCCCGACACCCGGCAGTTGTCGCTCTGCCCGATGGCGATGTGCATTTCATCGGAAGCCACGATCACGTTGAATTCGTTCCGGTCGTTCACCCCATCGCCATCCGTGCCGTAAACCTGGGAGCCGCCGGTTGCCCAGGAAGCAACGGCATAGCCCTGGCCTTTAACCGTGGTGGCATCCGGCGCCACGCCGATCCAGCAGCCCTGAACGCCACCGCCGATGACCGCGTTGCCCAGAACGGCCCCGGCTTCGCCATCGAAAACCGCGGCCCGTCCACCCCCGATGATGCTAAGGCCGCGCAGCCAGTCATGATCCGCCACAATCCCGAACAGTCGAAATGTGTTGGTGTCTCCGTCAATCACGATCCTGAGCGCGGCATTGTTCGGCGCAAGGATGGCGTTGGTGTTCGGACTCGATCCCGGTTGCGAATAGCCGTCCACCAGCACATTGGTGGCGAGGATGGGGAAAGCCCAGAAAGTCCCCTGGCCATCCACATCCACGGCGCTGTTGACCGCGATCACATGCGGCCCGGCTCCTGCGATATTGAATTGGATCAAGTGGTTCGTGCCGGCGGTGCTGGACACTTGAGCGGCCTCGGCGGTCGAGAGGCTGCGGCCAAGCGTGGCTGCCGGTGCGCCCTGAAGCTGGTTCATGTAGAGCACCGCTTCGAGCAGCGTCATTTCGCTGTCGGAAGCGTCAACATGGTTGGTGCTGTTGACGGTGATGACCGTGGCCGAAAACGCCGGAGCGGCCGGCAACAAGAGGACGGCGGTGGCGGTGGCGGCAAGGAATAATGCGTGGAGTTTTTTCATAGGTTTTGATGGACCGGTTTTAACGTCGCGCACTGTTTGGCGGAATCTCGCCGGACTGTCACCTCGTCAAAATTAACGAGGGGTTGCGCTGGCGACCGGAAAGGAATCGGGGAAAACCCGAGCCTGATAGGCTTTTACATCGCCGTCCTGACGGTCGGTTGGTTAAGCTCCAAGCCGTGCTCCGCCAGATGCCATTGCTGGGACGACTTGCCACCGGAGAGTTTTTTTCCTGCGTGTGGAGAGCAGCTTTTTGCCTGGCGCTTTTTGCGGCGTGCAGCGCTGAGGCGTACGCAGCGGCGATTCTAGTGAGCGGCCGCTTGTGGGAGAGGGGGTTGGACGAT
>CAIKLQ010000240.1 GCA_903828255.1 uncultured Verrucomicrobiota bacterium
CCGCCCGCCCCACGCGCCAGGCCACTCCGAGAGTTCACCGCCAATCGCCGAGTTGAAATTGCGGCATTGTTCATCTCGGCAAATATCTGGCTGGATTTCCACAGTCCCCCGCCCCATTCTGAACCAAGCGCCGAACGAACAGACAAAACCATGAGCACGCTAACGATCAACCGCCACCAGAAAGCCAACGCCGCTGGTCAGAGCGAAGTCATGGTCGCCCTCGAAGGCCGTCTCGATAATTCCACCGTGACCCATCTCGATGCCGAACTGCGGCCCGCGCTGGCGGCCCATCCGGCCCAACTCATTTTCGATCTCGCGGGGCTGAAGTTCGTCACCAGCGCGGGCATTCGCGCGTTCTTCGTCGCGCTGAAGCAGCAAAAGCAGCACGGCGGGCAACTCTCGTTCGTCCATTTGCAACCGCAAATCCAGGAGGTCTTTGACATCATGGGCAAGCTCCCGGAAATGCGCGTGTTCAAGGACAAAGCCGAACTGGATGCTTATCTGTTGCTGGGCGACGAGGATGGCGCGCCGTTCGCCTCCGCCAATGATGCTGAACTGGATGTTTACCTCCGCGCCCGCCAGCACAGCTACCCGCAGTCGGAAGCTTCCCTGAACAAAGGTCGGCAACCAACGTGAAGAACTTCCGGGGGGTTCACCCCTCTCCCTTTTAGTCAACCAGCCAACTACTCAACTGACAAACAAACCATGAGCACCCTCACCATAAACCTCCGCCAGAAAGCCACCGCCACCGGTCAGAGCGAAGTCACCATCGCCCTCGACGGCAATCTCGACAATGCCACCGTCGCCAGCCTCGAAGCGAAACTGACTCCCACCCTGGCCCAGCATCCGGCCCACCTCATCTTTGACCTCGCCGGCCTGAAATTCGTGACCAGCGCCGGCCTGCGCCAGTTCTTCATCGCGACGAAGCAGTTGAAGCCGCACGGCGGACACGTCTCGTTCGTGAATCTGCAACCGCAAATCAAGGAAGTCTTCGCCATCATGGGCAGCCTGCCGGACTTGAAAATCTTCCGGGACCAGGCCGAACTCGACGCCTACCTGCTCGCCCGCCAGAAGACCTATCAGCAGTAGGCGGGGTCCCGGCGGCAACCCCTTCTAGGAACTGCACGCGGAATCTTAACTAGCATTCCTCCATGATGCGGGAAACGCTCAAGCGTCTGGGCTTGGGGCTGATCTTGATCGCCCTCGCAGCGGGCGTGTTGGTGTACACGGATCGCGGCTCACGTAACCGCGTCCGCAGAAATTCCACGATCCCGACGGTGACTGGGAAAGCATTCCGCGTCGCGCTCGTCCAGCACGCTTCGATACCGGTGTTGGACCAGGGCGTGAACGGCGTTCTCGAATCGCTGGCCGCCCGCGGTTACGCGGAAGGCGGTCGCCTCAACCTGAAACGCTACAACGCCGAGGCGGACATCGGCACCGCCAACGCCATCGCTAAGGAAGTTACCAGCGGCAGTTACGACCTGATCCTGAGCATCAGCACGCTTTCGCTGCAAACCATCGCCAACGCCAACAAAGTCGGCAGCCGCACGCCACACGTCTTCGGTTTGGTGACCGACCCTTACGGCGCGGGCGTCGGCATTGAGGCGACGAATCACGCCATTCATCCGCCCTACCTGACCGGCTACGGCTCCATGCAACCGGTGGAAAGCACCTTCCGCACGGCGCGCACGCTGCGGCCGGAACTGAAATCCGTCGGCCTTATCTGGAATCCCACCGAGGCGAATTCGCTGGCCCAGACCAAAGTCGCCCGCAAAGTTTGCGCGGAGCTCGGCCTCACGCTGGTCGAAGCCAACGCCGAGAACAGCACCGCGGCGATGGAAGCCGCCAATTCCGTCATCGCCCGCGGCGTCGAAGCGATCTGGATCAGCGGCGACATCACGGTTTCCCTCGCTACCGATTCCATCATCACTGCCGCGCGACGAGCGCAGATTCCGGTGTTCACCGCCATGCCGCCAAACATCGGTCGCGGCGCGCTGTTCGATCTCGGGGCGAACTATGTCGAAGTCGGCCGCACCATTGGTCAACTCGCCGCCGACGTGCTCGACGGAAAAAATCCCGCGACCATTCCGGTGGAAAACGTCGTGCCCGAAGTGCTTCTCATCAACGAAACCGTGCTGCCCTTGTTGAAAGATTCCTGGACGTTTTCCGACACCATCCGCAAACGCGCCACCGGTTGGATCACCGCCACCTCCACAAATCTACCCGTGCTCCAGACGGCTGCCCCCCGCTCGCTCAAGCCGCAGCCCGAGCGCATCTACAAGATCGGCCTTGCCTATTTCGCGCCCGAAGCGGGGGCGGAGACTTGCATGAAGGGCATCTTTGACGGCCTGCGCGAACTGGGTTTTGTGGAGGGCAAGAACCTCGAAGTGCGCCGCGCGCACGCCCAAGCGGAGATCGCCAACATTCCCGCCGTGCTACAAAACTTTGATTCCTCGGACGTAGATTTGATCCTGCCCATGAGCACCCCGCTCATCACTGGCGCGTGCGGCTTGGTCAAACGGAAGCCCGTCGTATTCACGTATTGCTCCGACCCCGTGGCCGCCGGCGCGGGGAAGTCGTTCACGAATCATCTGCCGCACCTCACCGGCGTCGGCTCGTTTCCGCCGGTGCAGGACATGGTGAATCTCATCCGCAAAAGCCTGCCGGAGGCGAAGATCGTCGGCACCATTTACAACGCGTCGGAAGCGAACTCGGTGAAAGTCGTGGAGGTGGCGCGCGGGTTGTATGCCGCCGCCGGCTTGAAACTGGACGAAATCACCGTGGCTTCCTCGTCCGACGTTTTGCAGGCCGCGCAAGCGCTGACGAGCCGCCACGCCGATGCCATTTACATCCAGGGCGACAATACGGTGATCCAGGCGTTTGACGCCGTGATTAAGGTCGCGCACGACGCGAAGCTGCCGCTCTTCGTTGACGACCCGGATTCCGCCAAGCGCGGCGCGGTTGCCTGCGTGGGTCTGGGTTACTATCAACCCGGCTATGCGGTGGCCCGGAGTGTCGCGCGCGTCCTGCTGGGAGAAAGCCCCGCGGGCATCCCCATCACGAATGTTTCCGAGAAAGCCGTGTGGCTCGATTTACCGCAGGCTCAGAAACTCGGGCTGAAGTTCCCGCCCGAAGTTATCAAGGAAGCGGAAGCCAGAAGTCAGAGGTCAGAGGTCGGAAGTCCGCCCGCCGCCGCGCCGCTCGCACGCAAAGCAAAAATCGAACTGATCGAATACCTCGAGACGCCCAACGTGGAGATCAACCGCGAAGGCATCCTCGCCGGTTTCGAAAAGGCGGGGTTGAAACGCGGAAGCGATTTCGAGCTACGCATCCGCAACGCCCAGGGCGACATGGTCACGCTAAACACCATCGTGGATGCCGCGGTGGCTGATGGCGCGGACATTTTGCTCACCGCCGCCACGCCCGCGTTGCAGGCCGCGCTCCGCCGCGCCAACGGGCGCACGGTGGTATTCTCGCTCGTCGCCAATCCCATCCTCGCCGGCGCCGGCACCAGCGACACCGACCATCTGCCCTTTGTCACCGGCGCGTATCTCCCCGCGCCACACGAGGAAGGACTGACCGCGTTGCGCCAATGCTTTCCCACGGTCAAGCGCATCGGCACCCTCTTCGTCCCGGCGGAGATCAACTCGGTTTTCTACAAGGACCAACTGGTCAAAGCAGCGACGCCGATGGGAATTCAAGTTGAAATCGTCGGCGTCAGCAGCAGCGGCGAAGTGGCGGATGCCGCGCTGGCGTTGTGCGGTCGCGGCGTGGACGCCGTCTGCCAGATTTCCGACAATCTCACCGGCGCGAGTTTCGCCAGCATCGCGCAAGCGGCAAAACGCGCGCGTCTGCCTTTGGTAGGATTCGCCTCGGGTCAGGCGAAATCGGGCGCGCTCATGACCGTCTCGCGGGATTTCTTTGACGGCGGCGTCGCCTCGGCCGAAATCGCGGCGCGCGTATTGCGTGGC
>CAIKLQ010000241.1 GCA_903828255.1 uncultured Verrucomicrobiota bacterium
CGCGCACGGAATATATCGAGTTCCTGCGTTTGCGTTTGAAGGAATCCCGTCGCGTCCTGAAAGCGACCGGCTCGCTGTTCTTCCAGTGTGACACGAATGCCTCGCACCACATCCGCTGTCTCCTGGATGAGGTTTTCGGCGAAACGATGTTCCGGTCAGAAATCATCTGGCACTACCGCCGCTGGTCGAACTCACAGCGCAATCCGATGCCGTCGCACCAAACCATTTTCTTTTACACAAAGACCGGCGCTTACCAATACCACCAGCTTTTCGGCGACTATTCGCCCTCGACGAATGTTGACCAGATTCTCCAACGCCGCCAGCGCGACGAACACGGCAAAGCCGTCTATGCCCGCGACGGCAGCGACAACGTCATCCACGATGGTCACAAGAAGGGCGTTCCAATCGCCGACGTTTGGGATATACCGCTCCTGAATCCGAAAGCGAAGGAGCGCGTGGGTTATCCGACTCAAAAACCCATCCTTTTGCTCGAACGCATCATCGCGCTGGTTACCTCGCCGGGCGACTTGGTGCTCGACCCATTTTCCGGCAGTGGCACGACACTCGTGGCGGCGGAATTGCTCGGTCGCAACTCGATGGGCATTGACGTATCCGTGGAAGCGGTTGAATTGGCGCGTCAGCGGTTGGCGCAACCCGTCAGGACGACTTCGGAACTATTGCGAAATGGCCGGGATTCTTACCTCCAGTCCGACGATGAATCGCTTGCGGTGCTCTGCGGCTTGCCGGTGGTTCCCGTTCAACGCAATCGCGGCATCGACGCGATTCTAAATGCCAAACCCGGCGAAAGCCCAATCCTCATTCGAGTCCAGCGTCGCGGAGAAAGTCTAGCCGATGCGGCAGAGTTGCTTCACTGCGCCGGGCGAAGCAAGCAACCGGCAACACTAGTATTGATTGTGACCGATTCTCAGCAACCGGATGGATTGTTCAGCATGCTGCCCACAGATGTGTTGGTTGTGAACTCCACCGCCAGCGAGTTGCTGGAGAGGCTAGCAGACCGAGGAATTGGAGTGCCGAATCGCTGAGTGAGTTCGTCCCAAAGCCGGCGGGCAGCAGATGGAACTGTTGCGGGTGATTGATTGGGTGCAGCCGGCGAAAAATGATTTGCTGCTAGTCAGCTAGTTCAGCGTCACGGGTGCGCTCTACGGCTGCCGTTCGGATGTGGTCGGGTTCGTCAAGCCCGACAGCCATCGGCGCTGGTGGTCATTGAGTTAAAGAAGCCCGGCGTGCCCGCACGCGCGGCGTTCGACGAGAACCTGACGCACTGCAAGAACCGAACGCCACCTCACCTTGATCCCTCTCCCCATCCGATGCGGAGAGGGGCACGTTGTTCCCGTTCAACGCGCTGCTCATCGCCTCGAACGGCACGGACAGCCGCGTCGGCTCACTCACGGCGGATTGGGACGTGCTTGCGCACGGCCACCTTCTTCGAGGTCCTTCCGGACTGGCGCTAAACGCATCGAGCGCGAGGACGAGCCGCGCCGGGTGTGCTGGAGGTGATGCTGCGCGGGACGTGCGACCGGACGCGGTTGCTCCATCTGGTGGAGAACTACGTCACTTGTTTATTACAATCAAGTCGGCCCGCCGCTTTTCAGGTGTGACTTTCAATGACACCATCTTGCCATTTCGATAGACGCCTTCCAACACGGTCTGTTGCGGGGCGTGGAGTTTGAACCCGACGTTCCAGTCCTTCGGCCACGCGGGCAGGAGGAAAATCTTTTGCCCGTCGGTTTGCAGGAGCATGGTTTGAAACGCCTTCATCAACACGCCGCCGTGGTCCTGGTCGGGCGTCCAGTCGTAGTTCGGTCCCCAAAAGGCCGGGAAGCGCTCGCCGTGGTCGTAGTTGCGGGCGCGGCTGACGAGGGCTTTGCGCGCGTCGGCGGTGAGGCCGAGGTAAGCCATGAAAATGTCGTCCTGCCGCCAGCCGAAGTGGCCGCGATCCCAGCGATGTTCCAGCGCGGCGCTGGCCCAGTCGGGATTGGGTCGGTTGAAGGCGAACAGGCGGAACGGAAACACGGAATAAAGCTCCGGGTTCTCGACGTTGGACTTGTTCGCAAAAAACTCGGCGGGGGCCAGGGCCGTACGGCCCTTGATGTCGCGCACGGGAATCGGCGGCAGCTTGGCGCGGAGACGTTGCCAGAATTCGCGGTCGGCGGCGGGCGCGAGTTCGGCAGGCGCGGCGAGGAGGCGTTCGGTGACAGCGATGCACCCGGCGAGTTCGGGCGCGGCGTTGGTGCATTTCCACCAAGTCTCCAGCGCTTGAGATGGGTGCATGACAAGCTTGCCCTGGGCGTTGGTGGGATAGTGTTGGTCAAAGAAGGTGAGAATTTCCCGCGTGAACGGCAGCGCGGTCTGGCGGAGGAAATCGCGGTCGCCCGTGTGCTCGAAGTAATCGAGCATCATCCAGCAGAGTTCAAGGCCGCCGACCCATTCCCACTTGTGGTAGCCGCTTTCCTGAAGTTTGTCGGCGCGCTGCTCGAAGGGCGTCCAGCCGTAGGTTTCGCTGAAGACCGGGCCCCAGAACATGATGCACTCCGGGTAATACGCGCCGTCGTGGCCGAGGTAGTGCCTCGTGCGGTATTTGCAGAGCGGCAGTAACTCCTCCGCATACATGCGGAACAGCGGGCGTTGGAGATCGAAGTCGCCGGAAGTGCAAAGCGCGAGGTAGGGCAGCCGCGTGTTCTGCCACCAGTAACCTGGCCCCCAGCGGCGATAGTCGGGGTCTTTCTCCGTCGGGCCGGGCGGCACGGTGAGGATCGTGCCGTTGAACTTGATCGGATACGCGCCGCGTCCCGCGCAGGCCGTGATGAAACGCTGGAGGTGATACATCTGGCTGACG
>CAIKLQ010000242.1 GCA_903828255.1 uncultured Verrucomicrobiota bacterium
CCATCGTCTTGCCTTCGCCATCGCCGTGCCACCAACCCAGACCCTCGGTGACATTGCTGTAGAACCAGCCGAGCGAGCCGGCGTTGGGAAAAGTTTGGAGCTTGGTGATCTTCCCGTTCTCGCCGCGCCAGAGGCCGCCGGAAACGCTGTCGCCCGAGCCGTCAATCGTGACGATGAGTTGTTTCTCCCGCGTGCCGCTGGTGAAGTAAGCCGACGCCGCGTGGGCAAGATGATGGTCGACGTGGATGATTTCCGTTTTCGGCGCGAGGGGGAAATTCTTGATGTAAAGCGGCGGCTTCAGCTCGGGCTTCTTCAAAATCTGCCGCACGAACTCGAACGCCTGCCGCTTTTGGGTGAACTTCTCCTCCTTCGCGCCCTTGAGGTCGAAGAGGAAATTCAAGTCCGGCACCGAGCCGCGGGCGGGCACGGCCACGGCATCCAAGTCCGCCATCGTGAGCTGCTGCGATTTCAGGCAATACTCGATCGCGTGAATCGGCAGGCCGGCGTAATGCTTGGTCCGAGTGAAGCGCTCTTCCGCGACGTCAGCGACGATGCGTCCGTCCACGATGAGCGCCGCGCTGCTGTCGTGTCCGATGTGTATTCCCAAAACTTTCATTTGTTGAGTAACTGTTGCAAAGGTCGCAAACGCTAAACCGGCGGCGAACGTGGCTCAATCCCAAACATGGGTCGCCAGCGGGTTCGGGCGCGATTAAAAGCGGGTGGGGCATGGCGAGCCTGAAACGACCGGCATGTAATTGTCCTCGTCCTCGATTTGGCTAGGTTTCGAGAGCGAGGACGAGGGAGGAGGAGGATTCCGGCAGTTACCGACCAGCCGCTACCTATCCAAAATGCGCAAGATGTATTCCGGCGAGGCCGCGCTGTCGTTTTGCGGGGGTTTGCCCATGGCGTTGTATTTGAAATCGAACTTGTAGCGATACTTGACGGTGTTCTGACCCGCCGGCACGGGCACGATGGCTTCCCAGCGGTTGGTCATGAGCTTGGTCGGGCGCATCGGATAGAACTCGCTGCCGACGTTGACGTAAGGCTGAATGGATTCCCAGCGCAGCGTTTGCTGGCGCGTGTTTAAGGCGACTTCCACCGGGTAAAGGTGGTTGGCGTTCCGGACCTGATGCGCCGGGGAAAGATTAGTGAACGTGGTGGCGCAACCCGCCAGCAGGAGCGGCAGGAACAAGAGGGGCAGCAGGTTTTTCATCGTAACCCCCGTAGCGTGCGGGAGCGGGCGGGAGTTGTAAAGTTGGTTTTACCGCTTTTTACGTTTGACCCGGTTCCCCCAAGCGGGTTAGGTTTCGCGCTTTGATTAATCTATGATCGGGACAATTCGCAAACATTCGAAGTGGCTTTGGGCCATCATTATCACAATCGTGATCATCACGTTCGTGTTTTGGGGCTCGCAACCTTCCAACAAGGGCAACCGGGGCGAGATGTACCTGGGCAGCATCAACGGCGAGCCGGTGGACCTAGATGATTATCGCAGCGCTCAGAAGGAGATGCGGTTGCGCTACTTCTTCAGCGCCGGCGACTGGCCCGGCGGACCGAACACGCGCCCCGGCTTTGATCTCGAACGCGAAACCTATTTCCGCCTGTTAATGGTGCAGAAGATCAAACAAGCCAACATCCACGCCGCCGATGAAACCGTGGCGAAAATGGCCTCGGAGTATTTGCGGGCGATCAACCGGGGCAATCCGGTGCCCATCGTGACATTTGAGCAAAATGTGCTCCGGCAACAAGGGCTGACCGCTTTGGATTTGGAGCGTTACCTCCGGAATGAACTCGGCATTCAGCAGTTGATTACAGCCAACGGCATCAGCGGCAAGTTGATCACGCCGCAGGAGGCTCGGGTTCTTTACGAGCGCGAGCACGAGGAGCTGGCCACCGAGGCGGTGTTTTTTGC
The DNA here is from genome assembly GCA_903828255.1 of uncultured Verrucomicrobiota bacterium. GTDB lineage: Bacteria > Verrucomicrobiota > Verrucomicrobiia > Limisphaerales > JADLHS01 > CAIKLQ01. The sequence goes on from CAIKLQ010000242.1 coordinate 1,913, forward strand.
GGCCACGAATTATCAAGCCAGCGCCACCCTCACGCCCGAACTGGTGGGGCAGTATTTCACGAACCAGATGGCGCGCTATCGTCTGCCCGAGCGCGTGCAGGTCAGCTACGTGGCGTTCGAGTATTCCAATGTGCTGGCCCAAGCCGAAGCGGAACTGGTCAAAACGAACTTTACGGAAATGATTGAGACCGCCTTCACGCAAGTGGGCACCAATTATTACAAGGAAGCGAAAAACCCCGCGGAAGTCCGGGCGAAAATCCGCGAGGATTTGATCCGCCGCGATGCCGAGCGCATCACCAAACGGCAGGCCAATGAGTTCGCCAACGCCGTGGACGTGCGCGCTCCGCGGACCGCCGCCAACCTCGAAAAACTGGCCGCCGAACAGAATCTCACGGTCAAGATTTCCGAGCCGTTCGATCGCGAAGAAGGCCCGAAGGAATTTGTGGTGGGCGCGGACTTCATCAA
>CAIKLQ010000243.1 GCA_903828255.1 uncultured Verrucomicrobiota bacterium
GGCGTATTGGGCATTGGTGTTTGGGGTCGCGGAGAGAAAGGCGGCGACGATGCCGCCGACGTTGCCGAGGCTGGAGATAACCCGTCCTTGGAGGAAGTTTTTCCACATCCCGCCCTCGTAAACGAACGAACTATCCTCGTTGAGAATCTGGCTTGAGTTCAGCGTGCTATCGGGCGAGCCACAGTAGAGTCGCAGGCCGGTGCCTTTGAGAAAATACGCTGCGAACCCATTCGTGTATGGCACCGAGTTCATCGGGCTCGAGTCAATGGTGTATTGGCCGTTCGTGGCGGACAGGTAGGTCGTGAGCACCAGCTTCACAAAGAGCGGCGAGAGGTTGATCCGGTGGATCTTCACGTCCTCCGGGGCTCCCGTCCATCCGGCCCATGCGCCGCTGCTCGGGACGGTGCCCGGCGACACATCCCACAAGGCGGCGAAATCCGAGGCCGCGGGCATCCCACTGGCGATGGGGAGGTTCTTGCCCAGGCTGGAGACGAGCATCATCCGGGCATTAGCCGGGAGCGCCGGGGTGCCTTGGTAGCCATTGGTGTAAGGCAGATTGGTGGAGAGCCAGCCGCTGGCGTCCACCCAGAGCACGCGAAGGTGGTTCCGGAGGTTGTTGGTGACCGCCCCTATGTCCATCCCCGCTTCGGTAGCCACACCCGCCGCCCAATTGGTGTTGGCCGAAATGGAGTGTGTGCGCAGAATGCTCTTCTCGAGCGTATCTCCCAGCGTCTGCAGGCGCGCCAGTTCCTGCTCAGAGGCCACCCGGTCCAGTTGGCGGATCGTGGCCGGCACCGCCACCGCCGCCACCAGGGCAAGGAGGGTCAGCGCGCCGATCATTTCGATCAGCGTGAAGGCCTTGGGCGTTCGCCCGCCCGGTTCATTAACTCTTGCCGCGTTCCTTTTCATGCTTTTGGAAACCTCTTGCGCCCCTGCCTTGGTTGACGTTTCGCGCTTCACTATTTCAAAAGCCCCCCCGCTCCGGTCACCGAATCCAGGGGTTTGTTGGGGGCGGCCACCGCATCCAGCATCAGGTACTCGGGCACCTGCACCTGGGAGGAGATGCCGTGGCTGGGGAAGTGCGGCCACTGGTTGGCCCAGAGGGTGTAGGTGTACATAAAGCTATACATGCAAACCACGGCGGACTGCTGGTCGGCCCCCTTTGCCGCCGTGCTGACCCAAGGGGCGGCCAGGAATGAGCCGGCCTTGTCGGCAAAATCGTCCGCCGCGCTGTTGCCGGTGCGCAGGCCCATGATTTCCACCCGCCAGTAGCCCTTCTCGAAAACGAAACTCAGGTCCCGCGTAAGCACCAGCCGCGTTTCCACCGTTTTGTTGGTGTCACACAAGGCAACGATGGCGCTATCAAGGTAGTAGGAATCCCAGCCGAGGTTGTTACCCGGGTTGTTGGGGACCGCGATCTCGGACGAGCCGTTGATGGTGAACCAAGGGGAGTTAGTGTCGCGGTTGACCAGGATGAGGTGATGGAACAACGGCGCATACTCGATGCGCTGCGCGAGGAAGTCCTCGCCGAGGCCGTTCCAGTTCGCCCAGAGGCCAGCGGTGGGACGTCCGCCCTCCGGGGTGTTCCAGAGCGTATTGAAATCGGAATCGGACAGCACCCCGCCGGCGGGGGCCGGACAATTAGCGGCATTAAACCGATCCCCGGCGAGCGTCGAGACCACGATGCCCCGGAGGTTCCCCGGCTTAGTTGTTCCGGTGTTAGTCTGGGCATAAGGAAGTGAAGCGGGGGTGGGCCCGGTTTGCCGGAAATAGAGGCGGGCATACCGGCGTCCGTTGGTCGCAATCTGCGAAACCGGCAATCGCGACCAGTCGGCGGCCGCCGCCTGCCAGGTGGTATAATCCGGGATCGTTGCGGTGCGGAGAACCTTGAGGAGGAGGCCGTCGCGAATCGCGGCCAGATGGGCGGCCTCTTGCGCGCGCGTCGCGGTATCAATTCGTTTGATCAGCCGTGGCAGCAGGGCGGCCGCCAGGATCGCCAGGATCGCGACCACGGCAATCATTTCGACCAGAGTAGCCGCGCGTCGGCCGTCGGCCCGTGGCTGCGTTTCGACGGGGGGCTCAAGGTATGGCTTCATTTATTATGGGCCGCTGGCGTTGGTGGGATAGTAGGCGTTGGCGTTGCCTTGGAAGAGTCCCTGGACCGTGGAGATCATATTGGGCTGCACAGTGTTCAAGAGATAAGTCTTTAAGCCGTTGTCCGTGAAGTTACCGTTTGCCCAGGCGATGTAGTTGCTCATATAACCCATCATGGACTGGATGACGAGCCGCTGCTGCGCCGCGCCATTTTGCGCTTCCGTATTCGGCACGGCGTTGAGGAAGTCATAGACTACCCCGCCAATATCCACGCCACCAGGCGTGGCGCCGCCCCCTACGCTGCCTTTCCAAACGCGGTTCTCGTATTTGAACGCGCTATCCCGGATGAGAATCTGCGTCGAGTCTAGGTTGCCGGCATCGCTGTAAAGTTTGAGCACCGTGTTTTGCAGATAGAATCTCGGAGGGTTGTTTGTCACGTCGCTGTCATAGATCGCCGGATACAAGGTGTTGTTGGTGCCGATGGCGTACAGACCGTTTAGCGCTTCATTCCGGTAAGTCTCGACGCGCAGGCTTACGAACAAGGGTTGGAGGTTCACGCGTTCGAGTTTCACATCGTCCGAACGCCCGTTCCAGCCGACCCAGAGCCCGTTGGTAGGGAAATTGGTGGTGCCTTCCGCCGCGGTCCAGAGGTTTGTGAACTCACCGGCACTAAGCGGCCCGGCGCTGAGAGGCAAAGCCTTGCCCAGGCTGCTGGCAATAATCAGGCGCGGATTCAGCGGGAGGATGGCACTCCCCGCTGACGTTTGGGTATAGGGCAAGGAGACCGGGTTAAACCAGCCATTGGTATCAATCAACAGCAGTCGTGGCTGGCCCCGCGGATTGGTTGCCACCGCCGCACTGGCCATCCCTGCCTCGCCCGCGACGGTATTGGCCCAATTGGTTTGAGAGGGAATGTAGGCATGGCGTCGGATCGCGCTTTGGAGGGCAGTGCCGAAGGTCTTCAAGGTGGCGCGCTCGTCGCGAGCGACCCGGAAGTCAAGCTCCCGAATCAGGGTGGGCAGCAGCAAAGCCGCCAAGATGGCCAGGGCGGCGACCACCCCGATCGAGAACAGCAGCGCCATGGCTTGCTGCCGCTGGCCAGCCCTGGCCTCCTGTAGATATGCGCGACAATCCATGTTCACTTTATCATTTCAGTAGCCCGAGGCTCCCGGTAAACAGGTCCAGCAAGCCGGAATTTCCGTTGTTGCCCGGCGCGCTGCCGTTCACGAGGTCGTTCAACAGGGTAAACTCGGGCACCTGAGTGGCGTTGGCCTCATGTTTGTTGAAGTGGGGAAACTGGTTGCCCCAGAGTTGGTACACGAGCATGAAATTGAACATGGCGGTCAGGGCGCCCTGCTGGTCGCCCCGGCCAGGCTGGTTGGCGCCGGGATACCATTGGGCCTTGAGGAATGCGGCCGAGAGGTCAGCAAAATCCGCCGCCATCGCCTCACTCGAACCGCCTCCGGAGATTTGGTCCTGCCAGATACTGCCCTCGAATACGAAGCTACAGTCCTCGGTAAGTTGAAAACGCAGGATCGGCGTGCCGCTGTAGTCGCACAAGCCGACTATAGTACCATCCAGGTAAAAGGCATCAAAGCCCGCGCCGTTGGTCGCCAGCACGGAGGTGTTGGTGGTGTTTATCGAGAATTGCGGCGGCGCAATGGCAAGCTTGTCGCGGTTCATGAGGATCAAGCGGTGGAACAGCGGCTCCAGGTTGATGCGCTGGATGAGCAGGTCTTCACCTTTACCGGCCCAAGCCGTGAAGGCGGTGGTAATGGGCTTGGCGTTCTCTGCCGTGTTCCAGATGGCGCTGAAATCACTGGACGCAATCCGGCCGCTCGTGACCGGAAGGTTTCGCGCAATGGTGGAGAGAACCATGACCCGCGCGCCTGCAGGGGAGGCAGCGGTGCCATTGGTTCGTTGAGTATAGGGCAGGGTGACTGTGTTCAGCCAGCCGTTCGTGCCAATGAGGTAGGCGCGCGGCAACCGCCGGGACGTGGTGGTGATAGTTGTGACGGGGCGCAGGGTCCAATTGGCGGCGGCTTGGGACCATGTGGTTTCGCTCGGGATGGTCTTGCTGCGCAAGACCTCCAAAACCAAGGCATTGCTGATGGCGTTTAGGTCTGTCCATTCCTTGGTCTTGGCCGCGGTGTCCATCTGCCGGATCGTGGCGGGCACCAGCACCGCCGCAAGTATCGCAATAATGGCCAGCACGCCGATGAATTCAATCAGGGTGAAGGCGCGCGCGCCGGGAGATCGCCGCTTTGTATGTGGAGACTCCAGCGGGTCGTGGCCGATCGCGGGGACGGTCACGCGACCTTCCCTCCGGTTGGATTGGCATCCGTCGGGTTTCATAAATTCGCAGTTTTCGACGGCTCCGGTTTCATTTGCGATCATTTCCCGATCGCGCCCATGAGCGCAATGATAGGCAGATAGATGGCTAGGGCGACACAGCCCACAATCATGATCAGGAGTAGCATCAGCATCGGTTCCGCGACTGAGAAGACGGCCTTGATGCGTCGGGGAATCACCTGGTTGTAGTAGTCCGACACGTTGATCAAGGCGTGGTCGAGGTTGCCGCTGGTTTCGCCCATCGTGATCATGCGCAGGAGCAACGCCGGAAAGACCGGATGCCGGTGCATGGCTTCCGAAATAGTGCTCCCCCCCTTCACGTCCTGCTCCACGCCCGCCACCGCCAGTTCGATGACTTTGTTGCCGACCAACCCCTGCTGGCAGGCTTGCAAGACCTGCAGGATCGGCAGCCCGGCGCGGTAGAGTAGTGCGAAATTGTGCGTGAAGCGCGAGAGCGCCAGCATGAGGTTCAGTTCGCCGAAAATCGGGTAGTGGAGCTTCAGCCGGTCCAGGGCCAGGGCGACCTTCGGGGAGGTCTTTTGTGCGAGGGGGATTCCGACTAGGAGCAGCAGCAGCAGCGGCAGCCAGAGCCACCAGGTGGACGAGACCACGTCGCCCGTTCCGAACACGACCCGCGTCAGGAAGGGTTGCTCGACTTTCAGGCTGCTGAGCAGGGCCGAGAATTTCGGCACGATGAAGCTGAACAGAAAGATGGCGAACAGGAAAATCACGACCATCACGATGACTGGGTAGAGGGAGGCCTGCCGGACCTGGGAAATCATCCCATCCGTCCATTCCAGGTAGGCGCGGAGGTCCTCGAAGGCCTCCGGTAGTTTGCTGGAGACTTCCCCCGCCCGAATCACGCCCACGAAGTGAATCGAAAAGACCCGCGGATAGAGCGCCACCGTCTCATGGAACGTCTGGCCGGATTCAATCTGCCGTTGCATGTCGAGCAGCACGGCGCGGAAGCCCACGTTCTTGCAATCCTGACAGGCGACATCCAGCGCGCGGACAAGCGTCACGCCGACCTTGATCTGGAAGGTCATGAGCGTGCAAAACTCGATCAGCTCGCGCCGGCCCGCCCCGCCGCTGAGTTTGAAGCTGCGCACGGCGGAAGTTTGGACTTTCGTTTTGCTGCGGGCCACGGGTCGCGGGCGTTGCGAGGTGGCTTCAGTGAGCCAGAGTCCCGCTTCCTTGAGCTTCTGCTCGAGGCTTGATTCGTCCTGCGCCGGGAGGCTGCCGGACAAGGTTCGCCCATCCTTGTTGACGGCTCGATATTGAAAGACAGGCATAAGGCGTGGCTAGGGGTTAACGGGTCACCAGCAAAAGTTCCTCGATAGTGGTCAGGCCCTGAGTGGCTTTGATCACGCCGTCTTCAAACATGGTGCGCATCCCCTTCTCCCGGGCGAGCCGGAGGTATTCCGGGGCGCCGGCGCGGCGGATGATCGGGTCATGGAAGCGGTCGTCCAATACCATCAACTCATGAATTCCGATGCGCCCTTTGTAACCGCTGTTCTTACAGTTGGCGCAACCGGTGCCGCGCCACAGTTGGAGCTTGGGGATCCCGGCGGGCGGCGCGACTTTTAGTTTTGCAAACACAGCCTCCGCGTCGGGAATTTCCGCCCGGCAGTCGGGGCAGATTTTGCGCACCAGCCGCTGGCCCAGGACTGCCAGGAGGCTGGCGGGCAAGAGGAACGCATCCACGCCCATGTCCAGCAGGCGCGGAATCGCGCCGGGCGCGTCATTGGTGTGTAAGGTGGAAAACACTAGGTGGCCGGTGAGGGCCGCCCGCACCATGAGCTGGGCCGTCTCGGTGTCGCGGGTCTCGCCCACGAGGATGATGTCCGGGTCCTGCCGGAGCAGGGCGCGCAGGCCGGCGCTGAAGGTCAGCCCAATGTCCTCCTTCACCTGCGTCTGGCGCACCAGCGGCATGCGGTACTCAATCGGGTCTTCCAAGGTGAAGGTGCTCACCTCCATGGTGGCGACTTCCTGGAGCGCGGCGTACAGCGTGGTGGACTTGCCGCTGCCGGTCGGTCCGGTGACCAGCACCACGCCGTAAGGCAGGTTGATTACTTTTCGGAACTCGGCTTCCAAGTCGGGCAACATGCCCAACACCTTGAAGTTCAGCATCTGCCCGCTGGGATCCAGGATGCGCGTGACAATGTTCTCGCCGTGGCTGGTGGGCAAACTGGAGACGCGCAGGTTCACTTGGCGCCCGCCCACGATGATGGTCGCCCGGCCATCCTGCGGCACGCGCGTTTCCGCGAGGTCAAGATCGGCCAGAATTTTCATGCGCGTGGTCACCGCCGACTGCATCGCCTTGGGAATGAACACGTCCTGGTACAACACGCCGTCCATCCGGGTGCGGACGCGCATGAGCCGTTCCTCCGGCTCGAAGTGAATGTCGCTAGCGCGGTTGTTGATGGCGCGGGTAATGATCTGGCGCACCACGCGAATGACGGGCGCATCTTCATCCTTGTTGGTCATGCGCCCAAGGATTTCATCCAGGGGCACCGCGGTCTGGCGCTCCTTTTCGTCCAACACCTTCTCGATGGATTCGCCCAGCGTATCGCCACTGGTGTAATAGAGTTCAAGGCAATTGAGGATGTCGCACTCGGGCGCAGTGACCACCTCGATGGTGCATCCGGAAACCTGTTGGAGGGTGTCCACCGCCGTGACGTCGAATGGATCGGCCAGCGCGACCGTGAGGGTGTCGTTTTGGCGGGAGAGGGGCATGGCGCCGCACATGCGGCAGACCTCTTGCGGCACCAGCGCGAGGACGCTTTGGTCCACTAGGACCAGGTTTAGGTTCACGGACTTGGTGCCAGCCTGGCGCCCGAGAAATTCGGCCAGAATATCTGGACTGATGAAGCCGAGTTGGGCAACGATGCGGATGAAGCTGCCGCCATGGCGGTGTTCCTCGCGGCTCGCCAGTTCGAGCTGCACCTCGGTCAACAGCCCCGTGGCCACGAGTTGCTCCCCGAGAGATTTGCGTTGCGGCATCGGGTTGATTTCAAATGGCGGGATGATTTCGGTGCGCGTCATATTATTTAAGTCTCGTTCCACTGATGATGGATAGCGATTCGCCGAACCGCCCTCAAAGCGGCATAAATGCGGCGCTCCAAGCCCCGCGCTGCTTCCCGGTTTGAGTCACCGACCCGCATTGTTAACCATCGGGGTGGCATATTGGTGCCGCTTTTGCTTTTGGCCGGCGCCGACCCCTGGCACGGGTTGCGAGACGGACGGTTACGTTTAACCTCATCCGCCCCGCATAAGCCCGTGGGGGCTGCACGCGGCCCGATCTAGTTTTACCGATGGGTCAGATAAACGTACACGGTCGTGTTGGAAGTGCTCGTCGCGTACTTCACGCGACCCGAAATGTCGTTCGTACCAATGCTGGATCCCAGTGCCAGACCGTCAATGCGGTCATTGAGGTCCTTAGCATCGGTCTCGGTGCAACCGGGGATCACCGCCTGGACCACTACAGAACCCACAGCGTCATTCACACCCGCAACGCCACCAAGGGCGTAAGCGGCGTTGATCGTATCTGGTGTTAAACTACCAGAGCCAGCGGTGGCAAGTTCCACATGGTTACTCATTCCGGAGGTAGTCGCGCCAATTCTCACATCGAAAGGCTTGTCGAGGAATCCTTCGCGTAGAAGGACCCGATCATACACTCGGCCCTGTGCGTTGGTTGTCGCGAACACGACGTTGGTCTCGGAAGCCAGAGTGCCGTACTTGGCGTAATGGTCAGAGATAGCCGTTTTGACGGTGTTGCAGGTCATGGCGGCATTGTTGACGCGCGCGTTGTTGATGGCATCGAACACCTTGGGGATGAGCACGGCGGCCAGGATGGCGATGACGGCCAGCACTCCGATCATTTCGATCAGGGTGAAGGCCTTGTTTTGTTTGGTCGCTTGGTTGGTTGTTTTCATAGGTTTCCGCAAAGTAGAGTTTCGCAACATATTTGTTGTTGGTGACCTTTTGCGAGAACGCTGTCATCCCCCAATGCTCACTGACGAACAGATTCGGATCCTTGGTGCCGGTCACCCCCGGAGCGGAACCGCCAGCGACCCCACCGGGACCGCCGGGCCCTCCACCAGGATTACCACCGCCGCCGCCGCCCACGGGAGCGGCTTCCGGACTGCCAGGCATCTGGGTCTTCCAGATGAGTTTGCCGGTCAACTTGTCGAGGGCCACCAGCATTGCAGAATCGCCGCCGGGTGTGCAGATCACCTTGTCGCCGTCCACGAGCGGCGACTCCCGATAACTCCACATTGGCATTTTGCCGCCGAAGTCTGCCATCAAATCTCGTGTCCAAAGCACCTTGCCGTCGGCCGCCTGAAGGCAAGCCATATTGCCCGCCAGACCCATGACGTAAAGCCGGTCGCCATCGGTTGTCGGAGTGCAACTCGGACCTTCTTTTGATTGCGGGAAGTTCTGCGAGTGAGCCGGCGCGATGCGAACGGCCCAGACTTCCGTGCCGTCCTTTTCCGAAAGCGCCCAGACGAATTCGTCACTGCCACGATGGCTCATTCCGTAGATTCGGTCGTTGGCGACGGACGGAGCGCTGTCGCCACCGCCAAGACTCTTTACCTTCCAGGCGAGAGGCGGACCATTCTTTGGCCATTCCTTGAGCAGGCCGGTCTCTTTGGAATGGGCAGTGCGTGCCGGTCCTTGCCATTGAGGCCAATCAAACTGACCGGATGTGGCGTGTTGCGCGAAAGCCGCGAGCGTCAAAACAATCGCGCTCATTCGGAACTGCCGGGTAGATTCTTGTTTTTTGATCTCTGTCATGTCACCAGAATAGACCGAACAACGACTCTGTCACTCGCAGAACGCGTCAACCTGCTAGCAAAGCACGCCACTGAGGCAGCACGGGCACTTGGCAGTGCGGGCTGGCAAGTAACTCGCGATTCCCAACTTGACGCCACTCGCTGGCTTGAAGCAGCCTGCGCCCAATGAAATCAAAGCAAAAGGGACTGTTCGCCGATCTCAATCCCCGCAAGATCGAGGAACTCGTGGGCGAACTCCGCGCCGGCGACGGCATTGATCCTCGCGAAGAAGCCAAGCAGCTTCGGCGCGAGCGACGGGAAGAGCGTGCCGGTCGAGGTCACGGCGTTCACAAGCAGGAGCAGTTTTACTCGCAAGTGCAGACGGCCATCGAATCCGCGCTGCAGACCGCCGCGTCGCCGGTTCTCAACCGGCTGGCCGTGCGGGAAGTCGTGCCCCAGGGCGGCTCATTGGTGGTGGTGCTGACGCCAATGGAGGATGCCGAGGCCGTGGACATTGCGGAAGCGAACCGGGCAATCGAAGGCGCGGCTTCCATGTTGCGCCGCGAACTGGCGGCGGAAATCACCCGGAAGGATACGCCGAATCTCTCGTTCGTGGTGCTTCCCGCCGGCGCGCGGAAAGTGGACGAGTGAATACCGGAGCGCCGGCGGACGGCGACAAAGTCAGGCAGTGGCTGGTGGAGGCACGGCTCACGCCGAAAGTCCAGGCGAACATTGACCGGCTCGCGAGTTCGGAGGATGTCCGACTCGTGGTGGTGCTGCCGGACGTTCACCTCGGGAAGTTGATCAACAATGGCTGCGTGGCGGCCACCGTTGACCTGATCTATCCGCAGGCGGTCGGCGGCGACATCGGGTGCGGTTTTTCGGCGCTGGGCTTCAATGACACGGCGGAATTCCTCGCGGACGATCACAACGCGCAGAAACTCATTCGTCAACTTCACCAGCAAGTACCGGCGCTCAAGCAGCGGACGGCGCAGTCGCTGCCAGCCAAGTTGACCGATTGGGCCTTGAGCGACGATTCGCTCGTCAAGGCCAGTCGCCGGGAGGGCGCGTTCCAATTGGGCACCTTGGGCTGCGGCAATCATTTCGTTGAATTCCAACGGGACGATGCGGGAACGCTCTGGCTCATGGTGCATAGCGGTTCGCGCGCGATGGGACAGGTCATCACGGAGTTTCATCTGGCCCGCGCGACGACTTCCGGCACCGGACTGAAGCACCTCGATACCCGCGCCACCGCCGGCCAAGCCTACCTCAACGACATGGCTTGGACGGTGGATTACGCCACCCTCAACCGGTTGGCGATCCTCGCACGACTGGTTGAGCTAGTGGAGGCGGCTTTCGGGATCACGGCGCGGGAGGAGTCCTACATCAATTCGCCCCACAATTTCGCGCGCCGCGAACGGCATTTCGGCGAGGAGTTTATCGTCCATCGCAAAAGCGCCAACTCAGCGAGCCAGGGCGAAGTGAATTTGATCGCCGGTTCGATGGGCAGCCCGAGCTATGTCGTCCACGGACTGGGCGAGGAGCGCTCGCTCTGCTCCAGTTCGCACGGCGCCGGGCGAGTGATGTCCCGGACGGAAGCCCGGCAGCGAATCCGCCCCGCTGACGTCAAACGCCAACTCGGCGCGGTGAAACATGACGCCCACCAACTGCACGAACTCTGCGACGAAGCTCCCGCCGCCTACCGGGACATCCGCGAAGTGATGCAGGCGCAACGCGATCTGGTCCGACAGTCCGCCCGACTCACGCCCGTCTTGAATTTCAAGCACCCCGACCGGCGGGTGGAGTAGGCGTAACGATTCAGTAGGACAGGCGTCGCTCCTGTCTCTAACTTTTGATTCTCAGCCTCGGACCTGGCATTTACCTGGCCCCGTATTTGTCGCCAAACAGTCACCCAAGACCTTGAAGATGGAGACAGGCGCGACGCCTGTCCTACGGACTTGGCGTTCAGGTCTGCCGGTCGGGTATTGAATCGTTACGGATTAGGCGGGGCGGAAAGATGAAACGCGGTGACCTTCGGTCGTGACGAAGACTTGGCTCTCTGCCAATACTCCAGCATGTCAAAATTGAAAGCCGCAGAAATCAAATCCGCCCTGGCCACCCTGCCCGAATGGCGGCGGACGGGCGCGGTCATCTCACGCACGTTTCAGTTCAAAGATTTCGTCGTGGCGATGAAGTTCGTGAATCTCGTGGCCAAGCTGTCCGAGGCGGCGGGGCATCATCCAGACATTGATATCCGCTGGAACAAAGTCACGCTCACGTTGACGACGCACTCGGAAGGCGGCTTGACGGAAAAGGATTTTCAACTGGCACTGAAGGTTGATCGGTTATGAAAGACGTGGGACGTATTGCGTGTTGCGTGTTGCGTCAAGTGGCTACCGACGCGTCTGGTTGATTCTTGACGCAACACGCAACACGCAACACGCAACACGCAACACGCAACACGCAACACGCAACACGCAACACGCAACACGCAACACGCAACACGCAACACGCA
>CAIKLQ010000244.1 GCA_903828255.1 uncultured Verrucomicrobiota bacterium
ACCGCGTCCAAACCTTGACTCCTGTCGGACACCCCATTAAGACTCCCGCCGAGCGTCGCTTCGCTCCGACAACTGTCCGACAGCCCCGGAATGGTGTCCGATATGAATTGGAACAGGTGTCCGACAGCATCGGAATCCGCATGTAAGAGCGGGCGAACGTCTTCACCAGCATTTCCAAGCCCTGCCCGATTTTTTCGTCCCCGTCAATCCAGCGGGTGGCGGCGTCCCCGGTGAGCGTTACCAAGAATTGTTTCGAGTTCATTTTTGGGGGTTCTATTGGGATTTTTGTTGGAGGAATTTAATCAACTTGAGCACGTCCCGCCGCTTCAAGCGGGGCTGGTGAAAGCCCGAGCGGACGATTGGGCACAGCGCCGGGTGTTCGGTCACCGCCCGGTAAACCGTCCGCTGCGAGCTGGGCCGGCCCGCCGCAGCAAAGAGCGCCGACGCCTCGGCATAACTCACAAGGTGAGCGAGGGGGTTCTTCATTGGAATTTGGGCAAGTTTTGCACATGGCGATTCAAGCGTTGGTCAACGTCTGCAATCACGGCTTTGGATTTGATGACTTCCCGGCGGGAGCGCCAGACGGCGGGTGGGCCTTCCGGTTCTTCCGCAATCGGCTGGCTCCGCGGCACTACAATTCCCGATTTGGGCGGACGGGCTTCGGCCTTGCGTTCGGCCAGGCGGGCTTTCTCCTCCTTGAGCAGCGAGGCCACGGGCCAGCCTTGGAGGGGTTCGGCCTTGCGTTCCGCCAGGTGGGCTTGCACGGCGGCGGCTTCCAGTTCGCGGGAGATTGATTTCTCAAATCCCGCCTGCGCCGCCTGCGCCGACGGGAAGAGTTCTTGCACTGCCGCCGTCCGGGTGGCCAGGGCGTGGGGCACGGAAGTCTTCATCGCCTGCCGCATGGCGAGCGTGACGATTTCCGTCTTGGTCATCCCGGAAGCGGTGGCGAGCCGTTGGAGATCGTCCGCCAGATCCGCCGGGATGCGAAACTGTTCAAGTTTGGTTTTGTGGGTTTTCATTGTTTGGGTTTCGTCAATTACGAGTAAGCGATTGTGTAGTTTGTGCTTCAACTGTATTTAATGTAACACGTCATCGCCTGTGGCGTCAAGCTACATGACACGATTCTTGACAAAATTTTCTCTACGGCTACTGTGGACACGTCCGCAAGTTGCAACTGACCTAAAGGAAGCAAAAAAAATGAATCAAACGACAAGGCACGGCACCTTCAGGGCGTGGCCGAAAAATTGGGAACGGTTACAGATCGCCAAAACTCTCGGGATAAACATTTCAGAGCTGATAAACGAGGTTCTGGACAAGCATCTGAAAACCGAAATGGAAAACAAGGCGGATAAAATCCGCAAAGCCCTGAATGTGAAAATCAGTTAGGGAGTCAAGTCGGCCCGCCAGGAGGCCGCCCGCGGCGTGAAGGAGAGCGCGGCATATCAAACGGGAGCAAACAATAGGTAGGCACAATGTATGTTATGTTTAATTGGCAGCCCTGCAGTTTGATGTTTGCCGTTGTTGTCGCGGGTTCCCTCTTAACTTGGCGCAAACCGGCTTGAATGACCCTGACCACACGCTTTGCGTTCAAGATTGAATACCAGCAAGTTCCGCATCAAACGGCGTGGCGGGCTTGAATCTCAAAAGGTGTGAAGTTGGCGCAACTTTCTCGACTGGCGCAGGCAAATCTCAAAAAAGGTGTGAAGCTGATAAGCTGGCGCAACTAGGTGTGAAGTGACGCCCGATTTTGGATCACCGCAAAAGGATGAAACGGGGCGATTTTGGGTGGCGTTCGCTTGGCGTGAAATTCACGCGCCCGGCGCTTTGCCGCACCCGGCGACGGGCCGGCGACGGCTTGGCCGGGGCGTCGCGGTAAGTCCGCCGGGCCGGCGCGGAGCATGGACGGCGGGAAGCCTGGCCGGCTTCCGTCAGTCCGCTTGGGGCAGTTTCCGCCCCCACACCTCCGCGCGGGCGATGCGCCAACTTCCCCGGACCTTGCCGCTGGGCTTGTGCGCCGTGCGGAACATTCCTTCCGTGCATTGCTGTTCAACGCAGCGTTGCGACAGTCCCAAAATCCGCGCGGCTTCCATCGTCCCAATGTCGTCAGACATGGCGATGGGCTTGCCGGCGCGGACGATCACGGAACCATCCGCCTGCCTGACCGGCACCGCCGGAATGAAAAACGACGGCAAGTGAAAGGAGGTTGTGCCTTGTCCCTGGCTGGCATCCCGCGTCTCTGAAAACTGACCCGAGGCTGGCGTTGCATTTCGAGTTGCCTTTCCCCTGCCCTGCCCCGGCGGCTTGGTGATCGTGTGCGGTGTGAGAACTGCGAGCGGTGCCGTTGAATCTTTCATGCAACTGTACGCTGCAAAAATCGTCGCGCCTGATTCAAGAAAAATCGCCGTCCTGAATCCGCGTTGCCGTTGCCGTTGCCGCCAGTGTTGACGGCGACACCGGCAACGCGCCGTGCGCTTTGATTTGGGCCGGCGTGAAATTGCAGCAGGCAGACTGGCCAACCTGCAACTGCTGTAACTCCCGCCAGTTTTTCAAAGGGATGCGAAAACTTGCCGTCGGCTGCAAATAATCAGCGCCGGGAACGGGCGCGAAAAAAGTAAAGTTCACTGTGCGCCCCGTCACTTCCACGCTGAATGGTTTCATGCTCACGATGATTCCCCTGCCCCACCGCTCGCTGTGGACTCCGCCGGGTTGCTCATTGTACGCTCCTGAAGTGCAACCCAATGTAGCAACTGAAGCAAGACCTCCCCGCCCGGTTCGCGTTCCCCGGAAAGCCAGCGCGACACACTCGACAGCGGAACCCTTGGTTTCAAAAACGCGGCCAACTCGCTTTTCTTCCCCTTCCCTGCGGTGATGCTTTTGAGCCTTTCCAGCAAGCTTGGCAGTAGCGTATTCGCCGCGACTGCGTGGGTATCTGTTGCCGCTTCCGGCAATATGAGATTCTCTGACCGTAGCCCAAAAGGGTCAAGGCCGAATACAAACCGTTCAATCGCCTGCGCCAGCGCCAAACGCTCCTTGTCATCTTTCCGGGCCGCTGCGGCTTGATCAATCAGCCGTTTCACTTTCTCGATATGGTTCTCGCCCGTTGTGGCCCCAAGCAATCTGCCGTCGAAGATAACCGCGTGTTGCCCTAATTCCTTCACAGCGACGCCTTCGCGGGCAGCAAGCTCTTTGTGCCGCGAATGTACTGCAGAAGCAAGTTCACCGGTAAAGACGGAGGAGAACAGAGCTTGCTTGTCCAGCTTCTCCAATCTCGACGGGGCAATCTCGCTGAACAAGAAGATTGGAGGCGAACCGGTGGCCAACCATGCCAGGGATAGTTGAAGTGCCGCGCAGCATTGATAGCCAACCGAGAATTTCAACGGCGCGCTGCCGCGTTCAATGTTAGCCAGGGAAAACTGGTTCAAGCCGATGCGTTTCGCCAGACCGGCGCGCGTCAAACCGGTGGCCTGTCGCGCGCGGGTGAGACGGGCGCAAATTTGTTTTTCGGTTTCCGGTAATGGCTGCGTTCGCGGCATTGACCCAGCCATGATGCCTGTTGCCCGGTTTAGTGCAAAAAAAATTTCTGAAAGTTCTTGCGATAGGTAACTAATTTAGTTACCGTGACAGCGAAATGGTCAACCGCAGCCAAAACAATAGGCAACGTAAGAGCGCTCTGCGCTTTCCTGGCATCGTGCGCGCCGCGCGACTCTTGCGGGTGTCGCGTGGACACCTGTGGTTGGTCTTGTCGGGCAGGCGAGAGTCAAAGCCGTTGCTGGCACGGTACCGCCAACTCAATCTCGCCTGATTATGAACTCCGCCTCGCCCACCACCAAACCCGTCCGGCAATTTCGCATCCGTTCCTTCCTCCGCCTCTCCGCCGACGCCGTCGGAAATCTCCGCGCTGACAGCACCCCGCTCGTCTTGCTTTCGGCTTCCGGGTGTGACGCTACGGAAGCGGAGCATTTCGCGGCTTCCGTCCGCGCCGGAGTCGCGCGCGGGTTGCGGCCCGGCCAGTCTCTGGACATCGCAATCAAAAACAACCCCGCTGGCTACGCCGCCTGGCGCACTGCAACCCAAAATCAACCCAAACTCAAACTGTGAAATTCATCCCCCAAAACATCGCCAAACTTTTCGATTCGACCAAGCGCGCCGAGCGCAGCGCGCAAGCCAAAATTGACGCAGCCCTAGCGACGGTGACCCAGGAACGCGAACGCTTGGTTTCCGAACGCGAAATTGTCGAGCAATTTGGCCGTTTCCAAACGCGGCTGCTGGCTTACCACCGGCAACTCAAAGATTTCCAAGACCTGCTGGCCGACGATAAATCGCTCGCGGATTATGAGGTTGCGGTTGACCAAGCCGTCGCGGTCGCGTTTGGTTTCCCCGAGCGAAATCCGCTGAACCTTGAGCAAGTGGCGGAGCGTCTGAACGTGTATCAAAACCGGGCCGCGCTCCTGGCGTCCGCCGAGCGGTTCGTCGCGAAACTGGAAACCGAAGTCACCGATTTTACCGACACGCACGGCGAGGTTTTGCAACGGCACGGCGCGGTTTGGTGAACTCACTCTTTTCCTCGCCCGGTGCGTCAACATCTTCCAGTGGAGCTTAGACAAATGCTTTTTTTCAAGGCGGCATCTGTGGTTGGATGCGTTAAGGGAACACCGAAAACGCCTTGTGTTTCCTCTGTGGAGGCATTGCCACAGAGGACAACTTTTTCCCCCACAACCACGGGAACGCGCCCGTTCCGTGGCGCTGGTGGTTTTGGCCGCACCCCATTCTCTCGTCAGGGATTCTTGCGGTGTGCGGCCAAACAATTTCGCGGGCAGGCGGTCCAATCAGTGGGCGAGCCCGCCGCGCCCGCCACCACACCCCACACCCGCGTTTTACCGCGCCGGTGCTGGGGCCTTTTTTCTGCGCTCGCTCGCGGCTTCCGCCGTGGCGTTTTACGGCGCTTTGATTGGCTGAGGGCTATCTTGACCCTCTTCGCGAAAACAAAACGACTGGCCCCGGGCGCGGCGCGCGGCGGGACCGCGGTTTGGACGCCGTCGAAACGACGCTGGTACGGTCTCCGTCGTGCTTGACGTGAACACGCTCGCCCACATTCCAAACCCCAAACGCCAACGCGCCCGGCGGCCTGGCAAGTTGCGCTGGCAACGTACGACCAACCCGGTTGGACCGGCAACGAAGCGTGGCTGGAGGCGCTGGCCCGTGCGCAGCTTTGTGGCGCAGTCCGCACCCTCACCACCGAGCATGGGCTGTCTCTGAATTGCGCGGCCCGCCTGCTCGGTTTAAGCCCCTCCCAGTTTAGCGGCGCAGATTCCACCATGGCGCGGTGGGGCCGCGGTGGGGCCGCCGCAGTGCGGCCAAGCCAGCGCCCGTCGCCCACTTCGCGCCTGGCACTCGCCGCCGCACCGCTGAAACGCGGCTTCGATCTGGTCTATCGTCGGCGACGGATTGCCCGTGCGATTGGAGGCCGGCGATGAAAGCTTTCCCGGCCAGCGTCATTGAACACGCGCTCCGCCACAGTGCCGAGCGTATCAGCAAGCGGGCCGTGCTGGCGTGGCTGAAAGGCGTGCCCACTGACGAGCGGGCGAAAGTTCGCGGCCAGGATACCAAGGCTTGGCTCTATGCGGTCTTGCCTACGCCCTTGCGGGCGAAGTTGGAAGCCGCCGCGCGGGAACAAAACTTTGCCGGCCCGGAAGCCTTGCTCGGTTCCTACGTCAATGCGGAGCGGCAAGCCCCCACGCCTCCGGCGGAGAAGCCGCAAGTGGAAGCCGCTTGCGACCTGCACGCTGCGCTTCAGGAGGCGTTGGACGCTGTGGCGGACAAGGGCAACCCGACGGTGAAAGAAAAGGAATTGGTGTGGCTGGCGGTGTGCGAACATCTGAACGGGTTGACGCTGCCCAATGGCGGCAAGGTGGCCTTCAAGCGTTCGCTGACGCGTTGGTTGCAATCGCGGTTGCCAGCGTTGGGCGCTTCCGTCCGCTCGATTGAGCGCAACTTGCTCGGGTTCCGTCAGGAGGGGCCGGGCTTCCTGTCCGATTTACGGCCGCAACGCTCCGGTTATTCCCGCAGCATCCTTTGCGATGCATGTTGGGAAAAGTTGTGGCAATTGAATTTGGTTTTGACGCGCGCAAGCCACACCTGGCGCGAGTTAAAATCCAAGGGGCTGCTTTGTGCGGAGTGTGCCGACAATCACAAGTTCAATATCCGCACGGCCAAAAGCCGGGTGCCCAACTCCATCCGCGCCGCGCTCACACCGATCACGGAAAAGGCTTTGCACTTCGCCAAGAGTGATTCCGCCGGTCGCATGGCCGGGCCGAAAATAAACTGCACTTACGGGGACGATTTCGCCCCCGGCGATTGGTTCGTTGCGGATGACGTGAGCTGGAATCACGAAGTTTATACACACCATGCCGATGGCACACCCTACTTGTGTCGGCCTGAGTGTTTGTACATGGCAGACGAGCGAACCAGCTACCCGCTACACTACGTTCTCATTCCGGGTGTCAAAGGCCAGAAAGCCAGCTTCAATTCTTACCATGTGCGCCTGCTCATGTTGGAAACCCATGACCGGATCGGGCTCCCAAATCGCGGCTATCCTTTTGAGAATGGGCCGTTTAACTGCCGTATGGTGCGCGGCGAGGCTGGCGAGAATTGGATGCCGTGGGCGGAAACGGAAATGGGTTTTCGGTCACTTCAGGACCACTTTGTAATTACGCACACCCGCCCCCGCACCCCCACGGGCAAACCAACCATTGAGTCCGATATTGGCAAACTCCAACAGTGTATGCGCACGCTGCCCGGCTTTGTGGGCTTCAACGAACGCGCGGAAAAGACCGACCGCATGAAACGGTTGGAAGCCGACTTCAAGCGCCGCGTGAAGGAAGGCAAGGAGCATCCCGGCAATGAGTTTCACAGCCTGACCCAGTTTGCGGCAGAAGTGGGCAAGGTCATGGAAGCCTACGCGAACGAACCGCAGAACGGAAAACGGTTGCCGGGCGTCTCGCCGTTGGAAGCGTGGGGCACGCCGACACTACGGAAGCTGCCCGATGAAAGCCGTTGGATTCTGGCGTCGCATCGCGAGTTATTGAAAGTCACGGAGCGCGGCTTGACGATCAGGAAGCACAATTACGCGAATGAAAAACTCGCCCGCTACATCGGCCAACGTGTTTGGGCGTTTTACAATTTGGAATATCCGCGCCTGCTGACCGTGTGCGACCAGAAGCGCACGGATTATTTTTCCGTCACGGAACTGACCGCGCCGGCCCGCACGGCCAGCGCCACGCCTGAAGGCGCGCGGATCTGGCCCGGTCGCACAAGCAAATCGCCGATTTCAACCGCCCGGCGAAGATTATTTCCGGGAGCATCAATCATCCCACCGTGGCCACGATCACCCGTGACAGCGACGCCAACGAAGCGGAGCGCGCGGTTGGCCAAGCGATTCAAGCCAACGTGGCGCAAGCCCGCGAGCAAACCCGCCAGGAGGCCAACGCGCGACGGCGTGACGCTGGCGAAGCGGCGCGGTTGCGCCAGCGCGCCCGGATGAATCGCCCGGCGGACGCTTCCATCATCATCGCCCCGTTATGAATCCCGAAACCGTCATTCGCCCCGAACTCGTCGCCGGCAAACTCGCCGCCGTGGATAACCTGGAATGTAGCTCGCTCGTGGAAGCGCTGGCAGCGCAACCGCGCTTGGTGGAATTGATGTGGCACATTCAGCAGCGAAGTTTTCAACCCGGCAGTGTGGAGAAGCTTGTGGAGGATGTGCTTGCATTTGCCCCCGCACGGTTCGTCACCAAGTCCATGCAAGCCGCTGGCCCGCCGCGGGAAGGCCGCTACAGTCTCGCGCAATGTTGGCAGGCGTGGAAAGGTTTTGAGCAGTGCGACACCAAGTGGCGCTTGCATAACTACGCGACCTTAGAGGACGAAAGCACACCCAAACCGCACGCGGAAAAGTTGACGTTTGGCGAATGGTTGTCATTTCATTTTGACTCCGGCTTGCTTGCCAAGGCGGTGGAGGGCGATGCGGAAGTGCGCAAGGGTGTGGAGCGGTTCAACTGGCCGTTCTTGAGCGCGGAGTGCCAGGAGGCCGCACGCTACGGACTCGCCAAGTTGCTCCGTTCTTTTTGCGTGGACAAGGACGGCGGGTTTTATGTCCCGTGGTACTGCCCGGATTTGATTTCTGTCCTGTTTGATTTCATGGATCACCACGCCGCGCAGACGCGCAACCGGCTGGCGCAAACGGAAGTGGCCAAACAAGTCACTTATGAAGTGGGCTACGTCTGGGAGGCCAAGCGCCTTGTCCACATTAACGGCAATTCGCGGTTCGGAAAAACGGAAGCCTTCAAGGCGGAGGCGGAGGCCACACCGGGCCGGTTTCGGTTGGTGACGGTCCCGCCGGGGAACGCGCTTCAAGATTTGATTCTGGCGGTTGCTGGCGCGCTGGGCATCCCGACGACTTTTGGAATGAGCGGGCCGGATTTGCGCCGCAAGGTGGAATACATTCTCGATCATGGCCGACTGGGGATTTTGTTTGATGAGGCGCACTACCTTTTTCCCGTGAACATCGCGCGCAACACTGCGCCCGCGCGATTGGACTGGGTCCGCGCGGCGATCATTGACAAAGGGCTTCCGTGTGTGCTCTCCGCCACGCCGCAAGCCTGGAATGAGCAAAGCGCCCGGTTTGTAAAAATCACGAAGTGCAACCTGGAACAATTTCTTGGACGGCGGGCGTTGGTTGTGAATCTGCCCGAAAAACTCAGCCAGGAAGATTTGCGGTTGTGTCTGGCCATTCACTTTCCGGGGCTGCCGTCGTCGGCGGAGGATGAAGTTGTCGGCGTGGCTTTGGCCACGACCAGCTTCCTGCAAACGGTAACAAGCATTTCCACGCGCGCCCGCTACCGCGCCAAGCATCGTGGGGCAGCAGGCGTCGCGCTAGAGGACTTGGACGCGGCGATTGAAGCCGTCGCGCCCGGCTACGGGGTTGCCAGTCTTGACGATGCGGAGGCAAATCCGCCGCCGCGCGGCGACACCGCCACGCCACCGCCGCAGTGTCGCGAGGCCGCTGCGGGTCAACCGCGAGGGAAGCGCAAGACCTCCGCCGAAGTCATTGGGGAACTTCTGCCAGGGAAGCGAGAGACAATTTGCCCGTCCTATCCGGTCGCAAATCGCGGCACCGCTCCGGTGCCTGCGGTTGAATCATTAGCGCCGGCGTAGGGCAGGAACCAGTTGAAAAAATGCGAGCCGCTGAAAAAGCGGCCATTGGCGTTTGTACGCGAATCGCCTTTCAATTTTCCCCCGTCGCTTCATACCTTTCACACCTTTTTGCGCCAAGTTATCCGCGAAGTTACATTGTTGTGCAAGGTTCTTCTTGGAGTGACGACTCGCGGAACTGCTTTTGGCTTTCAGGGTAAGGATGGACGTGTTTGCTGTTGCAATTCGTCCCCCTCGGGCCGGCCTTTGGACTCCTGGTTTATGCACTCTTCCAAACGGGATAGGGGCCTTCCCAAAGACCCGCGGCCCACTTCACCAATGGCTTCATCGCCGGCCAAAGGAACCAGGCTAATGGTCGGGCTGCCAAAACACCATTGTGGGATCGGTCTTAGCTTCCGCCGAGCAGGACCATCACAGCATCGGCAACGCACGACGTGCGCTCAAGTTGCTTTCTCTTCCCGCCGCCCAACAGGAGGCTGAATTGCTTCTAAATAACCATTACGCAGCTTGTTGTTTTTCAATGAGTTCGTAACCGAGTTCTTCGACCTGTTTGCGCAACTGACGCATTCGCCGTTCCTGAGCCTTCAACTCATACACCGCTACGTCGAGCGGCTTAAAGTCCTCTTGATATTTCAACATGTGGTAAATGACGCAGGCCAGTTTGTGAGCCGTGGCGGTGATGGCCTTGGGCGCCCCCAGATGGGCCTTCTTGCGGCGGTAGAATCGGCCAATCCACGTATCGGTTTTGCCTGCCGCCAAAGCCGCCAAAGGCAGGAGCCCCGACGCTCGATTCACGACATGGCGGGTCCGGCGGCTTAATTGTTTCCCCCCACTGATCTTCGTGCCGGGGCACAACCCAAGCCAGGAAGAGAATGCCTTGGCGCTTCGCCACGGGCTCATGTCCACTCCGATCTCGGCCATGATCATCAGCACGCTCAACAGGTTCAAGCCGCAGACTTTCATCAGGTCCACCCCACAGATGCGTCGGATCGGTTCGCTGAAATCCACTTTGGGCGCGTTGTTCCCGTGGAGCGGGCGTTGCCGTTTTGGTTTTGCGCCAGGACTGCCCGCCAGTGCTACGGGCACCGGTTTGGGCGGGGTCGGTGGAACCGCGGCTTTGCTGGCCGATACCATCGCCTTGAGCACGCCTTCAATCTGCTGGTCGCACAACTCGATCTGCTTCTGGTAGAATCGCCACGCTTGGATGTTCTGTTCGAGCACAAACAGAAGTTCTTCCGAGTAGTGCCCAGTCAAGGCCGCCGCCATCTGTGCCACCGTGCTTTTTTTGATCCGCGGGTCGCGCAACTTGACCAACGCCTCAGGATCCCGCTCGCCCGCGAGAATGGCATCAATGATCCGCAAACCGGTCTCGCCGTTGATATCGCTGACCACCAACGACAATTGAATGTTCATTTGCATCAGGGCCTTCTGGGCTTGTTGCAAGTGAGACCCACCCTCCGCCACCAAGTCGGCTCGATGCCGTGCCAACACCCGCAATCGCCGCACCGTTGCCTCCGGACGAAACGCACCGCGCAATAAACCGTAGGTATGCAACTGCTGTAACCACTGACAGTCCAACACATCGCTCTTGCGCCCGGGCACATGCCGAACCGAATGCGGATCCACCAGCAGCACTTCCATGCCGGCCGCCTCGATTTTGTCGTAGAGGCACATCCAATAAATGCCCGTGGCCTCCATCGCCACCGTAGTGATGGCGCAGTCCTTCAACCCCTCGACCAGATCGTCCTGCTCTTGGGTGAAGACCCCGAACAAACGCACGTGCGCCTGGCCCGACTTGAGCGAGCGCCGCGGCACCCAAACCGCGTTTTCCGCGGACCCAACATCAATGCCGGCCGCGTGCAGATTGATCTGCTCCAGGTTTTCAAGCCCCACCGCCGCCGGCTCGCCGCGGCGGCGAGGCTTCGCTTGGGCAGGTGACTTGACACGGCTAACGGTTTTGCGCTGCCGCGCGGCAGGATTCGTTTGGGTTGGCTTCATTTTAGGACGTCGTGATTGTTGGAATAATGTCCGACGTCCCGGTCGGCCTCCGGGCGAAAACAGGATGCACTCTTCTAAACGGGATCGACTCAGCGTGCGCTGGTCGTCACCAAGGCCTTCATCGCCAAACCGAAGGAACCATACTAATGGCCGGGCTGGAAAATCCGCACCAGACGTTGATCGGTCTTGACTTCCGCCGAAACGCAGACACCTCCCCTTGAGCTAGGACGCGCGTTCCGTCAAGTTATTCCCGCCTTCCGAACGGCGCGCCGGTTGAGGTACTAATGGGCGACCCCTTCACGGGCGTCGGGTAGTCCGAAATCCCCTGGGAACCGGAGGAGACCGCCGTGAAGCTCCCGCCTGCGGATGCAAGGCGCAGCGTGCGGGGCCTGGGCAAGAGCTACGAAGCCCGCCGCATAGTGTCATTCGTGAAGACCGCCCCCTTCACCCGGCCCCGCCGGCGCCGGCGAGACGGCGGCGGTAATACCGCCCCAGTTGTACGGCGCCGAACCCGGTGCCAAATACCATCAAAGCCCACGTTACCGGCTCGGGCACCGTGGCGACCACGGTGAAACTGGTCAAGGTGGCCTGCGAACCGCCGGCGGCGGCATCCGCAAAGAACAACGTCCAATTGCCGTTTGGATCGCTCCCCAGCAGCGTCGCAAAGGTCGCGTCCCGGGTCGGGCCATCAAACGTCGCCCCGCTGGCCGTAGGCAGGATATAGCGTCCGTCCGGCGCATAGGAGCCACTCAGCGCCGCGCCGGCCGTGCCGGCTGCGGCATGGGCGTCAGTTAGTAACGAGACCGTTGAATCGAGTGTGAAGGTGCTGAAACCCGACGTGGCGGAACCGTCTGGCGTGGCGGCCCCGCGGCCCATGCGGTTGACCAACACCACGAAGCTGCTCCCATGAGCGAGGTAGGCATATATATCGGGTTCATGAGGGAGGTTTGTTCCTGGAGTAGGGATCCGCTATCCTCAAAGGACTTATGAGTCAAAGCTTGCTGTATCACGCCTTCGGAGTGCGGGAAGGCTATGAATATGTGCGCACGGAATACCAAGCTGGGACGGTCCAGTTTCATCTGGCGGTGAAGCCGGAGCAGTTCGTCTGCCCAGCCTGCCAGAGTGTCCACGTGATTCGCAAGGGCGGACGGGAGCGCTC
>CAIKLQ010000245.1 GCA_903828255.1 uncultured Verrucomicrobiota bacterium
CCCCAAAAAGCGATGGCCCAAAGTGGAATACGGGAGCAAGCGCGCGATCACCTGGGAGGAACATCAGCGCATCGTCCAACGCGAAGGCAATCCCGAACGTCGCGCGTTTTACGAACTGTGCTGGTTGCTGGGTGGGTCGCAAGGGGACATCGCCAAGCTGAACGCCGAAGACATCGCTTGGGAGTCACGCGTGGTAAGTTACTGCCGCCAGAAGTCCAAGATGATGGCTTGCCTGCACTTTGGAGCCGAAGTGGCGGCGCTGTTGCGCCAGTTGCCCGCCACGGGACCGCTCTTTCCTTACCTGCGCAGTGTTCGCGCCAGCGACCGGGCCACGGAGTTCAAGCAGCGTTGCGTCGGCTTGGGCATCAAAGGCGTGACGCTCCATTCGTATCGTTATGCGTGGGCTGAACGCGCGAAGGTGGCCGGTTATCCGGAGCGGTTTGCGCAAGAAGCGTTGGGCCATAACAGCAAAGCGGTGCATCGCGCCTACGCGCGCAACGCGCAAGTCACGGTGCCCTCGCTGGAGGAATACGAGAACCAGCAGGCGGCGAGAAAAACGATCCCGTTCCCCGTCAAACCTGAGATGGCGCCGGCATCGCCAGATGATCGGCCAACTGGCGAAACACTGAACGAAACACGCGCGTCAGCACCCCCTGCCCCAGCATCTGCACCGCCGTCGTGTAATGCCGGGTCAGCAGCGTGTGGCCGTGCAGGCGCTCAATCTCGGCCTGGCGCAGCAAGCGCAAGCCGAAGGGCGTCTGCACAAACGGCCCCGTGTTGATCTTGTGGTAGCTGCGAGGAATCGTCGGGAGCCGCAATTCGTTTCCAGCGATTTCCGTGAAAGCGAAACCGTGGCCGGCGGCGCGGTGCCGGGCGTTGTGGACGCGCAGACCGGCGATGGTCCGTACGATGCGTGCGGCATCGGCGCGGTCTTGTTCCGAGTCCGGTCGGTCGAGGAAGACGGAAGCCGGCGTGCAACAGCGTTCGTGCGGAACCTGAAGCGTGAAGGGCTTCGCGAGCGTGCCGACCAGCAGCCAGCGTTGACGGTCTTCGAGTTCGGCCCAGTCTTCGTTGGGCCGCAGCACCTCGACCGTGACGTGGTAACCAAGGCGCCGCAAGTGCGACACCAGTAATTCGCCAGCGAGGCTCTTGCCGAACGCCGGCACATTCTCCAACACGACGGCGGCGGGCATGCGCTCGCTCACCAGCGTCACCACGGGAAGAAACAAGTCGCCGGTGTCGCCGAGTTCAGGTTTGCCGGCCAGGCCCTTCTTCGCACGGCCAAGATTCGAGTGGCAGGTGCAGGGAATGCCGCCGATGAGCACGTCGAACGCCGGCAGTTCTGCGGTGTGCAGCGCGCGAAGATCGGCTTGCACCAAAGTCGCCTCCGGATGCCGGGCCTGCCATTCGTCGGCGAAGTCCGGCTCGATCTCGACGCCCGCAACCACTTGAAAGGCGACATTGCCCGTCAACGCGGCCGTCAGGGTGCCGCCGCCCGCGAACACTTCCAGGACCCGGAATGGCGGCGCCAAAGTGCGGCTGCGCTGGATGGTGAAGGCGCGATGCGACGGCGAGACTTGGATGCGTTCGAACGACGCCACGATCTTGACTTCGGAGTAATCCGCCAGACCGGACAACAACGATTGATTCGCGAGATCAATAATGGGTCGCCGCCCGCCGGGCACGAGCCGGCTGGAGACGTGATTCTCGCCAAGGATCGCGGGCGTGAGCGTCAACTGTCCGGCGTGACTGCGGATTTCCAGCGGCGTGCCGGGCGGAAAGCCCAGCCGGCTTAACCGCTGCGATTCGATCCACAACCGGGGCACTGCGCGGTTGCGCCCCAGCGGTTGCAGGGACAGGAAGTTCACCGCTGAACTCCCATCCCGTTCAACACGGATGCACCACATCGAGGCGAATACTGCGGTTGTCGGTGCTCCGGCTGAATCACTCGCCAGCCTTGGCCGTAACCGGGCGTTTCGGCAGTGATTTGCCCTTGAGGTCCGCCGCGGCGGTTCGCCCGGCCTGCGCTGGCGCCCCAGCCTCTGCCGCCTCTGGTTCGATGATCCACGAATGGGCCAGGTCGGCGACCTTGCCCAGCAACAGCAGGTCGTCGCGGCCAAACGAGCCGGTCGAACGCCACTCGCCTTCCTGGTGGTAGAGCCGCTCAAACGTCACGTTGTAGCGCACGCCGGCCTCAGTTTGGTTTTGCCAGATGGCCGCTTTGATGCCGCCGAGGCGGACTTCATGCACCGGCTGGTTTCGCGGTGCCGGTGCGGGTGCGGGTGAGTTTGCCATAATCAATCTCCTTTGAAGGGACGGCCGGAGACAACCGGCGCGTCAACGTTGTTCTGCTTCTGCCGATTACCATGAATCGCCGGGCGATTGCAAGTGAGGCAGCGCCGCACGCTCGAACCCCACGAAAGCACTGTGCTATCCGTGCCGGGTCACTTTCCCGCACATTGAGGGACTCGCGGAGTCCATCCGGTTTCGGAAAGCCTCCGGCTCGGCCTTGCGCGTCCATTGTTTGCTTCAAGTTAAGCCGATGCTCGCGAGTGCCAGTGCGGCCGAGGAACTTAAACTCAGTGTTCCGACGATGACCTCGGCCATCATGGTATTGCTCGCTACGCGCCCCCGTGCCCTGCTGCGCTCCACCTTGACCGCCCATCCTCCGCCAAGACGCGCCGCTAGGGAATTGTTTGAGAGGAATTCGGTTGTGCGGCCATCCGCTGCTATTCGTCGGTTGTCTAATAAGTTGACCGACGGTTGTCTCATCGGCTAACGTCGGCGCGTGAGTTATCAGCCACAATTCACGATCACCCCGGCGTTGCTGGCGCGCGTGGAACAGATCGCCGCCTTGCGCGAGCGCATCCTGGCCGCCACGGTGGAAGTGCCGTGGATTCCAGCGTTGCAGAAGGACACGCGGACGCGCAACACCCATTCCTCGACGGCCATCGAAGGTAATCCGCTCACGTTGGAACAAGTCCGAGCGGTCGAGGAGGGCCGGGAAATTCCCGCCGTCGCCGCGCGTGCCAAACGGGAGGTCGTCAATTACTTCGCTGGCCTCCGTTTCGTGGAGAAGCAGGCGGACAAGAAGATCATCACGCACGAGGAGGTTTTTCGGTTGCACAAGATCATCGCCGGCGACGTGATGGACCAAGGCACAGCGGGGCGCTATCGCACCATTGCCGTCCGCGTTGGCCGCTACGTTCCACCGCCAGCGGATAACGTTTCGGGTTTGATGTTTGAATTGCTCGAATGGTGGAACAAGCAATCCGCCACGCTGTCGCCAGTGCTGAGTTCGGCAATTGTGCATTATCGCTTTGAAGCGATCCACCCGTTTGCCGACGGCAACGGACGAACCGGACGCGCGCTGGCCTTGTGGGAGTTGTATCGGCGCGGGTTTGACACCCACCACATTTTTTCCGTGGACGAGTTTTATTGGGAGGACCGCCCGCGCTATTACGCGGCGCTGGATGTCGTGCGGCGCGAAGGCGAAGACCTGACCGGCTGGTTGGAATACGTCGCTGAGGGTTTGCAACTCACCCTGGAGCGCGTCTGGACACGCGTGCAGAAGTTTTCGGCGGGCGCGAGCCGCACGAAACTGGTGTTGCGTCCTAAGCAGGAGCAATTGCTGCAACTACTGCGGGACCACAAAAGCATGACGCCGCAGGAAATTTGGGACGCGCTTGGCGTGACGAAGCAGGGCACGATGAAGTTAATGCAGCCGCTGCTGGACGCCGGTTTGCTGCAACGCATCGGCACACGAAAAACAGGGCGTTACATCCTGGCGTCAGGCAAAAACATCGAATGATGACCCAGAATCCATCGCAACTCCCCCAGGTGCAGCCAATCCTCTTGACCGCCACGGCCAGCGACGCACGCACTGAACCCTTCAGTGAAATCTTGAACCGTCCCCGGGTTTCGTCACCCTGCCAACACTCGGATTGATATGCAATCATCTGTCCCATCCAAAGCAAACATTCTTGGTGATGTCCGTGCGGAATATGACCATAAGATGCTCGAAAGTGCATTCTACGTTAGTCCAGATTTTCGATCTTTGCTCGAGTCTGGAGATAGGACCGTCGTTGTCGGAAGGCGCGGCACAGGGAAGAGTGCGCTCTTTTTCCGCCTCAAGAAGCAATGGGAAGCTTCTGATTTCACGAAGGTGATCACAATCGCACCAGAAGATTACGAAACGATCAGCATTCAAGGCATTCTCCGTCCGTTCAGCAGCAGAATCAGTTTGGTGCGGGCTGCTGCCAAGCTGGGCTGGCGATATGTGTTGCTGCTTGAAACCGCTAAAGCTCTAAAAAGCCATTACAAGTTTGCCCAGATTCCAGGAACCAGCACTTTGCAGGCAGCACTGAAAGCATGGGAACGATCGTCTGCTACTGTGCCTGCGAAAATGAGGATCGCGATCGAGCCGTTCTTAACCGGTTCTAGGTCCCCAGAGCTTATGATCGGCGACCTCGCTCAGAATTTGCAACTCACGGAAATAACAAAGGAACTGACAAGTTGCTTAGAGATTTTGAATACCCCAGTCCGGATACTCATTGACAGGCTGGACGAAGGATATGAATCCGATGAGGTGGGAATCGGGCTGATTGATGGCTTCCTACACGCCTCAATTGAAATTAACAACGCGCTCCCGCAGACAAAAGCGTTCATGTTTTTGCGCGACAATATTTTCAGAACTATTGCCAAATACGACGCGGATTATTCCCGCCAAATTGAGGGACAGGTGATACGCCTCCACTGGGACGAATATCACCTTCTGAACATGGTTGTGAACAGACTCAGGGTTGCTTTCGACACCAAAGAGCAGTCGTCTCTTGCCGTATGGAACAAATTTACGTGCCGCGGCCTCTCTGAACGAAGCGGTTTTCGCGAATGTCTGCGTATGACCTTGTACCGTCCACGCGACCTTCTCTCGCTATTGAACAATGCGTTCTATCATGCTTTTCAGCACAATCGTCATGAAATCTTTGAAGACGACATAGAGGTTTCAGCGAGAGAAATCTCCGAAAGCCGATACACCGATCTGTTGAAGGAATACAATACGATCTTCCCCGGAATTACCCGATTAACCGATGCGTTCAAGAATTCCACCGGCGAATGGGTTATCGCCGATTTGGAAGACCATATTGCTAGGGTCTTCTCAGCCCCCGACCTGAATTCCGAAGAAGCCCAACAATTCAGGATCCTCGGCTCTCCAGAGTCAGGAATTCAGGCCCTTTACAGCGTCGGGCTTATCGGCATCAGGGACGAACAGTCTGGTCGTTATCGGTTTTGCCACGATGGGAGTCTCGTCAAACTCTCCACGACACCAAAATCCACGTTTATGATTCATCCTTGCTTTTGGAGGGCATTAAGCGTCAAGCACTACGAACTAACTCCAGAGGCCGCAGAGGAGATATCCTCTCCCATCATCGAAATTCGCGACGAATATGACATCGAAGTTTCCTCGAAAACTCCTGAAATCAGGAAACACCGCATTGGACAGATCGTAGCCAGTCTCCATTCCATACCCCAAGGCGAAGCAGGTATAGTCCAATTCGAGCAATGGTGTTGCCAAACGCTCTCAATACTGTTTGTCGCCGGTCTTTCTAATGTGGAACTGACACCCTCCACCCAGAACTCTAACCAACGAAGCATTATAGCTCACAACACGGGTTCGACCGAGGTTTGGCGAAACATACTTGAGCGTTTCAATTCGAAAAAGGTAACTTTCGTTGTTAGGAACCAAAATGAGATTCAACGTGCACAATATGACCAAGTTCTTAGCTTCATTGATCCGGAGCACGGAAAACTGGCATTCATAATCACACGTGAGGAAGACGAAGCCCTGCGCAGTGATCGCGACTTGGCCTGGACGAAAGAAACTTATCTTTCATCAAGTGTCTTGATCATCAAACTAACGGCGTCGTGGTTGGAGAAGTACCTGTCGAAGGCGCGAAATCCTCAGAAGCATGATGCCGCCGATATTGCGCTCGCTGGTCTACTAAATCGGTATTTGAAGAATTATTTGGCGGGGGTGTTAAACAAAGGAGGGGATAAGACCGCCACTGATCTTCAGCGCGATCTCGTGGTCTTCATGAAACAAGTGCGCGGCGCAACGAGCGACCGTAGTTTCAAAAAGTGGGCCGGCGATGAGCGTTGCACTTTCGCCATTGTTTTCACGGACATTGTTGGTTCCACCGCACTTGGCGAAAAACTGAAAGATGAGAAAATGAGCGATGTTCGCCGGGCGCATTTTGGTCAGAGCCGTAAGCTGATTGCCCAGCACAATGGCCGCGAAGTCAAAACAATTGGGGATAGCTTCATGACAGCGTTCCGTTCTGTGGACAAGGCGCTAGATTATGCACTCGCGTTGCATGCCCGTCCCGGTCACGACAAGGTCCAAATTCGCGCCGGCATTCACATTGGCCCTATGGACGTAGAGGAAGACGATGTCTTCGGCCAAACCGTCAATTTTGCTGCACGGGTTGTAGGTGCAATTCACGGAGCAGAAATTTGGTTGAGCGCTCAAGCGAAGGAACACTTGGACAGTTCCGGAGCCGCTCGCCATTCGGCATTGATCTGGAAGAAATATGACGATGTTCGGATGAAGGGTTTCGACGGAAACTACACTCTCTGGTCGCTTGCCCGAGCCAGTTCGTAACTTTGCCCACCTCAGCGCGTGAGCGGTCGTATTTTCGCCGGCCTCCTGGTCGATGACCGTGATGACTTGCTGTTTTACGTTTGCTAAGGAATTCGCAGAAAGTTGCAGGTTCGAACCCCGCGAAAGCACTCCACTATCCGTGCCGCGTCACCCTCCGGCTCATTGAGGGACTGGCGCAGTCGCCCCGGTTTGCGGTAATGGAACCAAAGGTCACCTGCTCATGGAGAACTTCACCACCCA
>CAIKLQ010000246.1 GCA_903828255.1 uncultured Verrucomicrobiota bacterium
CGGAACCGAGTTGCTGGGGCAAGCGGAGATTTTCGACAGCGCGTCGCCGCAAGATGCCGCGCGAGCGGAAACCGTGACGGTGGTGGCCGCAGCCGCGCCGCTGAGTTTACAGTTGGCGGCCAGTCCCGACCCGGTGCGACCAGGTGAGCAGGTGAACTTGGTGTTCACTGTGGCCAATCGTGGCGGCTCGGATTTGGCCGGGGTGAAAGTGTGGCTGGTGACCCCCAGCTATGTGAAGTGGGACACCTGGCTGGACGCGACACCGCTGCCGGACGGGGCGGCCAACAACATGTATCCGGGCGAGGTGGCGGTGTGGACGCTAGGGACGCTGGCGGCATGGCAGAGTCAAACTGTGGTGGTGCTTGAGCGGGTTGACGCAGCCACAGCAATCGGATCGTTGATTCAAAACGAGGCGGTAGCGTACCACTCAAGTCTGGGTTACTCCGCGTCCGCACAATTGACCACGCGGGTTGGCAATACGAGGCCCGTTCTGGCTGCGATCACAAATCAATTCGTGAACCCGGGCAGTACGATTTCCTTCACCGCAACTGCCAGTGATCGTGACGTGCCAACGGTGCAAACTCTCAGTTACAGCCTTCCAGTTGGGTCGTCCCTTGGCGCGACGATCAACTCCACCAGCGGCCTGTTCTCGTGGGCGACCAGCCCGGCACAGACTCCCGGCGTTTACTCGTTCACCATCCGCGTTACAGACAACGGGACACCACCACTAAGCGACGAGAAATCATTCACGATCACCGTGATCGGACCCGGCGCGCCGCTAAAGCTGACTTCTCCAACAGTCGCCGCCGGGAAATTCACTTTCACCTGGAGCACCCAAGTCGGGAAAACCTACCAAGCGCAGTACAAGACCAACCTGAACGACCCCGCCTGGCTCAACCTCGGCCCGCAGATACTCGGTGATGGCACTCCAACCTCCGTAACCAATGCCGTTGGGAGCGCAAGCCGGAGGTTCTTCAGAGTGGTCCAGTTGCCGTAAAGGTAACCCGCAGCTTACCGGAAACGGTTGGGTTGTTGGTGTTGACCCATGATGCGGCGGGAGCACTCTACCAGCATGGATCGCAGGTTGAGAGTCGAGTATCCCGGCCCGATCTAGCATCGTTCATTGAGGGGCTGGCGCAGTCGCCATGGTTTGCGGTAAGAGATCCAAAGGTCCCCTACTCATGGAGAACTTCACCACCCACTGGGTTGTCATCGCCACGCCGGCCCTGCTGCTCGCGGTTGTAGTCGCCGTATGGGTATTGCGATTCTTGCGGCGGCGGCGAAATCAAGTCTCGTTTCGCCACCTGCGCGGGCGTTCGCTGCGAACCGCTCAACAGGTTCAGGAGGCGCTGGCCGATACGCCGCCGACCCAAGGCATCCGCCTCGGCCAGTACTTGCTGCCTCAGCGCGTCGCTTATGGGCATTTCGCCATCGTCGGAGCCACGGGTAGCGGCAAAACGCTGTTGCAAAGGTTGCTCATGCAATCGGTGCTCCCGCGCATCGGCAAGGGCTTGGATCAGCGCGCCCTGATTTATGACGCCAAGCAAGACATCCACTCGCTGCTCGGCGGTTTGGGCCTGCGTTGTCCCATCGCGACGTTTCATCCGCTCGATGCTCGGTGCATGGCGTGGGATATGGCGGCCGACATCACCTCGCCCGCCGCGGCGCTTCAGGCCGCCACGCTGCTCGTGCCCAAGGCGCAACAGGACGCCAATCCTTTCTTCTCCAACGCGGCCCGGCATCTGATGTCCGCCGCGTTGCTCGCGTTGATCTTGCAGACGCCGGGACGCTGGACGCTGCGTCACCTGCTACTCGTATTGCGCAGCGAATCGCTGCTCCGGCTGGTGCTCGCGCAAACCGAGTTCACCCGGCCCTTGCTCCAATACGGCGAACATGCCGCCACGTTTCAGAACATTCTCTCCACCCTGCTCACGCGCATTGCCCCGTTCGAGATCATCGCCGCCGCGTGGGACCGGGCCGAACACAAACTCAGTTTGCGCGCCTGGTTGGAGCAGGAAGCCATCCTCATCCTGGCCAATGACGAG
>CAIKLQ010000247.1 GCA_903828255.1 uncultured Verrucomicrobiota bacterium
CGAAATGAACCGGACCGCCAAATTGCGCCTGACTTAGCGGATTGGGAGTGCGCGAGTTGGGGATCACGATGCAATCCGGCAGCCCTGCCGAGCCGGTGATGATTTCGGGCCGGCCATCGCCATTGAGGTCGAGCACGTGCAGCGCGTCGCACGACGTAGTCCCGTCCGCAAGCAGCGATCCGGCTGGGGAGTATCCCCCCGTCGCACTCTGGCTCAACAAAGTGAGTGTGCGGGCGGGACCATTGGCGACCACCAAGTCTTCCAGCCCGTCGCCGTCGAGATCAACGACGCCAATGGCGCGGGGCGTGGGCCCACAAGGCACATCCATTCGCGGCAAAAAAAGATTGGCCGGATCAGTGCTGCCACTGGGGATGTACACCGAAACCGTGCCGCCGCCACCGTCAGTGGTCACAAACAACCGGCCCAAACTGGCCAGGGTTGGCGACTCGCGACCAGGACGTTTCTTCTCTTTGCCCAGCGCGGTCGGGTTCGGCGACGTCGGGAGTTGGCCCACTTCCGTGAAGCCCGGCACCCCGGTGGAGGCGGTGGTGTTGAGGAGCAAATGCAAAGTCGCCTTGGCCGGTTCGAGCGCGACGAGGTCGTCGAACCCATCCCCGTCGAAATCCATGACCTCGATGGCAGTGATTACTCCAGTCAGAGCGAAGGTCGGCCCCAGGACGAAGTTCGTTCCACCCGGTACGCCGCTGGACTGGAGATAAGTCCAAAGGCCGCTGCCAAGGGCGTCCGCGCAGATGACATCCGGCAGTCCGTCGCCATTGAGATCCCCAACCGCAATCGTGCGGGCGAGCTTCGGCGGATTAACCGTTGGCAAGATTGTGGGCACCGACAGCGGGATGTTGGTCGAATTGACGGTGAAGTACACCGTGACCGGAGAGTTGTTGGTGCCGCCCGCCACAACCAGATCCGGCCAGCCGTCGCGGTTGAGATCCGTGATGGCGATGGCGACTGCGGGCGGATTGGTAACGACGGAGGGCGCGGCGAAGGTGTTGCCCGGGGTGATGGTCGAAAGCAGCAATGGCGGGTCGGGCGGCGGCGGATAGGTCGGGCCGGGGCCACCAGGGAACGGCCATTTGTTCGTGCCGAGGAACGAGACGCCGACGGGCAACCGATTGGTCAGCCAGACATTCGGGACGCTGCCCGGGCCAGGGTTCCAAACCGTATGCGTGAGGGTGATGCCGCCGAGGGGCGCGCTGCTGGTGATTTCGGACAGCAGGCCCAACCCGTCGCCCAGGTCGGACTGCGCCCGGCTCAACCTGGCGGTGACGACGAACAAACAAAACCCGATCGTTTTCAGAACGGTGCTTTTCATAGTGATTTTTGACACAGGATGATTTTCTGCTCGAGGAAGGAGGATGGGCGACGCGCCCGGGTTACTTGGTGACATGAGTGAACTGACCAAGGCTGACGGCATCAGCCAGAGGGCAGACAATGATTTCTTGCAGTGGTGCGCAAACATAAAACGCATGAAACTCACATGCGATCAAGCCCTGTCAAATATTTATTTTCGGCAAAAGCCGAGGCCGGGTGCAATCAGCGGCGGGGTCGACTCGAAGTGTGGCTGTCCTTGGCGCCAAAGCATTGGAGCGAAGCCAGGCAGCTTAAACCAACCAATCCGCCAAGCATAGGTGACCTGCTTCCATCGGAGCGCGAGCCGTCCCTGGCTCGCAGCGTTGGCGGCTATTGGCGAAAGGTAGAATCCAATTCCACGCGACTCGTGCGTTCGCCCCCCCTGCGAGCGAGGGACGGCTCGCGCTCCGTTCCCGCCAAGCCGGGTCAAGCCGCCTATGCCAAATCTTCCAACAGCAATTTCGAACTAATGCGGGCGGACTCGAAAATGACAGGCAGGCCGCGGCCCTGATGGATGCCGCCGCCCACGAGATACATCCCGTCGAACTCCTCGAACCGATTCTGCGGCCGCAGGTGCAGCATCTGCGCAAAGCTGTGCGTCAGGTTGAAAGTCGCGCCGCGATAAATGTCCACCTTGCTTTCCCAGTCCGCCAGCGTCACGACGCGCTCGAAACGGATACGCCTCTCGATGTCCGTGATGCCCAGCTTTTCGAGCTGACGCAGGGCCACGCCGCGATACCGAGCTTTCTCCTTGTTCCAATCCACATTCGGGTGCTGATGCGTCACCGGCAGCAACTGTGAACGGCGGTTGAAAAGTGCGGCGGGCTTCCAAGCGGGGCCAGGTTTGCTTGGCCTCGATGGGCTTCCAGCCCTCGCTCCGCATGGCCTCGACGATGCGGGACGTGGGCAGGAACGTGTACTTGGACGAGACTCCCGGCATGGCCTTGCTGGCGAAGAGGCTGGGCGCGTTGGCCCGCAGTTCGGAGTCCGGCAATTCGTGGCTGTGGATGTTGGACCGTTCGGCGTAGTCGATGAGGGACATAGTTTTTGTGGGTGGTGTGAGTGGGTTGTGGTGCTTGCGGTGAGCGCCGGTTGGGCTTCGTGGACGAGCTCCAATTCCCGATCGTGGCTCATCTGCCGGGCGAGCCCCTCGGCGATTTTAAGCGAGAGACACTGATAGATGGTGCCGCGCGGTTGACGCTTCTCGTTGCCAACGAAGGTGCGCCAGGTGGGAACTTCCTCACCCTTGCGGTTCTGTTCGAGTGTGGGGCCTTCGCAATAGATGCGCCGGACGGTTTGATTACGCGGGGCGGTTTGGGTTGTGGTCATACGGTTTTTTGTGTTTTTGTTTTTGAACGATTGAGAATTTCAACGTCTGCAGGGGAACTGATGCGGAAAAGGTGGGGCGGTTGCTGGAAGCGAACCACGCGGTCGAACCCGGTTTTGAACCCCCTCGCCGTCCGATTCATCACGACCACGGCGGCGCAAGCGCGGACGCGGGTTGGCGGAGGCTGAACCTTTACGCCGGTGGCGTTTGGCTTGTTGGGACGTTGCCGGGTGACGGACTGCTTTCGAGCCGCTCCAAGTAACAACTGGCGTTTTCGGCCAGCGAGTAGCCGTTGTGGCCGGGCTGGGTGGCGGAGCCGGTTTGGACGACTAGGAAGGCAAGTTGCGGGTGTTGGGCGGCGAAGCGGTAGAGTTGTTCGACCTGCTGGCGAATCTCAGTCAATGGCACACTGCGCTTGGCGCCGGGGCGGCGGATCGTGCAAAGGGCATAGCTTCGACCGTGCTGGCCTTGTTGCCAGCCACGCGCAATGCCCAACCGCGCCCAATAGCCGCGAGTCCTGTGGCGGGCTCGCAACATGGGGTTGCCGGCACGATATTGGTTGCCGGCCTGGCCGGTGTAGGCCCAGCCGGCGGCACCGGCCCCGTGGAATCCGGCGGCGTTACTGCCGAACACGAAGACTTCGTTGGGGTCGAGGACCGTGATGGGCCCTTCGGGGGTGTATCGCCCGGTGGTGGGGGTTTGGTGTGCCCAGTGCCAGTAGGCCCGCGGCAGGAGAACATTCGTTGGCGATGGGTTCATGTTCACGTCGCTCGTTGCGGTTGGTTTCGCTCCGCCGGGCCCGTTCAGCAGTAGGTGACGCTGTTGACGCGACACCTTGGGAATTGCCGCCGGGCGGCGGCTTCGGCCCGGTCGTGATTGTTCTTCTCGTTCACCCCGTGTTGGACGGGGACGGTGACGACTACCCGTCAGGCCTGCGGCTATCGCGATGAAGACTTCTTTATCTTGAAGCTACTCAGCTTACATGAGTCTAGGAATAGACTCGTTGAATGAACCCAATAATAGAAAGATCCGTCAGAATGCTGAAAACCCTGATGCGCGAGCGAATCTCCGCGTAGTTGCACTGCGTTTTGAGCGAGAGCAACTGCCGCGAAGTGCCGAGTTGAAAACCGCGCAAAAACATGCCCGCTCGGAAACCTTCGTGGTACTCCGTACCGCAGAACATGGCGTGATGAGTTCGAGCAGCTTGAACTGGATGCGTCTGGCCTCCTCCCAGCGCCCCGTGAGGGACTCGTGACACAACTTCGGGATGCAACTTCAGATCACTGCTGGCACGTTGCCAGAGTTGCGGCCTCCATCTCACGGCACGTTTGTTCCGCGAATGGCCCGAAACAACAACGCCGGAACGGAGGGCGTGAACCGACCTCCTTCCTGCATCAGATTCGTCTGCGTCACCGACGAGGAAAACTGCCAGACACCGCCCGCCACATTCGTCGTCCATTGCAATCCGATGACGCTATCGGGGAGCGCGTATTGCAGGAGCAGGACCTGATTGCTCGGAGCCCGCAAGGCCTCTAGCAGCGGTTCTTTGCCGACGACCACGACGCGGCCCGACAGACCATAGGTGTTCGTCACCACCGAACCATCGACCCGACGGGCCGCCACCGCCGGCAACGTGAGCCACACGAAGGCCGAGCTTTGGTTGGAGAAAGCAGTGAAGTCCAAGGTGGCGACGTTGCTTGACAAGAGCAACGTGTGGTTGGTCTGGAAATTCAATCCCACGTCCAGCGAGCCAGAGCCGGGCAGATTGAACAGCGGCGCGGTGGCGACCTGCTGCGTATTGATGAGCAGCGTGACGTTGGTGAATCGCTCCGCCGGATAGGCGACCAGCATCACCACGTTGCTCAACGGGACGGTTGACAACAATGCAACCCGCACGGACACCGTGTCGCCCGCACGAACGACCGTGTGGCCGAGACTCATCTGGACGCAATCGGGCACGGTCACAACAAAGGTTTGCGTGGCGGTCAAGGGTGGCGTGCCGTGGTCGCTGACTTCAACCGTGACGATATTCGTGGTGCCGCCTTGGTCGCAAGCGGGCACCCACGAGAATATGGCATTGGTTGGCGAGAGGTTGCGGATGTTCGCCCCTGTGGGAGCGGACAATAGGGTGAAATTCAACTGTTCTCCCGCCCGCACAAAGTCGCGGGCGAAGTTGGTGAGGACGAGCGCCTGATTGGCGTCCACCACTTGATCGCCGATCGGATCAAGCACCGGTGGCTGGTTGTTTTTCACGATGGTGAAGAAATCGTTGGTGGTGCCGGTCGAGCGGATGAATTTTGCGTCAAGCCGGTTACCGGCAATGTCCAGCACGAGTGATCCCACGATGTTGCCGGTAAAGTACACCGCCGGATGGATTGGATTGGGGACAAAGTCAACTGTTCCCGAACTGCCGACGATAGCGTAAACCGTCCCTCGGTGCGGGATCGGGCCACGCTCGAGTTTTGTGTAAGCGCCCGTGTCGCCTTCCCGGCCGCTCCCGGCATCCAGCTTGTTGGTCGCGTTGAACTGTGACCATCCGCTGTAATATTGGTCGAGCAGGAACGTGCGCAGGTAATTGTGGATGTGCCCACACAAAACTAGATCCACGCCCGCCTGCTCCAGCACCGGCAAGAACACCTCCCGCATCCCGCGCGCCAGCGTGTCCGTATCCTGATTGATTGGCGGGTGATGCCAAAAGGAGATGGTCCAATCCGCCGTCATGTGGGCAAGATCATTTGTTAGCCAGACATACATGGGGCTGTTGGTCGCGAGGCTGGCGGCCATCGAGTCGAGACAGATGAAATGGATGTTGGCGTGATTGAACGAGTAGTAGTGCGCCGTGCCGGAGGGGAAGCCGCCCGCCTCACCATCCTGGGGCACTGAAAAGATGCTGAAGTAGGCAGGATCCGAATCGTGATTGCCGACCGTCGGCCACACCACCGATTTGCGCAACAGGTTAGTGTAAATGTTGAACACCCCCGCCTGATAATTCGCGTCGGTGCCGCTGGGGTAGGCGTTGTCGCCCAACATGAGCCACAAGTCAGTTTGCCGTGTGCCGGTGAAAGCTTCATAGGCGTTGCGGACGGCCACTTGGGGGGGATTGGCCCAGCCGAAGTCGCCGATGGCCCAGATGCGCGTGGGCTTGGGAGTGCCCGGCCACGGCGCGGTGACAAAAAAATGATTCACGTTCGACCCGGCCAACGTGCCGACGCTGCTGCCGATCGAATAATAATAAGTCGTGTCCGGCAACAGCGCGGTGAGTTTGATCGCGTGTTCCGTGACGCTCATTGCGTCGCTCGTCACGAGATCGAGATCCGCGAGGTTCGTTCCGCAGCTTACCACGCTGTCGGTCACCACGTCGGTGCGCCAGCGCACGGTGAGGTTCGTGTGCGAACCGTTTTGCAGATAGGGGCCGCGCGATACCGTGGCCGCCGTAACCCCAACGGTCGTCCCCAGCAGACTCAGTGCTACCCAGACGCACTGATTTGGCCAGCCGCCAAGCAAATTCCAGGTTATCATGTCAGCGACCGAAGGACTTACCACCGCCCCACGGCTTCCATTGTTTCAAGTCGCGCGCCCGAGCAGCGGTGTTCCGTTTCAATGCCAGGACCGATCCGGCGGCCCCATCACTTTTAATACCGCTGTTCGCGCCAGTCATCCGGGGTGATTGACTTGGCTTTCTTAAATGCCGCGTGGGCATCAAAAAACAAACAGTTCGGGCCGAGGCCGTGCCGGGTGCGCGCCACCCGATTCACCGGATTCGGGTCGCCCTTTGCGTTGTAGGGTAGGTGAGCCGGGCCCCAAATATCGGTGTCATGGCTCCCACCGCTCAAGTCGGTGATGATCGTGAAGCCCTTGCCTGACTCGTAGTCGGCTAAATAAATCGTGTCGGTGGGGCGTTGGATTTTGTTCAATTTTCTAGGTCCGTTGTACGCATCGCCTTGCTGATCCAGCGGCGTCATAAATTTCCAGTTGTTGATGGAGTACGCGACCAACTGTTGTTTGCCGTCGAGTGGGGGATAGCTGGGGCAGGCAAAAACTTTAACCTTCATGAAATCGTTGGTGTCCTTCCCCCCGAGGTGCGGCGTGAGGTAGTACCAAAAAGGATGGCCGGCTGCGGAGTCCGCTCCGGCCGGGACAAATCCGTTGTTGTCTTCGGCGTAAAAGATCGTGGCCAGGCCCATTTGTTTGTTGTTGTTGATACAGCTGATAGCTTGCGCTCTTGCCTTCGCTTTGGCCAAGGCAGGCAACAGCATCGCCGCCAGAATCGCTATGATCGCGATAACGACCAGCAATTCGATCAGCGTGAACGCGCGGGTGCATCGCTTGCGGAAATACTCCAGCTTCGCCGGTTTCTGTTTGTTCAGATTCATGTTGGTCATAACTAGCGTTGGTTAATGTGTTTCTCTTGATGCTCAGAAAGTCGAAAGGAATGGAGCGCAGCCCGCCGCAAAAGCGGACTGCGCACAAGACCCGCCGGTTATGGCACGGGCATAACCCGAAAGAACGCATACTGCGGTCCCGCAGAGATATCGAGCTTGACCGAGATAGCATCAACGCCAGCAACACCGGGGATATCCTGCACGACGGTCTGCCAGGTTGTGGAAAGCGCGCCAAGGTCCGTGGTGCCTAGCACCTTGTAGTTTTTCGCGGTCGAACCCGTCCAGCGGAGTTCGAGCTTGGTCGGGCTGACCATCGAGGTTTGGATCACGCCCAACGGCACGTACGGCGTGAGCGTCTCACCCATGGCCCACTTCGCGGCTCGCAGGAAGATCACTTTGCCAATATCACTCAAGCAGTTGAAGCTCCGGCGGGAATAGCCGGTACTTTGTTCCCCAAACGGCAGATGGACCAAGCGTCTGCTATTGGTCGAAGAATCCGCTAACACGCCACCAATGTCCGCGACGGAGAAACACGGTTCAGTTGGAGCGGAGCTTTGCGTTGCCAGCACTGTTGTGCCTGCCGCCGGAGCGGAGGCTCCTGCAGTGACCCACCAAAACTCGTAGTTCGCTTTGCCACCAAAGGAGGCGGTATTGTCCTCTCCCGGATACCTATCCCGGACCATTTTGACGCGGTCCGCCGCATCCAAAGGGATGCCCTGCATGATCGGATGGAGTTTGCCAGCAGCGGTCACCGTCATGTACAGGGCGTTAGTGGCGATCGCAGGACTAGCATTAGTGAGCAGGAAAGCAGCATTGGGATTGCCAGCGCCCGTACCAGCATACATTTGGAGACCGTTGCCGGCGGAGCCGATAATTCCGAATTCTCCCGTCATCGTCGGAATGCTAAAACTCGTCAGGTTTGGGTTGTCCGCAGTGCTGGCCGCGGCCGTTAGAATTACCAACTTAACATTGGAAGCGCCACCAGGCGTGAGGAAGCCGGCGGGATTGCCAGGAATCGTACCGCCGCCGTAAAAAGCACCCGGGTTAATTGCGTTTACGACCACCAGACGGCAGGAATGGCCATTGTCTCCCAAAAACGAATGCATCGCCGTATCCCCCGGCGATATTTGCCCAGGTCCCTTGACGTCATCAAGGTCCGTTGTACTGATGCCTGTGTCTCCTTGCCTTCGCGCGGTAATCAGGATGATGCCATCCTGGGCCATGGTTTCAAGTAGCGGGGTGAGGGTTACTGCCAGTGCCAAGGCGCTGGCCCATACGGTTCGGCTTTTCATGAGTAATGTGTGGGTTGTGTGCTTGCTGTGGTGGTTAGGGTTTTGGGTTTGCGAAAAAACCGCCGGCAAAACCGACCGGCAACCGGTTGCGATAGACCGTGCCTCTCGTCCGCGTTCAACGCAGAAAGGCGAGCAGTTTGGAAGTGCAGTCTGATTCGCATTCGGTGTGTTTTCCGGAGCTACTTTGCGCCATGAGGGCTTGCCATCCTAGCACCGTCTTGCGAATATCGTTTCGTGAATCCTGAAACCAGTATCACCATGCGGCATGTCGCCAAGGTTGTAGGCGTAGCCACCTCCACCGTTTCCAAGGCACTGCGTAACGATCCCAGCATTCCCTCGGCGCGTTGTCAGGAGATTCAGGCCGCTGCCGAAAAACTGGGATACCGCCCCGATCCCATGGTCGCGACCCTCATGGCGCAACTGCATCACCGTCGCCGTCGCGCCGATCCGCACAACATTGCCTGGGTTGATCTTTGGGGACCGGAACGAAGCCGTGCGGTGATGAACCCCGGCCCCATGCTCCAGGGGGCGAGAGAACGGGCGGTTGAACTGGGCTACGGCATCGAAGTCTATCGTTGCGGGGTGGATAAAATCTCACCCGAGAGCCTTCGCCGCATGCTCACGGCCCGCGGACATTGGGGGTTGATCATTCCTGCCGTTCCGGAGTCTGCCATGCGATTCGCGTTCGACTTGCGGGGGTTTGCCGGAGTGACGATCGGCACCAGCCTGCACGAGCCAGCCATGCATCGCGTTGCGCCAAACCATTTTCAAGGTTGCGTCTTGGCCTTTGAACAGTTGCGGAAGCGCGGCCTTCAGCGGATTGGGATCGCGCTCAGCCCGGAGGTGAACGAGCGAGTGGAAGGCAAATGGCTCGGGGCTTTTCTTTGGTGCCAGCAGTGTCTGCCGGCCGGCGAACGCCTGTCACCACTGATTGCCGCCGAGGCGGATCATGAGGCGTTTCTTCGTTGGCTGCAGAGTGAAAAACCCGAGGCAGTGTTGGTCGCCGAAGATCCCAGCTACCCAATACCAAAAACCTCCCGCGCTCGCGTCGTCAAACCCCCGGTGATTTGCTCGCTTACCGGACAGGATATCATCCGCGGTAAGGGAGGCCTCGATTATCGTCCCGAACAATTGGGCGCTATCGCCGTGGAAATGGCCGTCGCGCAGATTCACCGCAACGAACGCGGAAGCCCCGAAATCCCGAACACCATCTTAATTGATGCCGTCTGGACCGAAGAAGACAAATCTGCCTCTCAGAAACGAGATTCGTAAATCGAGAGAACATCTTCTTAATAGGGAATAGGTCCACCACGGCCGGAGGATCAGCCCTGACTGTTTGTCTTCAGATTGTTGGATTCAAGCCTCTTGGGAAAATGAACTCGTTTTCGCCAAAATCGGCAATTCCAGGTGTGAATGGGGAATTACTAAACTTTTGTTGCAGAGGATGCGGTTGGTGGTCTTATTGCCGTTGAGAAAATTCTTCGGTGATGAAATACTAACTGGTGCTACGCGCGGATATCCGTGCTTGCGCGGCAGTCGTAGTTGGCGGCATCGCCCCGGAATCAACATAGTGGCAAAGCCGACGATCTCGGCGACCTTGCGCCGCCCGGACAGCAGCGCCATGGCCGCGAGCGTGAGCAGAGGGCCGATGCAGAATGGGCACGCGGATCGGGCGCGTGGGGCTGCTTCTTGGTGGCGTGAACATGGTTTAGAATGTCGCCGAGCTACGGGCCGTCCAGCGGGGGCTTCTCAAGGTAGCCGAGTTCGTAGCTGAAGGACAGTTTCTGCCCCTTCTGTATCGGAGTCACCGGCGTAAACATTTCCAGCAAGACCCTGGTCGCCATGGAACTCCAATCCATCTTAAACCTGGCAAAAGTTCCCGAAACAAAGGTCTGTTGCATGCCAAAGCCTCCTTTGTGGTCGTAGAAGGCAAACGCCGTGGTGTCCGCTTGCGGGCGCGGTTG
Organism: uncultured Verrucomicrobiota bacterium; assembly: GCA_903828255.1. GTDB lineage: Bacteria > Verrucomicrobiota > Verrucomicrobiia > Limisphaerales > JADLHS01 > CAIKLQ01. The sequence goes on from CAIKLQ010000247.1 coordinate 10,334, forward strand.
TTGTTGAACCCACCGACCGACCTGCCAGTCCCGGTTCACATGTTTCCAAGCCGAGTCCAGGGTGTAGATCGCGGTGTCGTAAGGATTCTCCGAGCGGGACACGGCGTAGCGAACGGGCTGTTCGCGCACCTGCCAGCCAGCGTGCGCCTCACCGGCGATGAATTCAGCGTGGAACTTGATTTGAGCGGCCGACTCGGACGGTAGGGCTACCGTCCGGCGCCACACACTGCCATCGGGCAGCGTTCGCGTCATGACAACCGAGCCGTCCTTGGTCTCCCAAGAGTGTCTCGTCCCGTCGGCGGGATCACGCATCCCGTGCTCCTCGGGCCACGGCTCTTTCAGATTCCAACGCGTGAATCCCGCCGTAGGCTTGTTTACCAGATTGTGACCCGTCTTTTTGTGGAGCAACTCGACGATCAGCCCGTTCTGTTCCGGCAACAGGACGACGCGCCAGACCTGGTTTTCCAACAGAACAGCCGGGAGGCCTTGGTGCAGAGCCTTCCATTCAACAATATACGTTTCCAGCGGCCTTACTTCCGCGCCCATGTTCATGCCGTATTTCTTGGCCAGCGCGATGTAACGATCAAGGGTGTCCGCCCCGAAGGCCGAGGCATCCAGACGGTAGCGGCCGTTCTCATACACCAAGGGCGCGGTGGACAGCAGAGCGCGCAACGTCGGGATCATGGCCTTCTCCACCCGCGCGCGGATCGTATCGTCGGGCGCTAGCTTGAGCGCCTCTTGGAAGAAGGCGTGAAGACGTTGCGCCACGCCCGCGTCCAAGCCCACTTCGGCACCGGACCACGGGAAACAATCCGGATGGACTCCCCGGGCCTCGGCATTCTGATGCAGGAACCGTAGGTAGGCCAAAATCGGCCGCGCGGCAGCTCCATAGTGCAGGCGGCAGAACTCATCCACCAGCGCCCAACCCTCCTCCGTCGGCCGCCAGAGGCAGCGGGCCATAACGTAATTGCGCAGATCGCTCATCTCACTCGACAGTCCGTTGCCGGCCGCCTGCATGAACACCCCGCGGGCATGGTTGTTGCGAAAGAGCTGAATGTTCTTGGCGATAGCGTTGAAATTCGGAAAAGGCAGATCATAGTTGCTGAAATCCGTGTTGTAGTTCCAGATCCAGATGTTCTGGCAAATGTCCTTCCATCTGGCGAAGTCCTCGTAGAACACCCGGTTGCGCTTGCAATCGGGATCATCCAGCGGATGCAGGGTGCAGCACTCGATGCTGCACAACTGAATCTCGGCGTTGGACCGCAGCGTGAGGGTCTTGGGTGGCTTGCGCGTGTGCCAATAGATTAGCGTTCCGACCCTCACGCCGGGATGGGTTTTGGCGATCCGATCGGCGACGGCGTTGACCAGTACCAGGTGTGGCGCGGCCATGCTCTCCTCCTGCGCGCCGAGAGCGCTGCAGGCCGGGCACTGGCAGAAATCGTCATTATCCATCGGACTCACGCTGATGTTTTTCTGCGACGGGGCGGCGTCCAGCGCCCGCTCCACCGCGGCGCACACGATCTTGATCACGTCCGGGTTCAGCGAGCACACCTGCGGTCCGCCGCTTGTGCCAAGCTTGCGCACGCCGTTGACCAGGGCGAAATACTCCGGATGCTCCTGACCATAAACTGCTGCGGGCACATACGTCGCGATCGAATGGCCAATCAGTCCCTGGCTGGTCTGCCCGCCCAAACGTTCATCGTCGGTAATCTTATTAACCCGGAGACGCCCCGCGAACGCGGGGTCTTTGGAATTCTCAGCGTAGTAGGACCAGCGGAAGGAGAACGGCGGCACATACTGGTAGTCGGTCAACGGGATAGTCATCGTTGCTGCGTCGGCCGGAATGTAGGTGTCGTCCTTGGTCAGAAAGCGCACTCCGAGATAACGTTCGAAGAACTCATACACGCCGTAAAGCGTGCCGCGCGGGCGGCCGCCGGCGATCACCATAGCCGTGCGCGCGATCCGAATGCGCAATCCTTCCTCGCCCAGCGGCGCGACACTGAAGCCGAGCGAATGCGCCCGCAGCGCGGCACTTTCTCCGATGTAAAAGTCGCCGTTGCCGCTAGGCAAAGCGACGGTCTTCAGTTCGCTGCCCGTGGCGGCCTTGAACAATCGGCAGAATTCCTCGGCGGCATAACGTTCACTGGGAATGGCATCTTCGCCCACCACCACCGTCCACTCCTGTATGTCGCGCAGCCGGACAGCGGTTCCGAGTTCGGCCTCCGCCAGCGCGCCGCCACTCCAAAGCGTCGCCGCTACCGCGGCCAATATTGCCCATGCTCTGTTCCTGGGTGTTGTTTGGTGTTGTGTGATCATAGTTCAGAATCGGTTGTCGGACGAAAACGTCCCGCCCCTCTTTTCATTACGTATCTTCTCTTGTCGCCGACACTCGTACAGGCCAAGGATAAAACAGGGATTGCCGGTGACGATCCGGGTCCGCTTCTGGTGCAACAATACTTCCGGGTCGCTGGATGCAGATCTGACCGGGAGCCTCGTGCCGACCGAAACCAGGATGAACAACGAGACCAAATACCTTCTTGTCCGGGATGGATTGATTTGTGATTGGCGAAATGAGACGCATCGAGGGTGTCTTTTCAAGGGGGGGCGGGTTGAACTGGGGTCAAGAATGCTCGGAATTTTCTGCACGTTTTGAAATTACGACAACGGAAAAGACTGGGAGAGTTACTTCAGGGAATCTCCGAAAACTTCTTTTCGTCTGCCCGGCGAGACTTCCGCCCAGACGGGGCAGGCCTAGAGGACTCCACGCGCCCAACGATCACCTCCCGACCCGGTTTGCTCAAGGTGTAGAGCAATCTGGGTTCGCGCGGATCCCAACCGAAAGCCTGTCCCTGCGCGGTGATCGGGATCGTCGCGATCCAATTCAGAACCGAACCCGCTTCGGGCATCGCGAGCACGTAGAGCGCGGGATCGTCGTGGCCGGTGACGCAGAGATGGCCGCCCGGACCAAACGCGCCGCCGGACACGCTGAAGCCGCGCGCCCCGAGTTGCGCCATGAGATTTGCGGGGAAAGTCCAGCCGCCGGTCTGGTGCCACTCGTCGTCGAACTCGACCAAACGCGTCCACTCGGGGCCGCGCCCCGGCTCGCCGCCGTTGTTGCCGTAGTGGACAAAACAGGCGATCCACCGGTCATTGTGCCGGTCAATCCACGTCAACGAGCCGTCGGTGCGGCCGAAGCTGTGGCTGCCGCTATGTTTCATGGTGGCGGTGTCCCAGATCTCCACCGAACTGAGCATTGGCACCCCGGGAAAGTTCGAGTGTGCGCAATAGAGCCGCCCCTTGCGAACGATGCCAGCGTTGAGGTGCGTCAGTGGTTCGCCCTTCGGACACTCCCAGCCGCAGACCCGCGTCCCCGTGTCTTTCCGGTATTTTCCGAGGGCGTGGTTGGAGATGATGTAGAGGAAGTCGTTGTCCGCCGTCACCCCTTGCCTGGCCTCGGGAGCGGGAAAGCGGCGGATCTCAACATATCGCCAGCCGCCCGCCGACGGGGCCGCTGGAGCGGGAACGACCGATTCGGCTGTGAAAACAGCCAGCGGCAACAGGCACAGAAACGAAACTATGGGGAATGATTTCATATTTTGGGGCTAATTGAGCATGCGGGAGGGACATAAAAGCCCATTGTTTGGCTGCCGACCGGGCGGAGCAAGTCTGCATTCATTCGCGAGGGCGCACATTCCAGGCACAGGAGGCCAGCACGACCGAAAGCAGCGAGGCACCGATCCAGAAGTGGAACGCGGGCGCAAAGTCGTAAGTGGTCCGTCCCGCCAGGATGGTTTTGTGGCTGTCAATGAGAAAGCCGCTGATCCAGTCCTGCGTGCCAGCCCCCACATAGGCGAACAAACCGATCAGCCCCTTGACCGTGCCAGCGACCGCCTTGGGCAAGATGTCCACGGCGATCAAGCCGGCAAGAAACACGATCAGTCCGCCGACCCCAAAACCAAAGAGGCCCATGGCCGCCACATCTAGCCAGCGGTGGCCGGGAGGCACCAGAAAGAGCAGGATCATACCCCCGGTCTGGAGCAAGCCGTAGATGAGCGTGGGGAGATTGCGACGCGAACCGAAAAACTTGTCCGACATCCAGCCCGAGGCGGCGGCCCCGATAAACCCTGTCACCGGATAGGTGCCCATGACAAAGCCAGCTTCGGTCAAAGAGTAGTGCTTAGTCTCCTGGAGAAAGAGGATGGCCCAGTTGTTGATGGCATAGCGGGCCACATACATCATCGCGCAACTGAGGGCGAGGATCCAGACCCAAGGATTGCGGAACACGAGCTTCTGGAGCACGGCGGTGCTTTCAGTCGGCGGCGGGCCGGCGGAATGGTCGTTCTTGTAATCCGCCACATGCGGCAAACCGTAGGTCTGCGGACGGTCCCCCAAGGTCTGGAACAACACCAGCGCCACGACTGTGCAGATCAGACCCGGACCAACAAATCCCGCACGCCAGCCGAAATGACCGACCAGCCAAGCCACCCCGACGAACGTGAGGCCCTCGCCGAGGTTGTGCGCGCCGGCCCAAATGCCGTAGCGTGTGCCGCGTTCGCGGTTGCTGAACCACTGGCAAATCGAGACAACGCTCGGGGCGGAGCCGATAGATTGAAACCAACCATTGAGTCCCCAAAGGACGACGAAGCTGATAAACAAGTTCGTATAGCCAAATGCGATGTTGACGATCGCGGATAGCAACAGGGCCCAGGACATGAAGCGCCGGATGTTCGCGTGGTCGGCGAGCATCCCGTTCACAAACTTGCCGACGGCATACACGTACAGCAGCACGGAACCAACGATGCCCATCTCCGAAGCCGTCATTACCCCGGCATCGAGCAGCGGCTTCTTGGTAACGGAAAGCCCCAGCCGGCATGTGTAGAAAAAAGCGTAACCCACGATCAACGAGAGAAAGATGCTCCAGCGCTTCCGCTCATAAAACCGGCGCAGGCTGACGGAGTCAGTGAGCAGCGAACTGACCGGGCCGGTTTTGAAGTAGGTGAGCAGTGGGTTGATCATGAACGCGGACGTGCGTTGGGATTGCAGAGTAGCTCATGAAACAACGAGTTCAAACGGCCGTAAGCTGTGCAGGCAGCCTGGGGCATCCGCTGGGCGGCATGCCCGCCTGCCAGCGTGAGCAGTCCGGCACCATCCGCATCCAAATGATTCGCAGCCGAATTGCCAAGGTTCACGGGACCAGTGTTACCTTTCCAGAGTTGGCCTGCAAAGTGAATGGTGACGAATATCGTTTCGTGTTGCCCGTGAGCCGTGCGACCTAGGATCGTTGCGAGGAAACACAAGCAGCTGTGGGCATCGGAAGGGTTCGTAACCGCGCGATGCTTCACTTACGGGTGAGCGCATAGCTACCGGAGCCAAGGACGAACACGGCATTGTGCGCCTCGTGGCAAAGAAACCTCACCCCGTCAGATCCCCTTGCGCACTGGCTGCCCTCCATGTCTTGATGATGATTTCGTCGAACCCATGATCTCAGGTTCGAGCTGGATGCCGACCAGCATTTTGTAAAACCGCTCGCTGACCGAGCCGAACATCGGATAATCGTGCGAGTCGGCGTCCTCGCCAAACTCGCAACGATACCACCGCCGCTGCGGTTGGGGCTGGGAACACATCTGGGTTCCGTCCAGGTCCTCCCATTGTGATCACACTTCGCGAGATCTCGGCGTCCGATCATCCCCTGGCTGCCTTTCATGCTAGCTGCCGGTGCCAGATTGCTCCGGCTTGCTCCGGCGATTGCACGACCGTTATCACGGCCAAGCCTGCGGGCGGTAGCTTTTTGAAAATCCAATCGAGATCGCGTTCAGGAATGTTGCCCCAAACCACCAGCGGTTTCTGAGCGAGGATCTTCAGGTGAGTCGGATAGAGCGCCTCGGCGCTCGAGCTGCCCTCGTCAATGTGCAGTTCCAATGCGAGGAACGGCATCCGCAGGTAGAAATCGGTTGGCACGAATTTCGTCGGGTGCTGGTGCATAATGCAACCGTCGAATGCATGCGCGATGCGGTCGTCGTGTTCGCGGATGAATTCGTCGTAGAGCTTTGGCGAGAGCAGGGCGGCGGCGTCCTCCTGATGCCAGATTGTTCCGGGCGGCGCCCAGAGGTTGTAGTAAAACGAGCCGATGCCTCCATGAAACGGTGGGATGTGGGTGAGTTGCAGTTTGCCGAACTCGATCCAGAAATCCGTGAGCTTGCGGCAAATCTGCTTCAACTCGGCTGGCCGGTCCAGCATCGCTATAACAAAATCCGACCCGCCGTACAGCGCGGAGAGCAAATCGGAAATCCCGCGCATCCGAGTCGTGCCGATGGGCCAACGTCCGCCGCTCCGTTCCGCCATGCGGTCGAGAAACTCGACGGCCTTGCGCATCCACGGTGAGTTCACGTCGAACTTGGAAACGGAATCGACACCGCTGAAATTAGTCGGCGGCATGGCGTGGATTGATCCGGTCGAGTGGTCGGCGAAGATAGGGCAGCCCAGCGCAGCTTCGAGCCATGGGATTCCCCAAAACGCGCTCGCGCTCCAGATGAAATCGCCGCCGCATGCTTCGTGCAACTCAAACAACCGGTCGCAATCGTCGAGATACGGCGTGACTTCGAAAACCTCCGGCGTCAAGGCCCGGTTCACGGGCAGGATGTTCGAGGCGCGATAGCGGCGGAGTGGGTACTCGCTGCCAACGAAAAAACCGAGCAATGGGCGCTCGTTGGTGCGCTGGTAGAGACTCCGGAAGTGTTCGACGCGACCTTCGATGGAAAAATGCGGCGCTGAGCTTCCGCTCATATCATCGCCCTGCCGCCCTGAGCGTTGCCTGCGCGCACACACAATTCGGCGACCGCCGGGTCGTCGATCTGAATCCAAATGCGGCATGTGACCTGCCGGTCGAGCAGCGCGCGGCGAAGTTTGCTTTTCATGATCCTGTCCCCCGCGATCCGGCGATCTTCGCGAGCACGTCGCGGTTCAATAGGTCCATTTCCTCAAACCGGCTCGCCTCCGCCAGCCGGATGTTCTGCAACGCGCGCCGGGCCATGCGCTCGCAGGCTTCGCGCGTGCTGCTGCCCATGTGCGGCGTCATGACGACGTTGGGGAGCGTCCGCAAATCCTTTCTCGCTGCCGCTGGTTGGTAAGGCTCGCGCTCGAAGACGTCCAACGCCACGCCGGCAAGCGTGCCCTCTGCGAGCGTGTCGAACAACGCCACTTCATCCACCAGCGCACCGCGAGCAGTGTTCACCACCCAACAGCGCGTTGGCAACGAAGCCAGCCGAGCGTTGTTCAGGAAGTGGCGGGTCGCCGGCAGGCTCGGAATGTGGAGGCTGACATAATCCGCTTCGCGCACCGCGTCCTCAAAATTCCGCACCACAGATGCGAAACCGAATTCGCGCTGCAATTGTTCAATGTTTACCGCCAACACTTTGCACCCGACCACCTTCATGCCAAACCCGAGCGAGGCGATGCGCGCCACGCGCCGACCAATCGCACCGCAGCCGATGACTGCCAGCGTTTTGCCCCGAAGTTCGCCACCCAATTGCGGCGACCACCGACCCGCACGCAAGTCCGCCGCCGCCTTCGTGGTGTGACGTGCCGCAGCCAGCATCAGGTTCACGGTGTGTTCTGCGACGGAGTCGTCCAACGCCCCGGGCGTGTTCGTGCAGAGCACTCCTTTCGCAGTCGCCAACGCCCCGTCGACACCGTCGTGCCCGACGCCGAAACGGGCAATGACACCCCCAGCAGACAGTGCATCGTACAGAGGTCCGGAGTATCGTTCGACGCCGATGATGACATGACGAGCTCCAGCCAAACGGATGACCTCCGCTAGCGATTCTTCCTCTGAGGGCACAGTGAGACAAGCCAGCCCCTCTTCCGCAGCGCGTTTGAAGATGAGCTCGGCCTTACGGAATTCCAGTTCGGTGACGGCGATTGTTACCATGAGAAAGTTCTAGAACCAGTTGGGGTTGAAGTGACCAGTGGTTGTTCGCCGTTCTCCCAGGCTTAATGCCCGCCTGCCGCCGGGAGAAGTCCAGTGTCCTCCAGATCAGAATGATTCGCACCTGAATTGCCAAGATTCACAGGGGCTAGGGTTGTCTTTCCGGTGAAGTCTGCAAAGTGAAAGGTGACGAATATCGTTTCCTAGGCCCTCTGAGCCGCTTGGCTTGTAATTATTGCGAGGAAACGCAAGAAGCCGTCGGCGTCAAGCAAACTCCTATCGCTCATAGGCCTCCGGACGCGTGGCAATGCCGGTCGGCATGCCGCCATAGTTGAAGCCTTTTGCTTCCCTAACCTTCGGCCAGAGAATTGGCCACTGCTCAGATGTGGCCACGCATGTTGCAAAAGCGGCCGATTCAACGTCGGTCAGTCCGTGACTGCTGATCAACTCCCGCACCGGATCGAGATATTCGGCGAAGTGATCCTGGACCCAAAAACGCGTGATGAAATGCCGCTGGATGCGTCCAGCAAGTTCGTAGTAACGCTAGGCTTCCACCACGTTGCTCACCACCCGGTCCAAGGCGGCGATCCGGCGGAAAGCGTCCACCGCATGACATTGCGTCACGCCGTCGAACTCGATCCGGGTGGGCATTACGACATAATACCCCGCACCCCCAACGGCTCCTTCCTCGGTCGTCAGCGTGGCAAGAAAACCTGTGGCCAGATTGACCGAGGGCAGGGCAGTTACAACGGCCGAATCCGAGCCTTCGTCTCCTCGGCGATAAGGGCCGCAGTGAGCAGAAAAAGATCCGCCACATCGGATTCATGGCCGGAATCCTTTCCTCGTGATGTCCCAGTCTAGCGATTGTCTCATGGTCGTCATCGCCTTCCGGCCAGACGCTCATTTAAGTTTCCTGTAGATGAGCAAGCGCGCTGCCGGTTTGTCCGGCATTTCGACGCGCAGGCCTCGCTCCATGCATTCCTTGCCCGATAACAGAGAGAGCGCCCCACCGTCCACATCGCGGAACTCGTATTGTGACTCCGCCTCCAATCCTTTCAGCGGAAGCACCGCCTGAACCAACGGGCTTCTGGGCCGGCGGAACGCGAGCACCACGCCCGCGCCAAGGTCGGGCCGGTCGAATTGCCACGCCGCCCAAGCATCCTCGGCCAGAGTGAAACTGAGCAGCGGATGGAAGTCGCCGAGAAAGTAATCCCGAACTTGGTTCAGTTCATGCAGCCTCTTCCGCAGCCAGGCGAGGGAGAAGTGTTTGGTGTTGTCCTTCTCAAATTCATACATGGTCAGGTCCAGCCCTGCCCCTATTGCGCTGCGAAACATGTAGGTATCCTCGCGCTCGCAGCAACCTGCACTGAGCGGCACCCAGAAACCCAACCCGTGCGTCTGCCCCTGCAGGGCCGCGCCGCTGAAGCCGGGGAAGCACTGCGCATCACTCCGCCACAGCGGAAGGCTCCGCGACATGGTTTCGAGATCGATGCGCCGTCCACCACTCGCACAGTTGTCGATCAGCAGGCCCGGGTACTGCGCGAGCAAGTCATCCCAAAACTGGTAAGGTCCCGTGATATATCGAATCTCCGTCATGCCGACACGATCCGAGGCATCCGCACCATCCCAGAACGGTCGCGGGTTCAGGTTAAAGTCCTGCCGGTAGCAGGAAATGCTTCCCTCCTTGATAAGTCTGATCATGTGCTCAGTGACCATGCGCCGGGCCGCCGTATTGCCGAGGTCGAAAAGAAATCTGGTGCCAGTCGGGTCGGGGCCGAGAAGAAAGTCCGGATGCTCGCGAGCCCACATCGTTCCGGCTCGCACCCGTTCCGGCTCAAACCAGAGCAAAAAGCCAATATCCATTTCTTTCAGCGCCTTGCCGACTGGTTTCAGGCCTTCGGGGAAATAGCCGGGGTTGGGAAACCAGTCGCCGACAAGCTTGCTCCAATTGCTGTCGAAGACGGTCGCGCCCACCTTCGTGTCGTCCTTGCCATACCAACCGGCGTCCACCCAGAGGAAATCCAGCGGGAGATTGTTTTCCTTAAACCACCGGGCGTGCGCAATGTGTTTCCCAGCGAAATTGCCACCCCAGGTGCCGAGACTGACCGGGACACGGGTTGGCCGGCCATCAATACGAGGTGAATGATGGGTAATGACGAATTGGCGCAACAGATTGTGCCCGTGCATCCGCTCGCCTTGCCAGAACAGTAACATGATTCGTGGAGTGCGGATTTCTTCCCCCGGCAGCAGCCTGAGATGCGTTCGCCCCATGCCGGCATCCATTCGGACTTCAGTGTCCGTTTGGAAAATCTTCGCTGTCCAATCGCCAGTCCAGCCGATGGCGGCGATCACGCCCTCCGTGCCGGCATCCACGTTGAAAAATGGCAGCATCCCGCAGGAGGAGCGTCCCTCCTTCGAGCTTAGCCGGAGCGGGTTTGTCTTCTCGATCCACTGCGCTTGTGGCGCGACTGGCGTAGGTCCGAGCGGCGCGAGCATTGGGGCAAAATCATCCATCCGACACTCGCTGCCGTTGGCGTAGTGGACTATTGCGGTGCGGTCGCGCTTGAGCGGCAGTCCGCTGTCCAACGCCCGGATGTCCGAGAGGATAGGCGTGTTGGTCGCGCCCGTGTTCTTGAAATAAAGCACCCACTCCACCGCCGGGAAGTCGCGATACTCGACGGCAACACAACGAACGCTGAGGCCAGTCTTTGGGTCGTTGTAGGTGAGCGTAGTTTCTGTCCGGTTGACATCAAGCTGGCGCTCGCTGCGGTTCGGCTCCCATGACTTGAACAGTTCAGCGGACCTTTCGCCTCCAAAGGTGAAGGAAAAGACCGGCTCCTCCGTGCCAACCGTGTGGGCAGCAACTCCTGAAAACCTGGCAGCGAACCATTGGCGGGCCGTGGCCTTTTCCGCCGGGGTTCCCGTGACGGCCAGCGCCAGTTGCGCTGCGCAGCACAATAGTAATCCGAAGAGAAGCGGAATTCGTTTAATCATCCGGTTGACTGCGTTTTGCCTGGCGGGTTGTGGCGTCATTCGACCGGCAAGATCAACGGCAGATCGAGCCAGTCCACGAGCAAATCACCCCCGCGTCGGTCCAGCCAGGAGCGAAGCTTTTGGGATAGACATGGGGCCGCAGACCGATCCCGAGGGGATTCACCGTGTATTCACAAAGCAGGTCAAGAATCTGCAACTTCGCCTCCTGAGCATGCATTACTTGCGAGGTGATTCCTGAAACGGTAAGTCCAAGTAGGAGGAGGACCTGAGTGTTCATAGTAATAATCGCGCGTTCAATGCCCTACTGACAATTGCGGTGCGCAGAGCTGCGAGGATCATTCATAGGGCCGCAGCAACCCGATCAGGTGGTGCGGCCTGTGGGCTTGGAGCGCACTTGCGGGCGAGCACTAGTCCCAGCAAACCGCCGAACATGAGAGCACTGGCAACCAGCAACAGACCGTAGTTGTAAGTGCCCGTTTGATCTTTGATGTATCCCATGACCGGTGGCAGACCGACTCCGGCGATATTGGCCACGGCGTTGATGAGTGCGATCGCGCCGGCGGCCGCCGCTCCGCCGGCAAGGTACTCGGTGGTCACGGCCCAGAACACCGGAGTGACCGCCCAGTTCAGCCCAACCGCCATCAACAGCATCAGATAAGTGACCGTCACGTTGCCGGTGCAAATGCTGACGATCAGCAGCATCCCGGAAATCAGCAGCGGCACCCCCAGATGAAAACGGCGTTCGCGACGCGCATCGGAATGGCGGCTGTTCAGATACATCAGCACGCACGCCAACAGAAACGGCAACGCGGCAAGCAGGCTGACAATGAAGTTCGTCGCACCGGAAAGTGTTTTGAGAATCTGCGGAAGAAACAAGGTCACGCCAATTGTCCCGAAGGCCTGCGACAGCCAGAACAAACTTAGCAACCACACCTTCCCATCGGAAAATGCCTGGTGCCAGCCTCTGGCGTGTCCGCCTGGCGCGTGAGTGGATTCATCGGCGATGGTTTTCGACAACCAATCGCGCTGTTCGCCGGATAACCACCGAGCATCCGACGGACGATTGGGCAGATACTTAAGCACGACAAAGCCCATCAGCACCGCTGGCACGCCTTCCACCAAATAAAGCCAGCGCCATCCGGCGAAACCGCAAAGCCCATCCAGTTTCAGCAACGCGCCGGACAGTGGCAATCCGATTACCGAGGCGAGCGCGGCGGCGATATAGAAGGAGGCCATCGCCCGCGCCCGATTGCTGGAGGGAAACCAACGGCTGAGATAATATATGATGCCGGGCGTGAATCCCGCTTCCGCGGCTCCGAGTAACAATCGCACTCCATACAATTGACCCGCTGTATGAATGAACGCCATGCCGCAAGCCACGAATCCCCAGGTTACCATTATGCGCGCAATCCAACGTCGCGCCCCCACTCGCGCCAAAATCACATTGCTGGGCACTTCAAAGATGATATACGTGACATAAAACAGGCCCGCGCCCCAGCCATACATTCTGGCCGACAGACCCAGATCGGCGTTCATTTGCAGTGCCGCGACGGAAATGTTGGCGCGATCAATGTAAGCGATCAGATACAGCAGCATCAGAAAGGGCAGCAATCGCCGAGTGATGATCCCGATGGTTTCGGCTTTGAAAGCGGGAGTTGGATTCATAAGCGCTGTTCTCGAGCCGGGATATTCCGGAGCGCCGCCAATCCTTCGATGCAGGCGGTGGTAAGCATGGTAATGTCGAGGCTGTAGGCGAGAAAGCGGTAGCCCTCGGCGATGCGGGCCTTCGCTTGCGTCGGGTCGGGCGGGACAACGTGGATGCCGGGCGCGACTTGGTGGCGTTGGCAGGCGGTGAGGATCGTCGCGCGCGCCGCGAGGTAGTCGGGGTGGTCGAGTTGCGCGGTGATTCCCATCGAAGCGGTGAGATCGTAGGGGCCGATGAAAGCGGCATCAATGCCGGGCACGCTGAGGATGGCTTCGATGTTGCGGACCGCTTCGATGTGCTCGATCTGCACTGCGACGAGGATTTCGTCATTGGCCCGGGCACACTCATCGGCCAGCCGCAGGCCGTAGGCGTTGGCCCGGCAAAAGCCCACGCCGCGCAGGCCCTGCGGCGGATACTTGGTGGCCTGCACCAGCAGCGCGGCCTCTTGGCGGGTCCGCACCAGCGGGGCCACCACCCCGCCCGCACCGGCATCGAGGTAGCGCTTGACGAAGGCGTAATCCACTCCATGCAAACGCACCAACGCGACGCAATCCGGGCGGCCGGAGCGGATGGCCTGAAAGAGTTGTTGCGTCTGCGGCAAATCCACCGCCGAGTGCTCGACATCCACGCAAAGGAAGTCAAATCCACAGGCGGCCATCAGTTCGGCGACGATGGGACTTCCGCTATTGATCCAACTGCCGATCACGGTTTCGCCTGCTCGCAATCGCTGACGCAGGGAGGAAATGGGTTTTGAATCGTTCATGACTTTTTTGGGGTGCCAAATCGTTCGACCGCAATCTTGACGACTAATTTGAAAACAAACCCGGGGGACTCGACCCGGATTGCGGGACGGGGCGCGTCCACCGGGGTGTAGATCGAAAAGAAGCCAGGCGCATTGATGGTCGTCCCGAAGACCGCGCCTGATTGGTGAAACCGGAGATCTCTTTCAGCATCGTATTCTCCGTCATTTTCCAATGTGTCGCGGGGGGACCATTCGATAGCCTCAGCTCCAGCCACGGTGTATTGCAGGTCAACATATCGGCGATGCGTTTCAAAGCGCAACTCCGCAGGATTGACCGTGTCGAAACGGAACACCACGGCATAGATTCTATCGCCGTCCAAAGGGAAGCGCCCCACTTGCGGATTGGCCGGCAGCGCTCGAATCCACGCGATCGATCGCGCCGCCGCATCGCCGAGTGATGTCAGTCCCATGGCTTCGTAATGTTCGAGCTTTCCGTAGATCATAAATCTGTGCCGACTCCGCCCCCCGGGATTCAGGGCTGTGGGCTTTTCCAATCATACCCGTAAAGGAATGCCCGCTGGAGCACGAACCGACTTTTGACGACTTCAGCCGGGGCGTTCTTGCCGCCTTTCCAACTGACTGTGGTCCGGCTGTGGTCGCCCGTAATCGGACGGCAATCTTCAATCGAAAAACCGGCGACCGGGCGGCAGTTCTTATCGAGCAGTTCAGCCTGAAACTTGCCGCCTTGCTTGACGTGGACATTAACGGTTAGGCGACCGCCGTCTGGGTGGCCCGGACGGGTGACGGCCTCACCGATGGTCTTGCCTCCCGCCGACGGTACCAAGGCCCACAATCGGTCGAATTGCCAAGTGGCACGGCAGAGCGCGGTGTTGAATGGGAGGGTGGGTTTCTGGACGCCACTGACCAGTTCCCCGCCGACCTCAATCTGGGGTTGTAGCCTGCTGTCATGGATTTCTCCGTGGATTCCCTCAGAGCCGGCATAATACACATGCATCCGATTGCCCTCGACGATAGGGTGGTGCATCTGCCAGATCATGCCGCCACCGTAATCGCCGAGCGGCGGATTCGGCAACGCCGGCCGCCGATCCGGTCGCCACCAGTGAATCCCGTCGCGCGAGGCGGCCAGTTGCAGGCACATCGTCTGAATCGAAGCATCATAGTAATTGACCAGCGTCACGTAGCCGCCCGCCACTTTGATGGGGCAAATTTCCAGAAACTGAGCGTAGTCGGGATCACGCCAATCCCGCGCCAAAACGAGAACCTCATCCCCCCAGTCCGTGCCGTTCGGGCTAGTTCTCCGAGTCACGCTGCGGAGGCCGCCGCGCGGATTGTTGTCGTAAGTGACGATCCGGTCCCCTTCGCGCAACTTGGTATACGTCTTGAAGTATGAAACATACGATCCGTCCGACTCGCGATAAACATAAGAGACGTCCCCGCCGCCGCCCACCGACGAGTGGATTGGCCCCTCGACCAGCTTCCAATCCTTCCCATCCTTCGACCGGTAGCGGTAGTTTCCGTGCCGTTCCTCAGGACCGGGCAGGTGACCCACGCGGTTGGGCAGGCCCGCCAGTTTCGGAGAACGCATCACGAACATCTCGTAGGGCCATTCCTTGTTCGCTGGGTCAACGAGGACGGAGGCATAGACCGCGGTACCGCCGGAATCAAAATCCAACAGGATGTTAGAGCGGTCATAACCCGGCCAGCGAACGAGCGACAGCTTGGGACGATACCATTCGACTCCATCTTGGCTTTCGAGATACGTCAACCGGCGCTGGGACTCGTGCTGGGCTTTCAGTCCCTCAAACCTCTCTTCGGCCGGCGTCGAAACCTGCCAGGCCTTCCACAAGCCATCAAGGGGATCATGCAAAACCGTTCCATGCGCCATGACGCCCCCTGAGTCCCAGGGCATTGCGGGTTCCAACAGAGGGTTGCGCGAATCCGGCACTCCCTGCTCGACCCGCCAAGACACCAGTTGCAGAGACTCGAAATCATTGGGCATCAACAGCGGCAATCGCTCCGCGGCGGTTGCCGAAACCATCAAAATCACCGTCCAGGTTGCCGAGTGGAGAAGTTTGGGAATTCTCAAGCGGTTGGTCAGATATGTTTCAGTGTGGATCATTCTTTACAGCCTGGCTTTTCACAAAGCCGCCGGGCGCAACTTTGACACCGGAGAAATCGAAGCGCGGCACCAAGCCATCCGGGTTGCGATGGCGGAGAGCATGGTCTGCCGCCCGCAGGCGAAGTGGGGCATTATGCCATCTCGAAATGATTCGCATCGGGTTTGCACGGGTTCGCTGCCGCACTCTCGCAGCTTCCGGGTGGCCGGCAAAGCGAATGGTGACGAATATCGTTTCCTGCGGGCCAGCTAATCATCACGCTCCCGCTCGCGTGCCAGTAGCACCAGCCCCGAACCCGACAATTTCGCCCTCCCGAAGATGAATTGCCAAGAACTCCGCGAAACGATATTCGCAACCTATCACTATGGTCGCGCTCTCACAAATGCGAATGTGACTTATTCGAGCCATGCTATTTAGAGAGGAATCATTTTGATTTGAACAACAAGCAACTCCACACACCGCTAGCAGAGAGTTGGCTCAGCCCTGGAAGACTGGATATGATGAAACACGTTCTCATCACCAACAGGATTCCGGCTGACGTTATCGCGCCATTGGGGGAAACAACCAAGGTGATATTCGGCCCCGGCAACGGAGACCTCATGTCGCGCGAGGAGGTGCTTCGGCTAGGCCCGGCCCTCGACGGCATTATCAATCAAGCCGAATTGCGGGTTGACGCCGAGTTGTTGGATCACTGTCCGCGCCTGCGTATTGTGGCTAATGTCGCTGCTGGCACCGAAAACCTCGATTGGGCACTGATGGCCCGGCGCGGGGTCTGGGCGACCAACACGCCTGGGGTTTACTGTGGCGCAACCGCCGACCTGACCCTAGCCTTCATTCTCTGTTTGGCACGCCGGGTGTTGTCGGCGGATGCCTTTGTTCGTTCCGGAGAATGGAAACATTTCCAACCGGGAGTTTGGGACGGAGACCTGTTGGAGGGACGCACTTTGGGGATCATCGGCTATGGGAGAATCGGTCAGGCGGTCGCGCGCCGCGCCCGCGCCTTTGGCATGAACATCCTCTATCATCGGCGCTCGGTCTCAAGCGACGCCGACTATCGTCCTCTCGACACGTTGTTGCGGGAATCGGATTACGTCTCTCTACATGTGCCACTCACATCCGAGACCCGCGGGCTTATGAACCAGGCGCGATTCGGGCAGATGAAGCACGGAGCGTATTTCTTGAACCTGGCCCGGGGAAAAACCATGATTGAAGCGGACCTCGTCGCGGCGCTCACTTGCGGCCACCTAGCTGGTGCGGCGCTGGACGTATTTGAAGACGAACCCAAGGTGCATCCGAAATTGCGCGGCCTGCCGAATGTTGTCCTCACCCCGCACATCGGTGGTGGCACGCACCAAACCCGCCGCGCGGCCCGGAGTCTGGCGGTGGAGAATGTGGCCCGCGTTCTGCGCGGCGAACATCCCGTATCGCCCGTCAATCAACCGGCACTAGCGGCTCAAGCATCCCCTCCCAATCACGCCAGCCACGCACTTCGTGAGCAGATTCCCCCGCCATCGTAAACAGCGGGAATCTAAGAGGACCAACCAGCCTTTCGGCGCCATGTCCGTTTCTTCGACGACTGCCTGCCTGATTTTGAATCGCGCCGATCGCCTGTCCACCAGGCAAGCAGGTGGCCAACCAGAAAATGAGGAACTGGATTCCACCGTTTTGCCTGCCCGGAGCCGTTTTGTCCTTTTCAAGGGCTATCGCCGACGCCAGTTTGTTTCCACCGATGACAACGATCACGCTCGTTCACTCACCCGGCCCGTGAGCGCATGAAAATCACCCGCTACGAACTGTTCCAGGTTCCGCCGCGCTGGCTGTTCTTGCGCATCGAGACGGATGCCGGCCTCGCGGGCTGGGGCGAACCGGTGATCGAAGGCCGGGCCGCCACCGTGCGCGCGGCGGTGGATGAACTCATGGAGCATCTCGTCGGGAAGAATCCGTTGAACATCGAGGATCATTGGAACGCGCTCTATCGCGGCGGATTTTACCGCGGCGGTCCCATCTTGATGAGCGCCATCTCCGGGATTGATCAAGCGTTGTGGGACATCAAGGGGAAACGCCACAACGCACCGATTCACCAGTTGCTGGGCGGCAAGGCGAGGGATTCCATACGAGTGTATTCATGGATCGGCGGAGATCGGCCGGCCGACGTTGTCCAGGCGGCGAAGGACATGGCCGCGCAGGGCTTCACAGCGGTGAAGATGAATGCCACCGACGAATTGCAATACGTGGATTCCCACGAACACATTGACCGGGCGGTGGAGCGGATCGCAGCAGTGCGAGGGGCAGTGGGACCGGCCATGGGCATCGGAATTGACTTCCACGGCCGGGTTCACAAGGCGATGGCGAAGGTCCTGGCCCGGGAAATCGAGCCCTACCGTCCAATGTTCATTGAGGAACCGGTTCTCCCGGAAAACAACGAGGCCCTGCGCGAAATCGCCCGCCACACCACCATCCCGATCGCGACCGGCGAACGGATGTTCTCCCGGTGGCAATTCAAAGGTCTGCTCACGGACGGCTACGTTGACATCATCCAGCCCGATGTTTCCCACGCTGGAGGTATCACCGAATGTAAGAAAATCATCTCGATGGCCGAGGCGTTTGACGTCGCCGCTGCGCCCCATTGTCCGCTCGGGCCCATCGCCCTCGCCGCGTGTTTGCAGGTGGACGCCACATGCCACAACGCGTTCATTCAGGAACAGAGCCTTGGCATCCATTACAATCAGGGCAGCGACCTGCTCGATTATCTGACTGATAAAAGCGTCTTCCGCTTCGAGAAAGGTTACGCTGCAATCCCTGAAGGTCCCGGGCTGGGCATTGAGATCAACGAAGACCATGTGCGGGCGATGGCGAAGACTGGACACAACTGGCGCAATCCCCTCTGGCGACACAAGGATGGCAGCGTCGCCGAATGGTAAAAATGTTTCCAACCATGCCGACCATCTGTCACGCCTCGCCTCTGCCCCGATGAAACCGCCAAGTGCATCACTGCTTCTCTGTTGCGATTGGGGCACCTCAGCCTTCCGGTTGCAACTGGTCGAAGCGGACACACTGAAGACAAGGGCCAGGACGAACGAAGGGGAAGGCATCCTAGCGACTTTCCGTGCGTGGACGGCCAGTGGCCGCCCCGAGCCGGAGCGAATGGCATACTATCTCGCGGCCATTCACAATCGCATCGCCACCTTTGAACGCCAGGTTGGCTTTTCTCTTGCCGGAGTGCCGCTGGTCATTTCCGGCATGGCGTCGGCTTCCGTCGGCATGACCAACCTGCCTTATGCGAAACTGCCGCTGGCGGTGGACGGCTCCGACTTGAAAATGGTAACGCGGCCCGCGTCGTGCGAATTCGAGCACCCGCTGGTGATCATCTCCGGTGCCTGCACCGATAACGACGTGATGCGCGGCGAGGAGACTTTGCTGATGGGGGCGCTGGCCAGTCACGCGCCCGGTGAAGGGGAATGGCTCGTCATTCTCCCGGGCACGCACTCCAAACATGTTTCGATCCGTCAGGGTCGTGTCGTGAATTTCGCGACCTACATGACCGGGGAGTTCTTCGCACTGCTCTCACAGCAAAGCATTCTGACCCAAACGGTGGAAGTCGGCGGGGGTCTGGAGCAAGCCGACCACGCCGACCGCTTCCTCGGCGGTGTCTGGGACGGTACCAACGGCAATTTGCTCCACGATTGTTTCTCGATTCGCTCTCGCCATTTGCTGAAGCAAACCAGCAAGTCGGCCAACTATTACCGCCTCTCCGGGCTGTTGATGGGCGCAGAATTGAAGGAGATCGCTAGCCACAAGCCAGCGGGAATCATGCTGGTGAGCGGGGCGGTTTTGCGGCCTTTCTACAACGCTGCCATCCGCGCCTTGACCCCGACCACACGAGTGTTGAGTTGCGGCGCAGAGGAGGCCCTGTTGCACGGGCAACGCGCGATTGCCTTACGAGCCGGGTTGCTGACAGCCAGAGCGGAACGGTCCCGCGCCCCCGCCCACACCGAATGACTTTCAAGCCATGTTCACACCTGAACTAACTACCAAACTGGAACGTGCTCGCTTGGTTGCCGTTCTTACCATTGAAGATCCGGATGACGCCGTTCCCGTCGCGCGCGCGTTGCTCGCCGGAGGTGTAACGGTCATGGAACTCGCCTGTCGCACGCCGCGGGCAACCGAAGCGATTCGCCGTATCCGGGGCGAAGTCTCCGAGATCACCATCGGCGCGGGAACAATCCTGAATCCGCAACAAGTCGAGGCGGTGGTGGCGGCCGGTGCCGCGTTCGGCGTGGCTCCCGGTTGCAACCCGCGCACCATCCGGGCCGCGCAGGATCGCGGCCTGCCGTTTGCGCCCGGCGTCGCCACAGCGACCGACATCGAGATAGCCCTAGAAAACCAATGTCGCGTGCTGAAATTCTTTCCGGCGGAAACTTCCGGCGGCTTCGCCCACTTGACCAACCTCGCCGTGCCATTTGCCCATCTTGGGCTGCGTTACATTCCACTCGGCGGCATCAGCGTTGGAAATCTGACAACGTACCTAGAGTCCCCCTTGGTCCTCTGCGTGGGCGGCTCCTGGCTCGCGAAGGTAGAAGCTATCCACAAGCGAGACTGGGAAACCATCCGCCGGAACGCGGCGGAAGCCATGTCCATCGTCCCCACTGCCCGGACTACCTGACCGCCGGGCTCAAGGCCTGCCGAACAGCGAGATCGCGGTGACGCTGGAAATCCAAGCACGCGTTCCGAGCGTGCCGGACTACGTGGCGCGGACAGTCTCGGAGAACTGCCGGACGCTGAAGTTCAAGAGCCAGAGCTTTGAACCTAAAAACGGCTGTTCGAGGGCAGTCCCTCTCCGTTCGACCGGGGCTGCCGGTCGCGAGCGTCACCATTTTCTGTCGTGCGACGCGGCCACTCAACCGCTCAGCCGGGCTTCCTGACCAAAAAACATCCGGCCCGCGGCTTCCAG